>JARKOQ010000102.1 GCA_029976005.1 Aggregatilineales bacterium | reverse complement strand
CTGACGTCCGTGGTCCTGTTTGCGCCCCTGGTGGGCCTGCTGGTGACCCTGTTCCTGCCGCCCAGGCGGGAGGAGGCGATCCGCTGGCTGGCCCTGGCGACGACCGTCGTCACCTTCGTGCTGACCGTCGTCCTGGCCCTGTCGGTCAACAACGCCGACCCGGCCTTGCAGCAGGTCACTTACTACAACTGGATTCCGGCGTGGGGGATCAGCTACTACGTCGGCGTGGACGGCCTGAGCATCCTGCTCATCCTGCTGACCGGGTTCATCATGCCCTCGGCGATCCTGATTAGCTGGCGCTCGATCAAGGAGCGGGTCAAGCTGTATTACAGCTTCATGCTCCTGCTCGAATGGGCCATGCTGGGCGTCTTCATGGCGCAGGACCTCTTCCTGTTCTACGTCTTCTGGGAAGTCACCCTGATCCCGATGTACTTCCTGATCGGCATCTGGGGGGCGGAAAACCGCGTCTACGCCGCCGTCAAGTTCTTCCTCTATACCATGGCCGGCTCGATCCTGATGCTGCTGGCGATCCTGTACCTGGGCAACCAGGCCGGGACGTTCGCCCTGCCGGAGATCATCGCCATGGTGCGCAGCGGCGCGCTGGTCTACCCGGAGGGCGTGGAAGTCCTGCTCTTCCTGGGCTTCGCCATCGCCTTCGCCATCAAAGTGCCGATCTGGCCGCTGCATTCCTGGCTGCCGGACGCCCACGTCCAGGCCCCGACCGCCGGCTCGGTCATCCTGGCGGGCGTCCTGCTGAAGATGGGCACCTACGGCTTCGTGCGTTTCAACCTGCCCCTGTTCCCCGAGGCGAGCGTCCAGCTTGCCCCGGTCATCGCCACGCTGGCCGTGATCGGGATCATCTACGGGGCCTGGGTCAGCTACGGCCAGACCGACGCCAAGAAATTGGTCGCCTACTCCTCGGTCAGCCACCTGGGCTTCGTGATGCTGGGCATTTTCGCCCTCAATGCGGCGGGCATCCAGGGCGGCATCCTGCAGATGGTCAACCACGGCATCAGCACGGGCGCACTGTTTATCCTGGTCGGAATCCTGTACGAGCGACGGCATACCAAGGCGCTTAACGCCTTCGGCGGGGTGTGGAAGGCCATGCCGCTTTACGGCGGGATCAGCCTGATCGTGGTCCTGAGCAGCATGGGCCTGCCCGGCCTGAACGGCTTCGTGGGCGAGTTCACGATCCTGCTCGGCTCGTTCGGCAGCGAGGTGCTGGGCTTCTTCTTCACCTTCTTCGCCACCCTGGGCGTGATCATGGCGGCCATCTACCTGCTGTACATGTTCCAGAAGATTTACATGGGCCCGCTGGACAAGAAGGAAAACGAAGAGCTGAAGAACCAGCCGCTAACCTGGCAGGAACTCGCGGCCCTGGTCCCGCTGCTGCTGCTGGTCTTCTGGATTGGCCTGGCCCCGACCGGCTGGTTCGCGGCGATGGACAGCTCGGTCGGCCATCTCGTGGCCCAGATCGCGCCCTTCGTCCAGATCGCGGCGGGCGGCGGGTAGACCCTCTGGGAAATAGGGGTGGGGACGTTCAATTGGGTAGGGACGTTCAATTGGTAGGGACGTTCAATTGAACGTCCCTACATGCGCAAATAACCTGTTTTGTTTGATCGTCAGGCACGGGGATTCTCATGATTGAACTTCCGACGCTCGAAAGCCTGAATGTGGTCGTGACCCTCCCGGCGCTGGCGCTGGTGCTGGGCGCGATCGTGCTGCTGCTGGTGGACGTCTTTCTGCCGGAACGCCGCCGCTGGATCACCGGCTGGCTGGCGCTGATCGGCGTGCTGGTCAGCCTGGGGATCACCCTCCTGACGACCGACCGGACGGGCGAGGCCTTCGGCGGGATGTTCGTCGCCGACTCGTTCACGGCCTTCCTCAACGTGGTCGTGCTGATCACGGCGGCGGTGGGCATCCTGATCGCGATGGACTACCTGCGCCGCACGGACATGAATCGCTCCGAGTACTACTTCCTGCTGCTCTTCAGCACCGGCGGCATGATGTTCATGGGCGCGGCCAACGACCTGATCGTGATCTTCGTGGCCCTGGAACTGCTCAGCATCCCGCTGTACGTGATGAGCGGCTTCCGCCGCCCGGAGACGCGCAGCGAGGAATCGGCCCTGAAGTACTTCCTGCTCGGCGCGTTCTCCAGCGGTTTCCTGGTGTACGGCATCGCCCTGATCTACGGCGCGACCGGCTCCACGCACCTGCCCGCCGTGTGGGCGGCGGTCAGCGCCATCGTCGAGGGCGGCTCCAGCGCGGTTTACCTGGTCCTGCTCGGCGCGGGGCTGATCGTGGTGGCGCTCGGCTTCAAGGTAGCCGCCGTGCCCTTCCACATGTGGACGCCGGACGTCTACGAAGGCGCGCCGACCCCGGTCACGGCCTTCATGAGCGTGGGGGCCAAGGCGGGCGGCTTCGCGGCCCTGCTGCGCGTGCTGGTGATCGGCCTGCCGAGCCTGATCGTGGCCGAGCAGACCGCCGCCGCCTGGGTGGATGCCCTGGCGCTGATCGCGGCCCTGACCATGATCCTGGGCAACTTCGCCGCGATCATGCAGACCAACCTCAAGCGCATGCTGGCCTACTCCTCGATTGCCCACGCCGGGTACATCCTGATGGCGGTCGCGGCGGCGGGGCATCCGGCCGTCGCCAACCAGGGCGTCCAGGCGGCGCTGATGTACCTGCTGACCTACGCCTTTACCAACCTGGGCGCGTTCGGGATCATCATCGCGGTGGAGCGCAACGACGGGTCGGGCGTCAGTCTGGATGACCTGCGCGGCTTCTCTCGCCAGCGGCCCTGGCTGGCCCTGCTGATGGCCTTCTTCATGCTAAGCCTGACCGGCATCCCGCTGACGGCGGGCTTTGTCGGGAAGTGGTACGTCTTCTGGGCCTCGATCAACGCCGGGCAGGTCGTGCTGGCCGTGATTGGCGTGCTGACCAGCGTGGTGGGGGCGTTCTACTATGTGCGCGTCATCGTCCGCATGTTCCTGGAGGAAGGCAGCGCCGACCTGGCCCAGCCGCGCCTGCCGCGCACGCTGCGCGCCGGGTTGATCGTGGCCGGGCTGGGCACGCTGATCTTCGGCGTGCTGCCCTTCCTGGCGGCGGATATGACCACGGGCATCCAGATCGCCCTGGCCGCGCTGGGCGGCGGGTAAAGCAAGTCGAACCGCCAAAACGCCAGGCACGCCAGGGAAAGCGCGGAGAAAAGCAGACGCCAAAAATCGCACCACAGAGGGCACGGAGTGCACAGAGGAACAACCGGCGGTGTTTGGTTTTTCCCTCCGCGACCTCCGCGCCTCTGCGGTGGAATGTCTTTTTCGCACGCCAACGGCGGCCCAAGCAGGCCGCTGTTTGTTTGGGCCGGGAGGGAGAAAAGGGTGCACGGGAAAGCAATAGAGAGGCTATAATCGAAGAAAATCAGGAAAAGGATTTGTCTGTCATGAGCGAGGCAGTGAAAGTACCGCCGACCCTGGCGGATTTGCGGTCGAAGCGGGCGGAAATCCTGAGGCTGGCGGCGCTGTACGGGGCGTCCAACGTGCGGGTGTTCGGTTCCGTCGCCCGCGGCGAGGCCGGTGCTTTGAGTGACGTCGATTTCCTGGTGACTTTTCAGCCTGGCTACCGGCTGCTCGATCACATTGGCCTGAAGCAAGACCTGGAAGATCTGCTGGGCTGCAAGGTCGACGTGGCGATCGACCGGACTCTGCGGGACGAATACCGCCTCGGCATCCTGCGGGACGTGGTCGCGCTATGAAAGATCAACGGGTCTATCTGACCGATCTCCTTCAGCGCATTCAGATGATTGATGCGTTCACATCCGCCGGGCGGGATGATTTTTTCGCGTCTCTGAAGACGCAAGAAAGTGTCATCCGGTGTTTCGAGGTGATCGGCGAGATCGTGAAACGTATCGATCCGGCGCTGACCAGTCAGCAGCCTCAAATCCGTTGGCGGTAGATTTCCGGGTTCCGTGACATTTTGATTCATCAATACAACCGGATCGATCTCGAAAAAGTCTGGGATTCGATCGAGCATGATCTGCCGCCGCTGCGAGATGCGACCAGCGCAATTCTGGCTGCCTTGCCGGAAGATGATGGCCTGGCCGGGGATATCCCTGCGGGTGGGTAGCCTGGGATAGCTCTCCTGAAGAACGCGCGAACGGCGGCCCAAGCGGGCCGCTGTTTGTTTGGGCCGGGCGGTCCTCCAAAAAAGTTGCGTGGGGGGAATAGGTGCGAGTATGCTAAGGAAGGTGCACCCTGGTTTGACTGAGTCCGGAGATAACTGGCATGGAAGGCGAGCAACTCCGTCTTCTCCTGGTGGAAGATGATGATGGTTACGCCCGCATCATCCCGCGCGCCCTGACCCGATCGGGCCTGGACTTTGAGCTGGCGCGGGCGACTTCGATGGAGGAGGCCCGGCGGCTGACCCGCGAAGGCAGCTTCGATGCCGTGCTGCTCGATCTGTCGCTGCCCGATTCGGAGGGCAAGAACACGTTTGTCGACATGCGGCGGCTGGTCTCCGACGTGCCCATTATCGTGCTGACGGCCATCGACGATCGCCGCCTGGCCCTGGACGCGGTCAAGGCCGGGGCGCAGGATTACCTGGTCAAGGGCCAGGTGGATTTGCTCAGCCTCGCCCGCTCGATTCGCTACGCGGTGGAGCGCCAGCTTAACCAGACCGAGCAGAACCGGCGCATCGCGCGGCTGGGCCTGCTGCGCGATGTCGACGACGAGCTGACCCGCCGCCTGGATATCGCCTATGTGCTGCGCATGGCGATGGACGCCGCCCTGCGCCTGAGCGCGGCCAGCGCCGGGATCATCGGCATCCTGGAAGAGGGCAACCTCGTGATCAGCGAGGACATCAACTACGCGCCGCGCCTGATCGCGGGGATTTCCTTGCTGGAGCAGGGGATCGTCGGCCGCGCCCTGCGCCAGCGCCAGGCCCAGTGCGTGACCGATGTCAGCCAGGACCCGGACTACATCCAGATTATCAAGGAAACCCAGGCCCAGATCGCCATCCCGCTGGTTTCACAGGAGCGCCTGATCGGCTTCCTGAACCTGGAGACGCGCAACCCGACCCGCTTCAACCCGGAGACCTTTGAATTCCTCAAGCTGCTGGCCGCGCGCATCGCTACCCACATGGACAACGCCCGCCTGTACGAGCAGTCCCAGCAGCAGTTGGAACAGCTTCGCCAGCTTGAGCAGATCAAGACGGACATGATCCGGATCGCTACCCACGACCTGCGCACGCCGATTTCCAACATCATGGGCTACAACTATCTGCTGCGCCAGGCCCTGTGCGACGATCCCAACGCCGATCTGTGCACCTACGTGGACGCGATCGACCATTCGGCGGAGCGGATGCGTACCATCACCGACGACATCCTCTCGCTGGAGCGCCTGGAGGCGATGAAGGCGCTCAACGTCCAGCGGGTGAACCTGAACGAGTTGAGCCAGCGCGCCTACTATGAATGCCGCGAGCGCGCCCAGCAGAAGTGCCAGCAGTTCGACCTGGACATCCCGCGCCGGCCGCTGATCGCCCAGGGCGATCCGGCCCTGCTCTACGAAGCCATCTCCAACCTGGTCAATAACGCGATCAAGTACACCCCGGAGCGCGGCCAGGTGCAGCTCCGCCTTCAGACTCGCAGCGGCGGGGCGGTCTTCGAAGTGGAAGACACCGGCTACGGCATCCCCGAAGACCAGCAGGCCCGGCTGTTCCAGCCGTTTTTCCGGGCGCGCTCCGAGGAGACGATGGACATCGACGGCACCGGCCTGGGACTGCACCTCGTCAAGAGCATCGTGGAGCGCCACGGCGGGCAGATCGTCTTTCACAGTGTGTATGGCCGGGGCAGCACCTTTGGATTCCGGCTGCCGTTCAAGGGCAGCACGCCGCTGAAATCAGGAGGCTAGGCCATGGGGCGTGGAATGCGCACGCTGTTGCTGGGCTGCGGCGGGCTGCTGGTGGCGGCCTGCCTGTGCGTGGGGGTGGTGTCGGTGGCGACCGGGCAGCTCCTGGGCGGGCTGCTGGGGGTGGTCAACGAGGTGATCCAGCCGCCCTACGGCGTGGGATCGCGCCCGCTGCCCGCCGGTCCGCTGACCGAGACGATGCTGCCGCCCCAGGTGGGCGGCTTCATGCGCGGGGCGCTGGCGCGGGCGGCCGCCGGGGGCAACCAGGCCACCTACGACCGCGACGGTCTGCGGGTTGATGCCCGCGCCGTGTACTACACCAGCGCGACCGAGGCCCAGGAACAGGTCCGGCGCATCTACCAGGCGCTGACCAGCACCCGCACCGTGAGCTTCCTGGAGCAGGGCGATCCCACCACGCTGCGGGTCGTCTACAACAACGGCCGGGCGCGCATGGTCTGGAGCCGGGGCCGCTACCTGTTCGACGTCCAGGCCCCTGCCGAGTCGGGGCTGGATGCCTTCATGACCGCTTTCCCGTATTGAGCCGGGCCGAAATACTCCCATTGGCCGTGTGACACGGGCGTCGGGCCCCGGCGATACGTCATCGCAGTCCGACGCCACGGAAACCCGCCGCCCCGGTTATCATCGCGGGGGACCGGCCCGCGTCCCCCTCCCATGCGCGCCCATCGCCGCCTCCAATCGCTGTATAATCGACATGACAGAGGCGTTTTCCAGCGGAGAGGCTATCCGGCATGGGACAGGAATCGTTCACCGACTCGATCTTCGCCTTCCTGCGCGATAATCCGCTGCTTGTCGTCGGGCTGCTTCTGGCGGTGGGGATCGCGGTCCTGCGCCGCTTCGGCCCGGCCCCGCTGATGGACGGGCGCGCCCGCCGGGATTCGGACGTCCAGCCCGGGCCGGATACCCCGACGCCCCGTGACGAGGCGGACGCCAGCCAGAAGGAAACGTCCGGCGTCGAGGATGCCAGGAGCGAATCCCCGGAACAGCCAATCGAAACGCGCGGTCGGGAGGCTTCCGACCCGGCGGCGGACGACCGCCCGCACAGCCACCACGGCACGCCGATCGGCGGGGATATCGATGTGCCGGTCGTTTATGTTCCCAAAGACAAGATCGGGGAACTGGAAAAAGACATCCTCGTCTTCAACGATTCCGATCTGATCGAGATCGTCCAGCCCGGTGCGCCGGACGCCAAACCGTCCCCCTCCGAGCCGTTGCAACCGCGCGGCGGCGAGACGCTGGCCGACCGGATCAGGCGGCGGGCCGAGGAAGTCCGTGCGGCGGCCGAATCCGCAGACGACTCGCTGAAGGAAAACACGCCCGCCTCAACCCCTGGTGTCCAGATTTTTGGCCTGGAACGTCCCGCCAAGCAGGATGCCGAAAAGATGGCGAAGGAAGCGCGGGCCGAGCAGGACGAGGCGTTGCCGGAGGCGGAGGAGAATGTGGCCCCGCCCCAGCCTGAACCTGAAACCGCACCGGAACCCCAGCCTGCGCCGGACGCGCTCCAGTTCTCGGCCCACTATCCCAGGGAAGTCAGACCGCGCGGCGAGAATCCGCCGGACAGCGAGACTTGGCACCCGCTGCTGGCCTACCTGTTCAAGGAATCGGCGGCGGACGCGGTCAGCGCGGACGCGAAGGAGCGCCTTGGCCCGCGCCCGGACGTGCGCGTCACGCGCCGCCCGGCGCTGGGCGCGGTCCCCTCCGGGGCGCTGGTCATCGCCACGCCGGACGTGCCCGGCCTGGAATTCAACCCGCCCAGCGCCTCGATCCGCTTCCGCAAGGACTGGCACCGCTTCGAATTCGAGTTCCAGGCGGTCAGCGCCCCGCTGGACGAGGCCGCCAACGGCGCGATCACCTTCCAGGTCGAAGGGGTGATTGTCGGCGAGGTGCCGGTCTCGATCTACGTCAGCCAGAGCGCGGCCGGCGCGGAGATGCAGCAGGTCGAGGGCAAGGCTTACCAGGCCGTCTTTTGCAGCTACAGCCACAAGGACCTCGCCATCGCCCGGCTGGTCGAGGCCGCCGTCCTGACCCTGGGCTACACCTACCTGCGCGATATGACCACCCTGCGCGCCGGGGAGGACTGGAACGAGGCCCTGATGGCGATGATCGACCGGGCCGATATCTTCCAGTTGTTCTGGTCGGAGAACTCCGCCGGATCGAAGTATGTGGAAGAGGAGTGGCGCTACGCGCTGAGCCTGATCGAGGCCCGGCGCAAGGACCGGCGCTTCATCCGCCCGGTGCGCTGGGTCGATCCGCCCCAGCCCCACCCGCCCGGCGACCTGGGCTGGATCAACTTCTACTTCCAGCCGGACCTGGCCGAATTCGGCGCGCTGCTGGCCGGGCCGGATTCATCCGGGCCGGACAAGCCCGGCGACACGGATGCGCCGGGAAAAGCGTAAAAACAAGTCGAACCGCAAAGACGCCAAGAACGCCAAGGAAAAGCAGGAGAAAGACAGTGAGGATGAGTTCAGGACAGGAACCCGACCCAGAGGTCAATGCGTTGGCTCATGCGGTGATTGGCGCGGCGATTGAGGTTCATCGGCTGTTAGGGCCGGGTTTCCTGGAATCCGTCTACGAAGAGGCGCTCAGTATCGAGTTGGCGCTTCGCTCTATTCCTCACGTGCGCCAGCAGGCCATCGCCATTCAATTCAAGGGGCAGACAGTCGGCGAAGGACGGATCGATCTCCTGGTCGACAACAGGCTGGTGGTCGAACTTAAAGCCGTCGACGAGCTGGCTCCCATTCACACCGCCCAGGTTTTATCCTATCTGAAGGCAACCGGACATCCGCTTGGCCTGCTGATCAACTTCAATGTCCTCGTCCTCAAGAATGGCGTCAAACGGATCGTCCTGTCCCCGCATGAATAGTGGTTTTCCCTGGCGTCCTTGGCGTCTTTGCGGTTCGCTTTGCTTTTCTTGCCAGCAGGGGCGGGATGCGCTATCCTCTGGCCCGCGATACGGTCAACACAATACCGGGGGGTATGGCGCAGGTTGGACGCGCTGGCCCGCCGGTTCGCTGTTTGTGGGCCGTTGTATGGTAGGATCGAGAGAGAACACAGACGGCGCGGCGTGTCGCGCCGGGATGATTTGATAGACTGATATGCGACGCGGAATCCGGATCAACCGCAGCACTTCCAACCTGCACTTCACGCCCCATTACGGGCGGACGCGAGTCCTGTTTCTGCTGGCCTGGCTGGCCGCGATGGCCGTGCTGATCGCGGTTATCTGGCAGTTCGATGCCATCCAGCCCCAGGTGCTGGCCATGGTCCAGCCGCCGCCGCCGACCGTCACCGCGCCGACCCTGGCCAACCAGGGTTACACCGCCTACATGGCCGGCAACCTGCCCGCCGCCGAAGCCGCCCTGGCCAGCGCCGCCCGGTTGGAGCCAACCAACGTCGACTACCTGTACGAGTACGGGCGGATGCTGCTCCTGCAGGACAAGAGCGAGGAAGGGCTGGCCGTGGCCGAACAGGCCATTCAGGCCGCGCCTAATGATCCGCGCGGTTACGCCCTCAAGGTCTACGCCCTGGACAGCCTGGATCGGGCCGAGGAAGCGATCCCGGTCGGCCTGACGGCGCTGGAGATCGACCCCAACTTCGCGCCGACTTACGCCTTCCTCTCGGCGGCCTACCAGACCACTGGCCGTTGGGGCCGCGCCCGCGAGCTGGGCGCGCAGGCGGTCGAACTCGACCCCAACAACCTGGACGCCCGCCGCCAGTTCGCCCTGGCCCTCAACTGGATCGGGCGTTACGACCTGGTGGTGGAGCAGCTTGAAGCCGCAATCCAGATCAACTCCAACCTGGACTTCCTGTACTTCGAGCTGGCGGGCGCGTATTCCGGCCTCAAGGCGTATTCGTCCATGATCGCCATCTACGAGCACGTGCTGGAGCTTCAGCCGGAGAATACCAAGGCCATGGTGCGCATGTGCGAGACGTACTTCACCATGCGCATCGATAACCAGGCCCAGTACTGGTGCGAGCAGGCCCTCGACCGCAACCCGCAGGACGCCCGCGCCCTCAAGCAGGTCGGCATGATCTACTACACCCGCCGCAATTACGAAAGCGCCATCGACGCCTTCAACCAGTGCGTGGCCCTCTCCGGCTCGACCTACATCGAGTGCTGGTACCTGCGCGGGCTGGCCTACTACCGGCTGGGGGAGTGCGCCCAGGGCGTGCCGGTCTTGCAGGAAGCGCTCGGTTACACCCAGGACGAGTTGATCCGGACCAACATCCTGGACGGGCTGTACCTGTGCATCGAGGCCGATTCCAGCTTCGACGAGTCGATTATTCCCACGCCCGCGCCGACCCCCACACCGGTGCCGACGCCCATCGGAATCTTCTGACCATGCAAATCCGGCGCGACCGTTCCAACCTGCACTTCGGCGGCCAGGCCCGGCGGGGAGTCTCCCGCCTGAATCTGATCCTGCTGCTGGTGGTTGTCGCCGGGGCCGGGCTGGTGATCTGGCAGTTCGACGCGATCCAGGGCCAGGTCGCGCTGATGTTCGGCGAGCCGCCGATTCCCACCCAGAGCGCCCCGACCCAGGCCCGCCAGGGGTATACCGCCTACCTGAACGGCAACCTGGACGCGGCGGTCGCGGCCTATGCCGAGGCGGTGCGGCTCGACCCGGAGAACGTCGATTACCTGTACGAGTACGGACATGCTCTGCTGCTGCTCAACCGGGGCGAGGAAGGCCTGGCAGTCGCCGAGCGGGTGATCACCGCCGACCGGACCGATCCGCGCGGCCCGACCCTCAAGGTCGGGGCGCTCTACCAGCTCGACCGGCTGGACGAGGCGATTTCAGTCGGGCTGGCCGCGCTGGAGCTGGGCGAGAATTTCGCGCCGCTTTACGCCGCCCTGGTCTGGCCGTATGCCGATATCGGGCGCTGGAACCAGGCGCTGGACATGGGCGAGCAGGCGGTCGCGCTCGACCCTAACCTGATGGACGCCTACCGGGCCTATGCCTACGCCCTGACCTGGGTCGGGGCGCGCGAGCAGGCCGTCCAGGCCCTGGAAGCGGCCATCGCCCTCCAGCCGGCGCTGGACTTCCTGTATTTCGAGGTGGCGGAAAAGTACCGGGCGCTGGATAACGTCCAGGCGGCCATTGCCGCCTACGAGCGTGTCCTGGCGATCAAGCCCGCCAACACGCGGGCCATGCTGCGCCTGTGCGAGACCTACTTTAACCTGCGCGAGGACGTGCGCGCCGAGGAATATTGCCGGCAGGCGCTCGACATCGACGCAACCTACGCCGATGCCTGGCGGCAGATCGGGCTGGTATACTACATGCAGAGCCGCTACCAGGACGCGGTGAACGCTTTCGAGCGATGCGTGGCCAACGGCGCGGACAGCATCTACTGCTACTACGTGCGCGGGCTGGCGTACTACTATCTGCATCGCTGCGACCTGGCCGTGCCGCTGCTGCAAGAGTCGCTGGAGCGTACCCAGTCGGATCGCATCCTGGGCTTCATCCGGGAGGGACTGCGCCTGTGCCAGTCGCCCGTGGAAGAGCCGACCGCGACTCCACCCCCGGAGGGCGAGGGGTAAAGGCCAATGTTGAATGTTGAGTTTTGAATTTTGAATAGAAAAGCGAAGGGCAGCGGCGGCCCGTTGAGCGATCCGGCCGAAAGGTGGCGCGGCGGCCACGCCGAGGACTCAAGTCCCCGGCTACACAGTCAAAAAAGCCTGCTGAAGCAGGCTCTTGGGTTGGCGCTTCGGGTAGTTGAGTCCGCTTCAGCGGACTTTGTATCCCTAGCCCGCGACTTAAGTCGCGGGCGTGCCGACGGCCACCGCTGGCTCGAAACGCTCAGATCGCCGTTCGAGAGACAGGTTGCATGTACCTCAAGACACCCAAGCGTTACACTACCAAAGGCAGCCGGCGCAGGCTGATCAACCTGCGCTGGCTGTGGTTGTACCTGCTGACCCCGATCGTGGTTGTGATCGGGGCTGGTGTCTGGCAGAACCAGGCCATGCTGCGCAAGCCGATCGAGGACTGGCTGGTCGCGCAGGCTCAGGCCGCCGCCGACCGGGTGGCGACCCTGCAGGCTCCCACCCCGACGCCGACCGATTCCCCGGCCAACTACCTGGTCGTCGCCAATGCCGCCTACCAGCGCGGCGCGGTCGATACCGCCATCGAGAACTACAGCCTGGCCGCGGACGGCCTGCCCAACGACGTGGCGCTCTTTTACCGCCTGGCCCACCTGATGATCACCAACGGGCAGGCGCAGCGCGGCCTGGAGATCGCCGAGCGGGCGATCACCGCCGATCCCTACGATCCACGCGGCTGGGCGATCAAGGGCATGGCCCTCGACTGGCTGGGCGAAAGCGAGCTGGCGATCTCGTTCATCATCCAGGCGATCAAGCTCGATCCGGAGAACGCCGAGGCGTATTCCTTCCTGGCCGAAGCCTACGCCGACAACGGCAACGGGGAATCCGCCGTGGAAGCCGCCGAGCGCGCCCTGGCGCTGGACCCGGCCAACTTCAACGTGCAGCGCAACTACGCCTACGTCCTGGCTATCCGGGGCGACCGCGACGGCGCGATCCAGGCCTACGAGCGCGCCCTGGAACTGGAACCATCCCAGGCGTACCTGGCCTTCAACCTGGCGAACCTGTACTTCGCCGAAGGGGATGTCGACACCGGGCTGGACCTGCTGCGCGGCGTGATCGACCGCAACCCGGAGAACGCTTCCGCTTATTCGCTGTTGTCCAACGCCTTGCTGATCCACGCCGGAGAAGTCGGGCAGGCGCGCGAGGCGGTCGAGCGCTGCACGGCCATCGCGCCGAACAACGTCTCGTGCCTGTCGACTCTGGGGGCGCTCCAGCGGGCGGCGGGCGAATTCAACCTGTGCGCGCGCACGCTCGACCGGGCCATCGAAAATGGCAGCACCAGCGCGCTCGATTATTTCTACGGCGGAAGCTGCTACATCGTGATCGGGGACTGCACCCGCGCGCGCGATATCCTGCTGGCGGGGATGGCCCTGGCCTCGACCCTGGAGACGCAAACCGACATCCGCGACGCGCTGGCCCAGTGCCAGGTGATCGTGACCCTGGTGCCCAGCCCGACGCCGCTGAGTTATGCCACCGGCGGCGACAGCCTGTTCACCCCCACTCCCGAAGCCGACGCAGCCGTGACCGGCGGCGAAAGCGTTGAGGGGGGTTAGGCCGCGCCGAGGCTTTGCCGCGCCGAGGCCAGGAGACCAGAGAAAAACGGCTCATTGCAGGGATGGGGCAGGCTGGTCACAGCGACCGGACCCGTCTGCCGCGAGTCCGGGCACGATGGAAAATTGGCCGCCAGATCGCGGGATGCTTCAAGCATCCCGCTGAGGACGTGGAAGCCCGCTAAAGGGGCTAGAACCGTCTTGAGCCCCTTTAGCGGGCTTTTTCCTTCAGCGGCAGGCTTGGAGCCTGCCGCGAGTCCAGCGCCCGATTTCGCCGGACAGGCTACAACGCGAAGCATCGCCGTGACCCGTCCCTGCAATCCCGCGATCCACAGACTGTATGGCCAACGGCAAGCCCCTCTCCATGAAAATGGAGAGGGGTTGGGGTGAGGTCCTATCGATCGGCCAACCTTGCCCGCCTAATCGACCTTGTTGAGCTGCATCACGACCTCGCCCGCGGCCAGCGTCAGCACGGTCTGATCGTCCGCCGTGGTGAACCGGATCATCGCCCCGGCGGCGTCGCCGTTGGCGGCCAGGAAGGTATTGGCGGGCAGCGGCAGCAGCAGGTACGCCCGGTCGGGCCGGGCCAGCCAGAGCTGGTTCTCGTCGCGAATCTCCACCGTCCAGCCGTTTTCGTACACGCCCAGCCAGCCGGCCACGGCTTCCGGATCGATCTCGGGGTCAGGCATCAACGGAAGCTGCGCTTCCAGCGGGCCGGCCATGCCCGCCAGGGCCTCGTGGCCGAGGTCCAGCGCCTGCGGCTCCAGTCCGTACAGCAGTTCGGCGAACGCGAAGCTCATGCTCCAGGTGAACGTCCCGCCGAAGGCATGGTTGGCGAAGATCACCACCCCGGCGTTCGCCTCCGGCAGCAGCAGCATGTTGGTCAGGTAACCCGTCCAGC
>JARKOQ010000091.1 GCA_029976005.1 Aggregatilineales bacterium | reverse complement strand
GCGCGATTGTCCGGGATTCCGCGAGCGCTGCATAGACTTAGCTGAGGAACGGTTTGTACGGTGCAGATTTATTTTTTTGCCGTGGCGAAGCGTCTGGCCCGGCCCTCTCCCGCCTTCCCCTGGCACCGGCTTGCCGGCGCAAGCGTCCGCGAAGGCGATGCACATCCCACGCACCTGTTCCTCGGCAAGCCGACGCGCGCTGGGCTGCGTTGACAAGATTCACGGCCAGGCGGCATGATCGGACCCCATGAATATCTACGCGCTCAACCCTACCTCTACCACCACGACTGCCTACGGCGGGTCGTGTGGTAGCTGTGCGGGATGATGCAAGCACAGTAAAACCAAGGCCCCGCCAGCAATGGACGGGGCCTTTTGTTTCTCCGTCCAGCTGGCACTACAAGGAGAGACAAGATGCCTTTATCCAACGCTAAGCGTGCCCTGCTGGTCATCGACATGCAGGTCGGCCTGTTCAACGGACCGGACAAGCCCTACAAGCGCGAACAGACCCTGGAAAACATCAACCAGCTGATCCGCCGCGCCCGCCAGGCCGGGGCGCCGATCTTCGCCGTGCGCCATACCGGCCCCGCCGAATCGCCGATTGCCGCCGGCAGCCCGCTCTGGCAACTGCTGCCGACCCTGGAAGTGGATGAAGAACTGGACTGCGTGCTGGACAAGACCCGCCCCAGTTGCTTTGTCGGCACCGGGCTGGCCGAGCGCCTGCAGGAAGCACAGGTCAATGAGCTGGTGATCGTCGGCATGAAGACCCAGTACTGCGTCGATGCCACCTGCCGCGCCGCCGGCGACCTGGGCTTTGCCGCCGTGCTGGTGGAGGACGCCCATACCTGCATGGACACACCCGTGCTGGGGGCGAAGAAAATCATCGCCCACCATAACGCCACCCTCAACGGCCCCTTCGTGCGCCTGGCCACGACCGCCGATGTGACCTTCTGACCCCATAGTCCCCACACCGCCCCGGGCACGCCGAACATGGCGTGACTCCCCCGGGAACGGTGCCGGCGAGCATTGCCAAAATCCCTCGCAACCCGCACCCTTGAGCCTTCGCCCCCGCCTGTATGGAATCCTCCATGAGCGCCACCACGATCGCCGGCTGCATCCTCTACAGCCTCGACCCGCAGTCACTCGCCCGCTTCTATGCCGACCTGCTGGGCTGGCCCATCACCGAGCAACAGGCGGATTACCAGCAACTGATGCATCAGGGCTTCGAGCTGACACTGGTCCAGGTGCCTGCGGCGATTGCCGCGCGCATCGTCGTGCAGGAACCGCCACTGCCCCGTAGCGATGGCGCGTGCAAGCCGCTGTTCCAGGTTGCCGATCTGCAACAGGCCAGGCAACGGGCCGCCAGCGCCGGGGGCCGGTTGTACGAGGCCGAGCGCGAATGGTCATTCAAGGGTGCGCAGGTCTGCGACGGCGTCGACCCGGAAGGCAACATCTTTCAATTGCGCCAGCCCTTGCCCCATTAACTGCTGAGGAACCGTCATGCGCGCCACCGTCCTGGTCCTGGTCGAGAACGTCAACGCCTACCTGCCCTTGCTCGAAGCGCTGGGCTTCAACCTGATCCTGGCCCCCACGCCCGCCGAACGGGCCCAGGCCATCAAGACCCACGCCCCACAGATCGACGCCGTGCTGACCCGAGGCCCACTGGGGCTGACAGCGGCGGAAATCGACGCCCTGCCCCGGCTGCAGATCATCTGCGTGATCGGTGCCGGCTCTGAGCAGGTGGACCTGCAAGCGGCGAGCAACCGCGGGATTGCCGTGACCAATGGCGCCGGGGTCAATGCCTCGTCCGTGGCCGATCATGCCCTCGCCCTGCTGCTGTCGCTGGTCCGGGGCATTCCCCAGTCAGATGCCGCCGTGCGCCAGGGGCAATGGCCAAAAGTCCTGCGCCCTTCCGTGGCGGGCATGCGCCTGGGCATCCTCGGGCTGGGCGCCGTGGGCCAGGCCATCGCCCGGCGTTGCGCCCTGGGGTTCGACATGACCGTGAGTTATCACAACCGTCAGCCCCGGCCGGACCAGCCCTACCGCTTTTGCCCGACCCTGCTGGAGCTGGCCCGGGACTCGGATGCCCTGGTGATCGCCACCCCCGGCGGCGCCGACACCCGGCATCTGGTGGACCAGCCGGTGCTGGAAGCCCTTGGCGCCGAAGGTTTCCTGGTAAACATCGCCCGGGCCAGCGTGGTGGACACCAACGCCCTGCTGCAGGCCCTGAAACAGCGGCGGATTGCCGGCGCGGCCCTGGACGTGTTCGATGACGAACCGCAAGTGCCGGACGGTTTCAAGGGCCTGGACAATGTGGTACTGACGCCCCACGTCGCCGGCCTTTCGCCCCAGGCCAGCCGCGACACCGTGGACATGGTCGGCCAGAACCTGCTGGCCC
>JARKOQ010000193.1 GCA_029976005.1 Aggregatilineales bacterium | reverse complement strand
CGTCCTCATACCGGGCCTGATCGTCGTGCTGTTCACGCTGCACGCGCTCCTGGTCAAGCGGCACCGCATCTCCCCCCACCCATCGCTGACCGCCGACGACGAGTCCACCGACGCGCCGGCAGCGGAGCCGGTCGAGCCGTTCACCCACCACCTGCGCCGGATCTCCGCGCTCGGGCTCGCCCTGCTGGGGGCCCTGGGCCTGCTGGCCGTCACCTTCCCACCCCCAGTCGGTCCGGCGCCCGTCGAGGGCATCGAGGTGACCAAGCCGATGTGGCCGTTCTGGTGGATGTTCACCCTGGAGAACTGGATCGGCCTGTCAGGGATCCTCTACGGCGGCGGCGCCCTGTTCACCATCCTTGTGGCCCTGCCGTTCATCGACCGCAACCCGCACCGCGCGTGGCGACACCGCCGAGTTGCCATGACAATCGCCAGCGCCATCGTGGCGGCCATCATCGTCTTGACGATCTTGATGGCCTTCACCACGGCCAAGACCCACCTGGGCATGTGAGCGACGAAGGAAGGCAGTCCACAACCGCCATGACAAGCCCTCCGGCGCGCAACGGTTCTGCTCGGCGAGCCCGCAGCAGCCTGTGGATCCTCCTGTTAGTGGCGACGCTGGCCGCCGGATCGCTCAGCGCGGCGCTTTCCTCACCAGGGTCACCAGCCACCGGTCTGCGGGTCGCAGTCAGCGGCATCGTCCTGGCTGTCACGCTGGCCCTGGCCGCTCGCGTGTTCCAGGCACTCCACAGTGCCCGCTCCAGGTCCAGGACCGATCGACATGGCTGACGCCCCAGACGGCGTGTGGCCCGGTCGCGCCCGCCGGGCGTCGTGAAATCCGGGATGGGCACCGGCATGCCCCGACCGGCGCTCGTCCCGCGCCCCGGCCGGATGGTCCTGATCACCGCCGGGTGGGGCGCCTGCTTCGTCGCCATCCGCTGGGGCCTGCAGGACGCCCCCCTGCTGTGGTTCGCCGCGCTTCGCTCCCTGGTGGCCGGCGCGGTCGTGCTGCTTGCAGCCGTTGGCACCGGCTGGCGGCCGCCCCCACGGGCCGCGTGGCCATGGGTGCTCGTGCTGGGGCTGGTCAACGTGGCCCTCGCGTATGCCGCGATGTTCGCAGGGACTGCCGGGGTGAGCAGTGGCGTGGCCGCAGTGCTCGCCAACTCCCAGCCGCTGCTCATGGTGCTGCCGGCATGGCTGCTCTTCCGGGAGCGGCCCACCCGATGGGCGCTGGCCGGGCTGCTCCTCGGCTTCGTCGGCTTGGGAGTCGCGGCAGCCGCGAGCGGGGCCGGGACGGCCGGGGCGTTGCTGTCGCTGGCGTCCTCGGCGGCCACGGTCGTCGGAACCCTCATCGCCCGGCGGCTGGTGGACGTGGACGTCGTTGCGCTCACGGCGCTCCAGTTCCTGGTTGGCGGCGCCGCCCTGGCCGCGTGGGCCGCCGCTGCGGAAGGCGCGCCCAAGGTTGCGTGGACGCCTCAGTTCCTCGCAGTCCTGGCCTTCATCGCCGTGATCGGCACGGCTGCCACGAACTTGCTCTGGTTCGCCGAGGTCCGCCGCGCTGAGCTCGTCAGGCTGACCGCCTGGACGATGCTGACACCCGTATTCGGCGTTCTGCTCGGGTGGTTGCTTCTCAGCGAGGCACCCACCCCCCGCCAGTGGCTCGGGATCGTCCTGGTGCTGGCCGCACTCCCGCTCATCCAGCTCAGGTCCCCGCGCAACCACCCAGCCGCCGTCACCGGCGGCACCTCCTCCGACGCTGTCGATCCCCGGTCTTGATGAAACCTTGATCCGGCGACAGCGGAACGACAACCAGAGCTGCCGAGACTGGCTCGTGTGAGGGCACCAGCCCTCAGAACGGCAGGTTCATGATGTTGGACTTCCTTGTACGCAACTGGATCTGGATCGCGCTCGTCGGCGGCATGCTCGTCATGCACCTGCGTGGCCACGGAGGCCACGGCTCCGGTGGATGCGGAGGCGGTCATGGCCACAGCCAAGGGGAGGGCCAGGGGCATGGCCACCAGGACCGGGATGGGCAGCGGCCGACCGAGGCTTCCGGGCACGCTGGACACGAGGCGCACCGGCCCGCCGGAGCCAGAGAGCCAGCACAGGGATCAGCCCAGCCAGCCCCTCAGGACTGGCAGCCCGGGACGCGTTGGCCACA
This sequence comes from Aggregatilineales bacterium, assembly GCA_029976005.1. Classification (GTDB taxonomy): domain Bacteria; phylum Chloroflexota; class Anaerolineae; order Aggregatilineales; family Ch27; genus JARKOQ01. The sequence continues at coordinate 47 of JARKOQ010000193.1, read as the reverse complement.
GCTCTGACGTAGCCAAGGACAACGATGACCCCTCGCCACCCAGAGGC
>JARKOQ010000071.1 GCA_029976005.1 Aggregatilineales bacterium | reverse complement strand
GCGATTTGATGCGATTGCCCGCTGGCCGATCGGGGGATTGCCTCGGCGCGAGTCGAACCGGGACAGCCAGCCGGCGCGGGTAAAAACGGCTGCCCAAAGGGCTTTTAGGGGAATGTGATCAAAAGCCAGACATGGTAGATTTTCACAGTTTCACTTTTGACTAAAGCGGGTCATAATTGGCTTACTTCATCGATGGTTGGGAGCATACGAACGTGATCAATATCCTCTTCGCGGAAGACGATCGGGCCTCATTGGACCTCATCAAGGAAACGCTGGAGATTCAGGGCTATACGGTCCGGGCAGCGTCGAACGGCCAGGACGCCCTCCAGTTGGCGCTGGCGGAAAGGCCGGATTTGCTGCTTTTGGACGTTATGATGCCCCTCAAGTCGGGCCTGGAGGTTACCCGCGCGGTCAAGGCGCACTACGCCCCCAGCGCGCCGCCGGTCATCCTGATCACCGCCCTGGGAAGCTGGGAAGACATCGAGCAGGGTCGGCTGGCGGGCGCCGACGACTACATCATCAAGCCCTTCGATCCGGCCGTCCTGACCAGCAAAATCCTGGCTGCCCTGCGGCGCTGAACGCGCCCGGAGCCTGCGATCACGCCGCCGTGACGATCAGCGGCCGGTCGCCGCGCACCACAATGGTGTGCTCGAATTGGGCCGACAGCGTGCCGCTGGCCGATTTCAGCGTCCAGCCATCGTCGCCGGTGATGATTCGGGTAGTGCGCGGAGTCAGGAACGGCTCGACGGTGATCACCAGGCCGTCCTTCAAGACCTGGGTCGCGGCCGGATGGTAGAAGGCCGGGACGGTCGGCTCCTCGTGGATGTGGCGGCCCACGCCGTGGCCGGTTAGCTCCCGGATGATACGGAATCCGCCCTGCCGCGCCGCCGCTTCCGCCGCGCGGCCAATGTCGCTGATGGGATGGCCCGCCCGCGCGGCGGCGATCCCCTGGGCCAGCGCGGCCTGGGTGAAATCGCACAGGCGCTGGGCATCCGGCACGACCGGCGGCACGGGCACGGTCAGGGCCGCATCGGCGAAGTACCCGTCCAGTTCGGCCGTTACGTCGATGTTGACCAGATCGCCGCGCCGGATCACGCGCCCGCCCGGAATCCCGTGGGCCGCTTCCTCGTTGATGCTGATGCAGGTCGCGCCGGGGAACTGGTAGACCAGTTCCGGCCCGGAGCGCGCGCCGTGCCGTTCCATCTCGCGCCGCCCAACCGCGTCCAGTTCCGCCGTGGTCATACCGGGCCGGATGGCCCCGGCCATGACCTTGAGGGTCAGGCCGACAATCCGCCCCACCCGCAGTAAGCCCTTCAGATCTTCATCCGAATCGATCGACATCCTGCTCGCCCTTTCCTAACCGCCAGCCTGGAATCCGTACTGGTACACAATGACCTGATCCGGAAAATACTGGACAACATTGTAAGCCGGACAGGAGTCGGAGTCGACTGTGGGCAGATCGTCCCAGGGACGCCAGGCGTACTGCGCGAACGAGCTGCCGGCGCAGGTATACCCGATTCCATCCCGGTACACCTGGCAGCTCCGGTGCAGGTGGCCCAGAAAGACGCCGCGCAGGCGATCGCGGACCGGCACGAGCAGCGCGTGCAGCGCGTCGCCGTTCTCCACGAGCATGTGCGCGTCCAGCCAGGGTGACGCCATCGGGAACACGGGATAGTGGAGCAGGACGGTCAGCGGGCCGGCCGTTGCGGTGATGACCTGTTGGGCGTAGGCCAGTTGGGAATCGCGCAGCTTGCCCTGCGGATCGGGCACATCCGGGTTGTGGGCATCGAGCACCAGAAAATGCTCGCCGCGCACCTCGAAGGCGTAATCCAGCGGCGCGGCCGGGTCTCCGCTGGGATGGGCCGGCGCGCCCAGGTATTCGCGCAGCAGTTCCGGAAGGTCATGGTTGCCGTTCACGTAGTAGATCGGCGCGGTCAGCCGGGCCAGCGTGCGGGCCGCCAGCGCGTAGGATGCAGCGCTCTGATCGTGGGAGACATCCCCGGTGTGGATCACGAAATCGACCGGCGTCGGAAAGCCGTTCAGGATGTCGATCAGGCGCTCCAGCGCGGGCAAAGACGGGTAGCCATAGCGGGCGAATTGCGGGGTCTGTCCCACGTGCGTATCCGTGATGTGTGCGAACGTCAGCAGCGGTTTTGTCACCAGAGCCTCTCTCAACTCGGAAATTGGGTTCAAATCAGGATGGGGAAGCGCTAGGCCTGCTCATCGGCCAGGGGAACGCCCAGGTACCAGGCCACCACTCGCGCCCCGGCCCGCGCCATCGACGGCCCGGCCAGATCGTCGGCCTGCCGGCGCACGGTCGCCAGGGAGGGCATCATGGCCGAGTCGGTGGGCAGCTCGGTCAGCCGGACCTCGGTGAACAGGGGATCTTCGCTGCGATCCAGGATCAGCGTCACCGTGCGCTCGTAGGCCAACCCATCCGGCCGGTGGACGGCCCGCCCGGAGATGCGCACCCCATGCACCGCCGAGATGGGCAGGTGGAGGGGCTTGTCCTTGCCCCGCGCCGAGAACGTGACCTCTCCGCCCAGCCGGTCGAAGATAATCCGCCGTTCCGTCTGGCGATTCAGGCGAGGGAGCAGCAGCAGGCCAATCGCGCCAATCGTGATCAGCCCGGCGCTGATCGCCGCGATCTGGGGCAGTGTTCCCTGGCCCAGGATTCCACTGCCGAGCACGATCACCACGGTCAGCAGCACCACCACGATGCTGCCCGCCAGCATGGGCAGGCCAAGCGAGGATTCCGGCCCTTCCCGGTTGAGCAGCAGCACGAGCCGGCTGCGTTCGTCACGCTGAACCGACGATCCGCCCCCCAACCGCAGTGGCAGACGCACGTCCGAAACGTCGTCCACCAGATAGACCGGCGGCGTATTGTTCATCAGCGCCTCGGCGGCCGCGATCGAAGTCCGGGTCGTGATCGCGGCGGCTGAATCGGCTGTCGGACGTTCCGGCGCGGGGCGAAGACGCGGGGCCGGCTCGCCGGACGCGGCCACCTCGGCTGCGCGCATGCCGTACTGCTCGAATCCGTTCGACTCTCCCGGCATGGGGTAAGAATCCAGCGGCCCGGAGGAACGGCGTACCCGCGTCACGGGCGTGCGCAGATCGGTGTCCTCCAGGCGGAGGGGACGGCTGATGATCTGGCTGAGCGCGCGGGCGATCTCCTCGGCCTGGGCCGCCTGGCGCGGACTCGGCCAGCGCACGAGGGGCCGCCACATGCCATCCGGCTTGAGAGTCAGGCCGATCACCCAGCCGCGTTCCCAGCGCATCTCGACGGCCAGCACGGCATCCACGCTCACCCGGTCGCCAGGCGGCAGGTCACGCCACCGCCCGAACAGGGGATGGTAGAACAGACTTCGCGGGCGCGCCTCGAAAACCGGGCTTCCGTCCGGTCCGAACAGCCGCCACGCGCCTGGCTCATAGCTCACAGCCAGTTGTTCATCCGCGGGGATGGCCTGTGCCTGCTGCATCCCGTGGTCGTCTCCAGGGAGTGCAAATTGTGCCAGTCTGGACGATACTTACTATAGCACATTTGCATTCTGTTACAGGAGTCTTTCAAGCCAGAATCGGCCCAGTTCGTGGAAAATTAAGGAGAAATTTATGACAATCGACGTGCCCGCCCTGCGCAGCCAGTTCCCGGCCCTCAACCGCCCGGTGGAAAGCGGCGTGCTGCCGGTTCACTTCGACAATCCGGCAGGCACCCAGGTTCCCCGCCGCGTGATCGATGCGGTGGCGGAATACTACACCACCATGAACGCCAATCACGGCGGGGCCTTCCCCACCAGCCAGCGCTCCGACGCGGCCGAAACCACGACCCGCCAGATTGCGGCGGATTTCCTCAACGCCGCGCGCTGGGAAGAGATCGTGCTCGGCCCCAACATGACCACCCTGAACTTCAGCCTGAGCCGCGCCATCGCCCGGACGCTCCGCCCCGGCGACGAGCTGGTGGTCACCCGCATGGATCACGACGCCAACATCTCGCCCTGGCTGCGCATCGCCCAGGACGGCGGCCTGACCGTGCGCTGGGCTGATTTCGACGTCGAGACCGGCCTGCTGGACATGGCCAGCCTGAAGGCGGCCATCACGCCGCGCACCCGCGTGGTCGCCACGGTGCATGCCTCCAACGCGCTGGGCACGATCAACCCGGTCGGCGAGATTGCCCGGCTCGCCCACAGCGTGGGCGCATACCACGTGGTCGACGCCGTGCAAAGCGCCCCGCACCTCCCGCTCGACGTGCAGGCCATCGGCTGCGACTTTCTGCTGTGCAGCGGCTACAAGTTCTTCGGCCCGCACGTCAGCATCCTGTACGGTCGTTACGAGCACCTGGCCGCCCTGCCCGCCTACAAGGTCCGCCCGGCGGACGACACGCCGCCCCACCGCTGGGAAACCGGCACGCCTTGCTACGAGACCTGGTACGCGCTCGGCGCGGCGCTCGACTACCTGGCCGAGATCGGCGGCCGCTACGGGCAGGCCTATGAATCCCAGTTCCCCGGCTTCACGGGCCGCCGGCTCCAGTTCAAGACCGCGATGGCCGCGCTGGGGGCTTACGAACAGGAGCTGGTCGCTTACCTGATCGAGGGGCTGAAGCAGATTGCCGGGCTGCGCATCTACGGGATCACCGACCCGGCGCTCTACACGCAGCGCGTGCCGACCGTGATCTGCAACCTGGAGGGGCGCGATCCGCGCGGCGTGGCCGAGGCGCTCGCCGCCCGGCACATCTACGTCTGGGACGGCAACTACTACGCGCTGGCGGTCATGGAGCGCCTGGGGCTGGAAGGCCACGGCGGCGCGCTGCGCATCGGGCTGGCCCACTACAACACGCGAGAGGAAGTCGACCGGCTGTTGAACGCCCTGGCCGATCTGTAAACGAATCCAGGAGAATGCGGCGGAGAGCGCTTCGCGGCGCCCTCCGCCGTGGCATGCCATCGATTCAGATTTGTTCCTCAGGATCGAGCGGCAGCGAGACGGCGCGCCCGCCCTCAAGGGACGACTTCCGGATCGCCAGAATCAGCTCCTGGTCGAGCCGGGCCTGGAAGGGGCCGTAGGTCGGCTGGGTGCCATTGCGCACCGCGTCGACCAGGCTCATCAGGCAGCTCGCCACGCCAATCTCGTCGTCGTGCCACTGCATACCATGCCCCTTGCGGGCCGGCCGGAATGGGTTGTCCCAGGTCACGATCGGCTGGTCGGGATCGCCGGTATGGGCGACCATCGCCACCAGCGCGCCGCCATCGTTGCGCTCCAGCCGCCGTTCCAGCGTCACCGGGCGCGGCGCTTCGCCCTCCGGCGCGAGCAAGGTCAGCAGTTCGTCGCCATCCAGCCCGTTCCCGACGCTGATCCCCATGCCCTTCTCCGCCAGAAAACGGCTGCTGCGCCACCAGCGCAGAGCCGAATCATAGGCCACGCTCGTCCAGTGAAATACCCCAATCCGGCCATCATCGAACTGGATCAGCCCGTGTTCCTGCGTCTCGCGGCGCGGGCCGCGCGTATCCGCCAGGCGCGACCAGTGGGCGGCCAGATCGAACTCGCGCACCAGGCCGCTGACCTGCACCGGGCGGGCCGCGAAACCCAGGTAGCTGCGCATGACGCTGATCCCGTGGTAGCCGTGCCCGGCGAAATCGCTGAACGACGAATACACCCGCCCGAACAGCCCGGAGGCCAGCAGGCGCAGCTTGATCTGCTCCACAGGGCGGCGGTGGAACTGCTCCGCGACCTCGATCTTCAGACCGCGCGTCTCGGCCGCCCGGATGATGGCATCGGCTTCCTTGAGGTGATGCGCGATGGGAGTCTCCAGCAGGACGTGCAACCCGGCTTCAACGGCCATCAGGCCCACCTGCCCGTTCGCGCCGTAGGCCACCGAAACGATCCCGATGACCGGGGCCGTCTCCCGGATCAGCCGGTCGAGATCGGTGTACCAGGGCACGCCCAGGTTTTCGCCCAACCGGCGGGCCGACTCCACACTGCGCCCCCAGACCGAGACCAGCTCGACCCGATCGCGCATCCCCGCGAGCAGCGGCCCGTACAGGTAATCGGATCGGGCCGCCGTCCCAATGATCGCCACACGCAAAGGTTCGCTCGAATCCATGTAGTCCTTCTCCTCGAAAAATAGCTCTGGGCTATCAGCGGCCAGTCAATGACAGGCAAAGCCCGTTCGCGCGGTTTCATCGCGACTGATTGTCACCTTCGCAACACGAAATGTCAGCTTCCTGTCATAAAAAAAATGTTCAATTGTGGTAGAATGAAGACATCAGCCTTAATTGAAACGCAATCATCGGCAGGAGTGGAATCATGAACAATCCCGACCCCCCGCCTCTCGGTTATCTGCTCATTCGCAATGGCAAGTACGCCGGACGGCGCGCGATCATCGGCCAGACCCCGTTCGCCATCGGCCGGGATCAGCGCTGCCACCTTCGCCCGCCGGACCCGACCCTCTCGCCCGTGCACGCGATCATCTACTGCCGCGACGGCCGGTTCGCCATCCAGGATCGCCACAGCGAGGGCGGCACCTACGTGAACGGCAAGCGGATTGACAAGGCCGCGTTGAAAAGCGGCGATCGCATCAGGGTAGGAGCGCTGGAGCTGGAACTGGCCCCCGCCGAGCAGGCCGGTCGCCTACCGGCACATCCCACGCCGTCCGCCGCCCGCGCGGGGCATGCCCTGCCCGACTATCCCGGCCAGGAAGCGCCTTCTGGCGGCCCGGCCACCCTCGGCTACGAGATCGTCAGCAGCCCACGATCCGCCTATGATTTTGACACCCCGGCGACTCCCCGGCCAGAGGGCAAGCCCAAACGCGCCGGCAACGCCTGGATTGGCCGGCTGTACGCGATCGCGGTCGTGGTCGTGGGCGTGCTGGCGCTGATCCTGGTGGGATCGGAGATGATGGGCGACCAGGAGCTGTACATCAACTCCCCCAGCGCCCCGGCCAACTACAACTCGTCGGGCGCGACGCTCCTGTATTTTTACGCCGAGTGGTGAGGATACTGCGCACAGCAGACGCCCATCGTGAATGGGCTGGCCGACGAATACTACCAGCAGTACCTGGATACGTACTACTACGACACCGACCGCTCCAGCAGCACGGAGATGGCCAACCAGTACCGGGTCAGCGGCCTGCCGACCATGATCATCCTGGACAGCAGCGGTCAGGTCGCGCGGCGGCTCGTCGGGTTCACCTCCGAGGCGCAGCTCCGCAGCGCGATCGAAACAACCCTCTACCGCTAGGGCATCCGGCGGGGTCGCCGTCCTAACGGCGGCGACCCCGTTTGGGCTTCTCCACCTCGTCCATAGCCTCGATGAAACTGTCGGTGAGTTCCCCGTCATCGGTCAGGCGGACGCGCCGGCCGGCCAGGTCTTCATTCTTGCGCTTGCCCGGCTCTTCCACCTGGGACAGCGGAGGAAGCTCCCCGCGCTCGCGGGCGCGGGCCAGCTCACGCTGGATTTCGCGCTCCTTGTTCTGCGCCCCCCGGCCGTACTGCTGGTTATAGTCGATCAGGTGGGCGACCATGCCGATCCCCCATCCGAACATCACGATCAGGGGCCAGGCAAAGTCCTCACCACCGCTCGCCAGAAGCCAGATCACCCACAGGAGGGCGTTGACCATGATGTACACGGCCGCGTGCGCGATCAATTCCTGGCGGGCTTTGATCCGCTTCTCCACCCGGAGACGAATCTGCTCCTCAGGCGTCAGTTCCTTCTTGCGGCGGCTCCTGCTCTTGCTCTTATTGTCCTCCTCGAACTGCTCCGCCCAGTCCTCGACCGATTCGGCCCAGGCTTCGACCTTGGAGCCGATCTTGTCGCCCAGGTCTTCCAGGTCCCTGAAGTCGAACTTGAATTCGGTGCGGCGTTCCTGGCCGCGCTCTCGCCACGGGATGGGCGGGCTTGGTGGCCGCGGCGGAGCCGCCCGGCCTGGCTCGCGCGCCGAGGCCGGACCAGGGAACGGGTCGGGAGCGCTCTCGACCGCCGTGACCGCCGGCGACGGAGGCTGCTTGGCGCGAGCCGGCGCGGGCTGACCGGCGTCCTCGCCCTGGGCAGCCGAGCGGAAATCGGACATCAAGGCCGTGATGTTCTGATAGCGCGAGTCGGGGTCTTTCGCCAGGGCCTTGACCAGCACCGACTCGACCGGCAGCGACACGTTAGGATTGACCTCGCGCGGCATCGGCAGCGGGGTGTAGATGTGATCGTGCACGATCGAGAAAGGCGTATCCCCGGCGAAGGGGACCCGGCCCACCACCAGCTCGTAGAGCACCACGCCGACCGAATACACGTCGGTACGCGCGTCCAGCTCGGACTGTCCCAGGGCCTGTTCCGGGGAAATGTAATGCGGCGTGCCGATGATCGTGCCCTGGCTCATGGTGGACGAGCCGCCATGCACCATCCGGGCCAGGCCAAAATCGGTCAGGTAGGGCGTGCCGCGCTCGTCGATGATGATGTTGGAGGGCTTCACGTCGCGGTGCAGCACGTCGTGCTCGTGAGCGTACGCCAGCGCGTCCCCGATGGCCGACATAATCCGCACCGTCTCCGGCAGGACCAGCGGCGACTTGCGCAGAATCCGGTCGAGCGCCTGGCCTTCCACAAAACGCATGACCAGGTAGGGGTTGCCGTCGTGCTCGCTGAAATCGTAGACCGAGACGATATTCGGATGCTCCAGCCGGGCGATGATCTGCGCCTCGCGCTCGAAGCGCGCCAGAAAATTCGGCTCTGTCGTCAAGGATTGGTGCAGCATCTTGATGGCAACATAGCGATCCAGCTTGGCATGGTATGCCTTATAGACCGTCGCCATCCCCCCGATGCCAACCTGTTCCACTATCCGGTAAGGACCAATCATCTCGCCTGCCTGAACCATCGCCCCTGACTCCGTCCCCACTACCCCGAACTATGCACCATTGTACGCAGTCCAGGCCCATGCTCCAAGCAACAGCCGGATTTACAGGCAGCTCGATTCCAGATAATTCTTATACATTTTTTATTTGACAGACTACTGAAGCCACCTATAATCAGATTTGATTAGTCAAATTTGACTATTCAGGAAGGTGAGACTCATGGATCGTGAACTGCTTCTGCTGGGTCTGCTGCGCCAGGCGGAGATGCATGGCTACCAGCTTGCGGAGTTCATCCAACGCAACCTGGCATCCTGCACGACGCTCAAAAAACCGACCGCCTACTACCTGCTGGACCGCATGGAGAAGTCCGGCTGGATCACACGCAGCTCCGAACGGGAAGGGAACCGCCCCGAACGAAACGTCTACAGCCTGACGCCGCAAGGAGAAGCCGCCTTCGACCGCCTGCTGCGCGAAAACCTGGCACGCTACCAGCCTGCGGCGTTCGAGAACGACATCGGGCTGGCGTTCCTCGACGCACTGGACGAGCCAGAGGCGCACGCCCTGCTGAGCCAGCGGCGGGCAGCCCTGGCCGCACAACTGGCGCAGGCGCGGGCCATCCCCCCCCATGGCGGAAGTCACCAGCTCGTGATCCAACATCTGGTGCATCACCTGACCGCGGAAATGACCTGGCTGGACGAAGTTCTGGCCGGTCTGGCAGCATCGAGCGTTGAACCTGAATAGTTTCCTTTGCTTGTCTTTTCAATAGACCTCTGGAGAGTCACGTCATGTCCGAAACCACCGCCAGTCCAGTCGTCCAACCCGGCGATAAGCTGGACTTCAAGCGCATCCTGCCGATTATCGTCATCGTGTTGATCGACCTGCTGGGCCTGACCATCATCATCCCGCTGCTCCCCCTCTATGCCGCCTCCTTCGGAGCCGATCCAGTGCTGATCGGCCTGATCACGACCGCTTACCCGGCCATGCAGTTCCTGGGAGCGCCCATTCTGGGTGGGCTTTCGGACCGCTACGGCCGCAAGCCGGTTCTGGTCTTCAGTCAAATCGGGACTCTGGTCGGGTTCGTCATCCTGGGCCTATCCAACTCCCTGATCATGATTCTGCTGGCCCGCGTCGTCGACGGTCTGTCGGGGGCAAATATCTCGGCAGCCCAGGCCGCGCTGACCGACACCACCACGGAAAAGACTCGCACTCAGGGGTTGGGCTTGCTGGGAGCAGCCTTCGGCCTGGGCTTCATCATCGGCCCGGTGATCGCCTTCATTGCCCTGGCCCTGGGCAACAACGACTACCGCATCCCCGCGTTCGCGGCGGCAGGCTTCTCGTTCCTATCCGTCCTGCTCACCACGTTCTGGTTCAAGGAAACCCTCCCCGCCAAGAAGCGCGGCCAGACCCATGTCGGCCATGAAAAGGGGATTACCCTGCGCGTGCTGCGCTCGCTCGGTCATCCGAAGGTCGGGAGTCTGCTGGTCCTGATGTTCTTCCAGCAGCTCGTCTTCTTCGGGTTCGAGAGTCTGGTCACGCTGTTCACCCTCACCCGCCTGGGCATGAATGCGTCCAGCAATACCATCCTGTTCGTCTACGTGGGCATCATCCTCGTCATGGTGCAAGGCTATTTCATCGGCAAGTGGAGCCGCCGTTTCGGCGAGCGCAAGCTGATCTTCGCCGGGCTGGGACTGCTGGCCGCCGGGCTGATCCTGGTCGCCCTCACCCC
>JARKOQ010000064.1 GCA_029976005.1 Aggregatilineales bacterium | reverse complement strand
AAGCGTCGCTGCGCCGAGGCCAGCGGTTTTCCGCACCCCGGCCCCCGACTTCCCCCAGGAAAAACCACCGTCCACCCACCTTTCACCCCCCGTTCACCTTGTCCGGCTTGACCGGACTCCCCCTCGCCGAGTACGATCAGGGCGATTGAATCCGGCAGTTTGGGACAGGCCTGATCATCGATGATCGACGTTCAGCATCTCACCAAGCGTTTCGGCGACTTCGCCGCCGTGAACGACCTCACCTTCCGCGCCCAACCGGGCGAGATCGTGGGCTTCCTGGGGCCTAACGGCGCGGGCAAGACCACGACCCTGCGCATCCTGAGCGGCTTCATGCCGCCCACCGCCGGGACGGCCATCGTGGCCGGTTTCGACGTGGTGCGCGATTCCCTGGAAGCGCGCCGCCGCACCGGCTACCTGCCGGAGAGCGTGCCCCTCTACCCCGACATGACCGTGCGCGGCTACCTGGATTTCGTGGCCGACCTGCGTCGCGTGCCGAACCGCCGGGCGCGGATCACCGCCGTGCTGGAGCAGGTCGGCATGACCCCCCGCGCCCGGAGCCTGATCCGCACCCTGTCGCGCGGGATGCGCCAGCGCGTCGGGCTGGCCCAGGCCCTGATCCACGATCCGCCCGTCCTGATCCTGGACGAGCCGACGGTCGGCCTCGACCCGCACCAGGTGATCGACGTGCGCGCCCTGGTACGCGAGTTGGGCCGCGAGCGCACCCTGATCTTCAGCACGCACATCCTCTCCGAGGCGGAGCAGGTCTGCGACCGGGTGCTGATCCTCCAGCGCGGCCAGATCGTGGCCGAAGGGCCGCCCGACCGGCTGCGCGAGCAGCTCCAGCGCGGGGCGCGTATCCTGCTCCGGCTGGCGGGCCAGCCCGATCCGGCCGCCGTCGCGCGCCGCCTGGGGCAGGTGCCCGGCGTGGCCTCGGTCGAGCCATCCCCGGAGGGCTTCCTGATCGAGCCGCGCGCCGGGGCGGACATCCGCGGCGCCGTCAACGCCGCCGCCGTCCAGGCCGGGTGGGCCGTGGTCGAACTGCGGACGGCCACCGGATCGCTGGAGGACATCTTCCTGGAAGTGACCAGCGCGGACGTCTCCGGCCCCGGCAAACCCGATGGGTTGCTCAAACCGGAGGATTCGCCCACGCCCGGCGGCGCAGCGGCGCCGGGGCGCAAGACGGGCAGAAAGGGGCGCGGCTGATGCATGGCACCTGGGTGATCTTTAAGCGCGAGCTGCGCGGCTATTTCGGCTCGGCCATCGCCTATCTGGTCGCGGTCGCCGTGCTCTTCCTGGCCGGGATGGTCTTCATGATCGACCTGCGCGACCGCAACGGCACTCTGCCGGCGGATGGCACGGTCGTGCTGAGCTTCTTCGCCTTCCTGATGATCTTTCTGGCTCCGCTGCTGACCATGCGCCTCTTCGCGGAGGAGATGCGCGAGGGCACGCTGGAACTGCTGCTGACCATGCCAATCCGCGATCCGGAGATCGTGCTGGGCAAATTCCTGGGGGCGTGGGCCTTCTACAGCCTGCTCCTGCTATGCACCGGGGTCTATACCGTGATCCTGGTGGTGGTCGGCAACCCGGACTTCGGCGCGGTGATCAGCAGCACCATCGGCCTGTGGCTGTACGGCGGCGCCCTGATCGCGGTCGGGATGCTGTTCTCCGCCCTGACCGAAAACCAGATCGTGGCCGCCTTCCTGAGCATCGCCGCGCTGATGATCCTGTGGCTGGCCGATTCGGTGGGCAACCTGTTCGCCAACATGGGAGTCGGGCTGGCGGAGGCGATCCGCACCCTGAGCCTGCGCAGCCACCAGTCGACCTCGTTCCTGATCGGTATCATTCGCCCGGAAGACATCGTGTTCTACGTCGGCCTGATGACCGTGACGCTGTTCATCGCCACCCAGGTGGTGGCGGCCCGGAGGTGGCGCGGATGAACCAGCCGCGAGAGACTCGCCCGCTGATGCGCCGCATGCGCCTGTCTCGCCAGGCGGCGGTCAGCCTGATCGCCACGCTCGTCCTGATCGCGGCCGTCGCGGCCCTGTATGCCTGGGTCGCCGGGCAGCGGATCGCGGTCGATTTCACCCTGCCCCAGAACTTCACGCTCAGCCCGGCCACACAGACCGTCCTGGACCGGCTGGATCGCCCGGTGCAGCTCACCGCGTTCTATACCAGCGCGGCCCTGCCCAAGCGCGACCGCGATTCGAGCATCTTTCACCTGTTCGAGACGACCGCCCCGGATCGCTTCCGGGTGGTCTACGTCGATCCGTCCGCCCAGCCGATCCTGGCCGAGCGCTTTGGATACACGCAGGACGGCTCCGCCTTTCTAACCTTCGCGGACGAAACCACCCGCGAGCCGGACCTGCGCCTGATCGTGCCGGTGGACACCTCCGGCGCGCAGGAGCGCGTGGTCGCCAACGCCCTGCTGCAATTGATGGCCGCCGGGCAGTTCAAGGTTTACTTCACCACCGGCCACGGTGAGATCGACCCGAACGATAATTCGGCCGACGGGCTGAGTTTCGCCTATGCCGGGCTGAGCCAGGCCGGGATCGAGGTCGCCACGCTCGACGCGCTGACCCTGGCCGGGCAGGGCGTCCCGGATGACGCCTCGGCCCTGGTGATCCCCGGCGCGCGGACGCGCTTCAGCCAGGCCGAGGTCGACGCGCTGGCCCGTTACATGGCGGGCGGCGGGCGTCTGTTCGTGGCGGGCAACGCCCCGGTCACGGCGGAGGAAACCTTCCTCGACCAGGCCGACCCGCTGACCGCGTACCTGCGGTCGGCCTGGGGGCTGCGCATCGAGGACGTGCTCGTCGTGGACGAGAGCGCCAGCTTTCAGAGCGCCACCAACGTGGTGCCGTCCGACGTCGTGGATACCGCCATCACCGAGCGCGTGACCGACAGCGAACCCGTGGTTTTCTTCGGGTCGCGCGCCCTGAGCGTCCTGACCGGGACGAGCGCCGATCTGCCCGGCCGCGTGCCGATCCTGTTGACCTCGGACAGCGCCTACGGCGAGACGGACCTGACCGAGCTGTGGCGCAGCGGCATCTACGCCCGCGACGCGGCCGACCTGGCCGGGCCGCTGACCCTGGCTGCGCTGGCCGACGACGAGGCCAGCGGCGCGCGGCTGCTCCTGACCGGAGACGCCGATTTTTTGCGCAATGAGCCGATCGGCTACGGCGGCAACCGCTACTTTTACACGGATGGGCTGGCCTGGCTGCTGGACTACTACGAGCGGGTCGAGATCGAGGCGGTCAGCGACCTGACTCGCCTGCCGCTGGCCATCCCCGATTCCACGCTGACGGCGCTGTTCGTGATCACGGTGATCGTCCTGCCGGGGCTGGTGCTTCTGGCGGGCGGGATCGTGCTGGCGCGGCGGCGGCGGAAGTAAGGGAAGGCAATGTTGAATGTTGAATGCTCAATTTTGAATTGGAAGTGGGTGATCGGGATGGTGGTGGCATGTGAGTTGGAAAGTATCGGATGGAATGTCGTTGGTGGAGATGTTGCTGGATGAGTGGGCGGTGCGAGAGGCGGATTGATGCTGGTTAATAAATTAATCCGGTAACGCTGGCCGGATCGGATACACGGCCAACCTGGGCCACGATATGGGCGGGCGGTCGCCCTACCGCCAACGGATCGATCCCGTTGCCGGATTATCTTGTAGCGGCGCGGCAAGCCGCGACGGAGTCACCCTGCGCGGGAGAGCGCGTCCGGCGAATGAGGCCACGGCGTCGTCGCAGGCGACGCCGCTACGCGAACGCGCTTGGCGGGTCGTTCTTATGACAGGCCTCGGCATGACGGGGGCCGTTGGGTAACCTGCATCAATCCGCCACCCGCCCACACCGACACCCCCTGGAGTCGCACCCGGCTCCAGGCAAGGCAGCAAGATTTCAGGAGGAACCGATGTTGAACCTAATCCGGGGTTGGAAGACACCCCTTGCCATCGTAGTAATGGGCGCGTTCGTGCTTTCGTCGGGCGCGCCGCTGGCCGCCCAGGGTGGATCGGCGGCCGGATTGCCCCTGCTGCCGGCGGGCACCCACGTCGGGATCGTCTACACCGATCCCCAGCCGGAAGCCGCCAACGCGCTCGATGACGTCTTCGGCCAGACCATCGCCGCCGGGGTGGACGTGTACGAGCTGAGCCTGTACTGGTCGCTGCTGGAGCCGCAGCCGGGCATGGTCGATACCAGCCTGCTGACCCAGTTCCTGGCGATCCTGGATCGGATCGACCTGATCCCGTACCTGGGCATCCAGACCATCGACACCGTCCGGCTGGCGATGCCGCCCGACCTGGTCGACCCGGCCGATCCGGCCCGCCTGGCCCCCGGCCTGAGCTTCGACGATCCGGCCCTGCTGGCCCGCTGGGGCGCGGTGCTGGACGCGGTCGTGCCGCTGCTGGTCGGGCAGGGCGGGTTCTTCCTTTCGGTGGGCAATGAGGTCGATCCCTGGCTGGCCGCCCACCCGGATCAGGTCGAGCCGTTTCTGCGCTTCGTGGACTTCAGCCGGGAGCACGTGCAGGCTCTGGCTCCCCAGATGGGCGTCGGCGTGACGATCACCGCCGGTGGGGTGGCGGCGGGCTACGGCTTCATCCCGGACCTGCTGGCCCGCGGCGACGCGGCGGTCTTCACCTACTACCCGCTCAACGCCGATTACACCGTGCGCGATCCCTCGGTCGTGGCCGGGGATGTGGCGGGATTGGTCGGCGCGGCGGGCAACCTGCCCGTCCTGCTCCAGGAGGCGGGCTATCCCTCCGGCTACCTGCCGGAGCCGTCCAACGGCAGCTCGGTCGAGTTGCAGCGCCAGTTCGTCGCGGCGCTGTTCGAGGCCGTGAGCGCCCAGCCGCAAATCCGGATGGTATCCTTCCTCCAGCTTTCCGACTGGCCGGAGGCCGCCTGCGATTACTTCCTGGGTTACTACGGCTCCAGCGACCCGGTCTTCCGCGAGTACCTGTGCAGCCTGGGGCTGTATACCTACGATGAGCAGGCCAAACCGGCCTATGCCGAATTCCTGGCCGGGCTGGCCCGCCTGCGCGG
>JARKOQ010000063.1 GCA_029976005.1 Aggregatilineales bacterium | reverse complement strand
CCCGGAGGACAGCCCCGATCTGGCGAAGCAGCGCCAGCGACGCGCGGACTCGTTCCACCCCGGCCTGCTGGCGGAGCGCGGTACGCAGCCGGCTCCAGTCGTCGGTCTGGTCGTCCAGACTGGGCGGGGTCAGGGTCAGGGTCACCCGCCGGATCGTCTGTTCCACCGCCGGATCATAGCCCGCTGGGATTCCAATCTCAATCGCGGTGCGATCGGTCGTCAGCCGCCGCTCGACCCGTTCCTGAGGCGGCACACTGACCGCGACATCCCCTTCGACCACGGCCTGGCAGGCCAGCGCATACCCGGCGGCCGTGTCTTCCGGCGACAGGCGCAGCGTGCTGCGCCGGCGCACCGCTCCAGCCGTCACCCGCACCACGCACCGCCCGCAGCGGCCCTGCCCGCCGCACGGCTGGTGCAGATCGACACCGGCCAGGCGCGCGGCTTCCGTCAGCAGCGTCCCGGTCGGAACATCCACCGGTGGGGTGTGGTCAAAGGTGACGGCGTGACTCGCCATGCGGGTTTCCGTTCGGTCAGAGAGTCTGTTTCATAAAAGCCGGCAGATCGACCGCTTCGCGCGGCCCAACGCGAATCTCCCAGTCCGGCAGTTCCTCCTCAAGCTCGCCGGAAAGCACCGCTACATGCCCCGGCAGCACGATCCGCTTGCGGCTGACCTTGTCGGCGATGCCAAAGCCCTTGACCGACTTGGCGATCCGCTCCGCGTCAAACTTACCCGCCGCCCAGGCCGTGAGCACGCTCATGCCTTCGGCATCGGCCACGATCAGCCAGGCCGGCAGGCCCGAACTCTCGACCTCGTTGGCGACGCTGAAATACGTGATGCTGAAGTTGGTCGTGACCAGTACCGGGGATTCGGGGCCTGGATTGTTGATCTCGTAGATGCCGGGCTGCACCTGGATCGGTTTCTGCGGGTCGGTGTAGATGTTCTCGCGCAGCACCATCAGCGGGTACATCACTTCCGCCGCAAAATGGTCGAGCACGATGAACCCGGCATACTTGGCGATCGCCTGGGCCGCCAGGGTCGCTTCCTGAGCCGGATCGGGTGCATCCCCAGGGAAAGCGATCACCGGATAGCCCAGCGGGCGAAAATTCTGGCGGAGCGCCAGCCTGCGGATTTGCGTGCCGAGCAGCAGGGACGCGCCCAACTGGCGCGCCGCCGGGTCCAGCACGAGGTCAGCCACGCCCCGATCCTTGAGCTTCGTCGCCAGGTCCGCCAGGCCATCCAGCGAATCGGCGCAGACGACCAGGGCCGCCCCGTGCTGTTTGGCCAGGTCGCCCATCTTTTCCCAGTTGGAGGCGTCCGCGCCGCAGATCAGGGGATGCTCTCCATCCAGCAGCCGCAGCCCGGCCGCGATCAGGTCGGGGTTATGGCTGATCAGAATCAGGGGCCGGTGGCTGGCCTGGCGCACCGCGCCGATCGCGGCCGTGAACACGGCCGGATTGTCGCCTGTCGCCTCCACCGCGAACCCATCCAGGCTGAGATCCCGCCCGACGTAGTTCACATGGTAGCCGTCCGCCGCCGCGACCCTGGCCCGGATGGCCTCGACCGGCTCGCTGTCCCGCACGCGCAGGAACAGACCCGGCTTGTTGTAGAAGGTCTTCTCATGGCGGAACAGCACGACCTCGTTCCCGGCCTTGACCTCGAACCCGTTCGAGCGCAGGCTGATCAGGCGCACCGGCGGCTCCGAAGCCTCGGCAAGCTGGGCCTGGGCCTCGGCGCTGACGTGCGGGCAGGCGGCCAGTTCGACCTGTTTGGCCGCCAATTTCATGGCAAAGGCCAGGCAGGTGGGGAAGCCGCAATCCTTGCAGTTGGTCTGGGGCAGCAGCTTGTAAATCTGAATACCAGAGAGTGCCATCCTGTTGTCTCCTTGCCCCTATGCAGTTTCCGGCACGGCCATCAAGGCATCGATCGCCTGGCGCACGCGCCGGACGCTCTCCGGGTGGCGCAGCACGACGATGTCCGCCCCGGATTCGATCAGGGTCACGGCGGTCAGCGCCTCCCAGGTGATCGCCCGCTCCGCCCAGTTACCCCAGGCCTCCGGCACGTCCTGACCGACCTTGGCCTCCTTGGCCTTCCAGGCTTCGAAGCCCGGCGTGACGATCATGGGAAGCTGGGTCATGGCGTCGCCTTGCAGGGCGGCCAGACGCAGCCGCTCCATCACGGAATAACCGTACTCGATCCCGTAGCCCAGCGCCCCGGTCGTGGGATCCATCAAAATCCGATCCAGCGGCAGGCCCATGTCGTGGATCAGGATGTTGAGCTGCTTGGCGAGATTGACATCCATCGGCGAACGGGCGATGACCCGGTGATCGTTGGCCAGCGCCGTGGCGACCAGCGTACGATAGTTCTTGTCCTCGCAGATGCCCAGCGCGATGCGCTCGCCCTTGGTCGCTTCGGCCACGGGAACCAGCAGCGCGTTATCGGCCTCGGCCTGACCGGGGCCGAACACGATCAGCGGCAGCCCGCTGGCGTCCAGCACCGCCTTCGCCGCGGCAACCGCAGCCTGAGGCTGGGTGGGCTGTCCATCGCCCCCGGTCAGGCTGAGGGCCAGCACCAGCAGATCGGCCCCGGCCTGCTCGGCGGCTTTGGCCCAGGCGGCCGGATCGCCCATCGCGTCGCCCCACACGTCCAGCAGCAGCGGCGACCAGTCTTCCGGACGGCGATCCTTGATCTCGATCGCCACCAGCGGCCGGTGGGGCGTCACCTGCTCGAAGTGCATGAACGGCAGCGTCTTCTGGCCGCCCACCGTGACCGATCGCGCCCGCGTGCCGCCTTCGGCTGCCGTCGCGCCCAGCGTCACCGTGCGGACGCTTCCGGCCCATGAGTCCTTGGGAATCTGAACTGGCATACCTGTCACTCCTGATCGCGCTGGCGGGCCTGCCGCCGCGCCGCATCACGCCGCTCGAAAAAAGATTGCAGAGGCTCCTTGCGCACCGCCCGGATACCCAGATCGGCCAGATCGCCATCGTCGCGGGCGGCAAGCTGCCGCAGAAAATGGCGGTAGGTGATCACGCCGGCCGGGTAGGTGATTCCTTCCGCCCGATGAGACAGGAACAGGGCGCGCACGCCTTGATCGCGCATGATCTGGGCGGCGGCTTTGAGCGGGATATCGGGCGGAACCTGCGGCACGTCGTCGCGCATGATGTCCTCGGCGGTCAACCCGTCACAGTCGTCCCGCCCATAAGCCTCCACCACATCATCCTGAGAGATGACCCCGATGCCGTGTCCATCGGAGTTCAGCACGACGACCGCTTCGAGGTCCCGCTCCAGCAGCAGGCGCGCGACCTCCACCACCGGGGTCTGCGGCGGGCAGGTGGTCACCCCCACGGTCATCAGGTCGCGTACCAGCAGGCGCTCGGTCATGCCCCTCCTAGAAAATCGGGTCCATCACCAGCGCCGGGTGGTTGTGGGCTTCCAACCAGGCCAGCAGCTCCTCGACCGTGGTGACACTGCGCTCGTCGGCAATCCGCTCAAGCAGTTCCGGATCGCCCTCGCGTTCGGCGACGGCCTTGAACTCGTCGGCCATCGTCTCCTTCAGCACGCTGCTCATCCACACCACGCGCTTGAAGCCGCCGTCAGCCGAGATGAACTTGGGGCTGACCAGGTAGAACTTGCCGACGCCCATCACGCCCGGCGTTTGCAGGCCGCCGCCCGCCATCCCGGCCAGGGTGGAGAAGGTCATGCCCGCCGGAGTCATGCTGGTATCCTCGCGGTTGACAACCATCACGCCGTTGGCTTCCGGGATCAGCATCACGATGCACTCAAAGCACCCGCAGTTTTTCACCAGCAAGCCATTGGCGAGATAACTGTTGATGTCCAACAGACTCAGGTTGTAGACCCAGGGATTACGATCTCCGCTCTCGACCATCTCGACACGAGTCACGGTGTCGAGGAAGTCCTCGTGTTCCAGCCAGGGTTGCAGGACAGGCCCGGCTTCCGGCTGAGCGGCAAGCACGCGCTCGACGTTGCTCCTGACGGGTCGCGATCGGCCGGTTTTCTCTGCCAAGGAGGGTGTTCGCGCAGCATAGATGCGATCACCTGCGCCTATCTCGTCGGCACGCAGCCAATTCAACCCATCAGGCTGATCCACCGCAACTGGATGGTTGGGCGTGAGCGTCAGCTTTTGCCCGGATTTTGTCGTCATCTCCACAAGGACGGGCGGCGCGGGGTTACGGTGGACCCCGAGAATCTGGCTGGGGACGACCTGCCCTTGTTCGTCCAGGGTCAACACGCGGGCCTCAAAGGGGCCTTGCTGGCCGAGATGCGCTTCGACCCACGCGCCGATCGTCGTTGTATGCCCATCAACCACGAGCGTGGCATCGGCCGTCAGACAGGCCGTCATCGGGTTTTCCATGATCGAGTACATGGCGACTTCGCCGACTTTGCCGTGCGAGGCACTCTGGGCGTACTGGTTGATGCCTGTCCAGTACCCCTTGCGGCCGTCCATCTGCGTCCCCAGCTTGATCGGCTGGTTGGGGCCGGTGGGGTTGATGCTGAAGGAGGCCTTGCAGTCCAGCCAGTTGTACGCGCCGCACAGACCCAGCCGCTCCGGGCTGACGATACAGACGTGGTCCGGGGCGAAAGACTGGCACAAAGTACAACTATAAAACTCATTAACAGAATTGTCAGTCAGGTCGGCCAGGCGCTTGTTGCGGTAGTCGTAGGCGGTGCGCGCCCTGGCCAGCCAGGCCTGCAACTGCTGCGGCTCGGTGTAGATCGTGACCTGGACCTTGTCCACGATCGCGCCAAAGTCGGCGTGCAGCCGGGCGTGGATGATCTTGCCGAAGTGCTCCAGGTCGAAGCCCTTGTCGGCGGCAGCCGTCGAGATGCGAATCCAGGCGATGTCGCGCTGGCCGATGTGCTGGATGCCGGAGGCCCCGTTGACGAAGTAGTGAATCTGGCGCTCCAACACCGGCTCGAAGTCCTTTTGCATCTCGCGCCCGGCGACTTCGACCACGATCCCCATGTCCATATGGCCCTGGGCTTCGATCGCCGCGAAGCCGTCCCCGATCACCTCGACCTTGCCGTCGGTGATCGCGTCCAGCTCGGCCATGGTCAGGTATTCGAAGCAGCGCGAATACTTGCCGCCGAACTCGATCCGCATGTCGGCCTTGCGCACCACCTCGCCCTCGAACGCCGAGCCATACGGCACCGGCACCGGCACGTTGGCGACCTTGACCTTGACGCCGCGCACCTCGATGCACTTCTGCACCAGCCGTTCGGCGCGCTCCAGGTCATCCACGCCGTCGATCTCGTTGAAGGGCAGGCTGACCACGTGCTCGTAGGTGGTGACGCCAGTCGGCAGAATTTCCGGGATGACCGTATCCGCGATGACCGGGAAACCGAAGTTGATCGCGCCGGCGGCGGCGGCGTACTTGAGATCATCGACCTCGCCCAGGGCCAGCACGAAGGCAAAGACGCGCTCCTTGTTGTACATCAGGATGTCGCGGGCCATGCCGCCCTTCATGCCGCCAAAGGTCAGCGCCGAGCGCACCGCAAAGCCGAGCGCGTAGATGGCGCTGATCGTGTCCGTGCCGAAGGGTACGGTATAGGTGTCGTAACCCAGCTCGACGCCCTCCTCCATCAACTGGTGGATGATGCTGCGCCCGTTGACGTTGCCGGACAGGAAGGTCAGGATGTTGCGGCGCTGAAGCTCGCGCACGATTCTGACCGCGACCTCGTTGGATTTGGCCGCGCCGACAATCGCCGCGAAGCCAGGCATGCG
Organism: Aggregatilineales bacterium; assembly: GCA_029976005.1. GTDB lineage: Bacteria > Chloroflexota > Anaerolineae > Aggregatilineales > Ch27 > JARKOQ01. Next base: position 31,665 of record JARKOQ010000063.1, on the reverse strand, counting down.
CCCGTCGACGAGCTGGATGCCCCACGTGCGGAGCTGGATGTCGTCGATCGGCCCGTTGAGGTGGCCGTCATGGCCGTTGGCGCCCTGCCCGTTGTCGGGACTCGTGAAGGACGTGCCGCCGGCCAGGTGAAAGCCGGGCATCGGCTCCGGCTGGAGGCCATACACAAAACGCAGCGCCTCAATCACCTCGGCGGCCAGCAGAGTCGCCATGCCGCTATCCAGTGTCTCGCCCAGGTAAGGCGTCCAGTGCTGCTGAGAGGGCAAGGGATGCAGCAAGGCGCGGGCTTCCTGGAGGATTGGCGCCAACTGGCCGATGGTTTCGATCTGCCGCCCGGTCATGCCAAAAATCAGGGGCAGATAGTAGGCGGTATTGGGGAAGGCGACCGGGGTATCCGGCCCTTTTTCGGCCAGCGCCTTGTGGAGCATGACCTCGGCTTCGGCCACCAGGGCATTGGCCCCTCGGATCGCGCGGGTGGCGATATAGCGGGACATGGCTTTCCTCCTACCGGTTGGTCAGGCCGTAGAGGGCCTGCCGTTGCTCGGCCAGGGACAACTGCTCCAGCTCGTGGATGCGCGCATCGCCGCTGCGCCCGAACCGCTCCGGGCGGTATTCGGCCAGCCCTAACGCGGCACGCTTCTGATCGATGTGGGCCAACGCGCGGCGGATCATCTCGTCCGGATCGGCCACGAACTCCAGCTTGCCGCCATACAGCTTTTCCCAGCCGGAGGAGATGTAGTTCAGGACGATGTCGCTGTCGCTCACCCGGTCGGGCATGCCGCTGACCGGGGAAGCGCCGCCGAAGATCACGTACGCGCCAGAAGCGACGCAGTAGGTGCCAATCGCCAGCGCCTTCTCGCTCATCCACTCCGGTGCCAGGCCCACCGCCGGAATCTGGTCGATGTCATCGCCCAGCCCGCCATCCGCGACCATCTGCGTCAGCACGGTCAGGATGCGGGTATTGTCCACGCACGATCCCATGTGCAGCACGGGCGGGATGCCGACCGCCTCGCAGACCTCGCGCAGGCCCGGCCCGACCTGATCCAGACCGGCTTCGCCCAGCAGCAGCCCCAGCTTGGCGCTGGCGATGGCCCCGCACCCGGTCTGCACGACCAGCACATCCTGCTTGAGCAACTCCTGAGTAACATAGGTGTGCAGGTAGTCGTGCGAGCTGCGCGGGTTGTTGCAGCCCACAATGGCCGCCACCCCCCGGATACGCCCGGAGATGATGGCATCGTTCAGCGGCCTGAACGACGCCCGGTACGAGCCGCCGAGCATGTAGTTGATATACTCGTGCGAAAAACCGGGGATCAGGTCTTCGCGCACATCGGGGATGTGCGTCTCACCCCGATTCTTGTAGTTGTCAATCGCCTTCTTCAGAATCTCCTTGGCAATCGTCAGGGCCTTGTGTTCATCGAACTCGATGTGAGTCGCGCCCTTGATCTTGACCTTGGGCGACGTGGTGATGATCAGCGTGTGGAAGTTCTCGGCCAGGCCGACCAGCGCTTGCATGATGCACTGCACATCGACCACCATGGCCTCGACCGCGCCGGTCAGGATCGCCAGCTCCTGCTGGAGGAAGTTACCCGCCGCCGGGACGCCCTGACGCATCAGGATTTCGTTGGCCGTGCAGCAGATGCCGGCCAGGTTGACGCCTTTGGCTCCGGCTGCTTTGGCATATTCAATGATTTCCGGCGTCTGGGAAGCGGCGACGATCATCTCGCTGAGGGTTGGCTCGTGGCCGTGCACGACGACGTTGACCATATCCTGCTTGAGCACGCCCAGGTTGGCCTGGCCCAGAATCGGCGCGGGAGTCCCAAACAGAATGTCGGCCACGTCGGTGGCGATCATGCTGCCGCCCCAGCCATCGGCCAGGGCCGTGCGCACCCCGTGCTGGAGGATGTGCTCCGGGTCCTGGTCGTCGCCGATGTGGGTGCGGTGCAGTGCCTCCACCACCTCGCGGTCGACGCCGCGCGGCAGGATTCCCTGCTCCTTCCAGCGCTGCTGGCGCTTCTCCGGCGCGCGGACGACCGGCGCGACCACGCCCCGCTGCTGGCCAAACTGGGCCAGGTACAGGTCCGCCAGGTCGTTGGCGATCTCCTCCGGCGCGCGGCCCTCGATGGGGATAGCGTAGTGGGCAGCCACCGTGCGCAGCTTGGCCACATCCCGGATGAAGTAGCCTTCCGCCTCTCCGTTGGCGACGGCCTTCAGCGTGAAGGCCATGTCGCGGCCGTGATCGGAGTGGGCCGCGGCCCCGGCGGAGATGGCCCGGATCAGATTGCGGGCCTGGATCGTGTCGATCGTCGCCCCGCAGATTCCGGTCTGCCCGTCCTTGGTCAGGCGGCACGGCCCCATGCCGCACAGCTTGCAGCACATCCCGGCCGAGCCGATGTTACAGGGGGCCAGGTCATCCGCGCGAGAGAAGGCCGTGCTGACGCCAATCTCCTCGGCGCGAACCAGCATTTGTTGGGCGGCGGGATCGATGCTCTGTTCCTGAGGGGTGCGCTTGGCCTTGGCCATGTTCCTATTCCTCTTCTGCCAGGCGGACGGGACCCAGGCCAGGGCAGGGCCACAATGCACGCCCGCCTGCGGGGAGGTCCTGGGCAAAGCTCAACACTTGCCTGATCTGTTCCGAAGCTGCGGTGTGCCGAAAGAAGACCTGTGATGAGGATAGGTAAGCTGAGGTTCCGGCTTCTGCGGGAAACGACAGCGGCTGGAGGTATCCGGCTTCATCCAGGGTGGCCCGGATCGTTTCCGACGAGAGTTGCGCCGGATCGAAAGCGATCTCCACGACTTGAAAACAACTGCTGGCGTCGACATCCACCACGCCAGGCAGTCCCAACACGAGCCGGCGCACCTCGATGACATGGTGATCGCCGTACATAGCCGGAAGGTGCAGCGTCAGGGTTTCCATCGTATGTCCCCTTTCGGCTCATCGTTGACGTGCCGCCCAATCCTGACTCAGTATAAAGGTGCACGAAGCAGATGCGCAACCACGGCCGCGGCCGCCCCAATGCTCTGTTTGACCGCCGGCGTGCACGCTTCGCCAAACGTCCAGACATCTTGCGCTTCCACCGCCACGAACGCCACCGCGCTCTCCGGGGGGACGTGCGCGCCACAGGCACGCAGCATCTGGAGCGCGAGGCGCAGACTGGTGTCATGGCTGGAGGAGGAGTTGAGCGTTCCGGGCAGGTCCGCCAGGGTAAAATGCGACACGGTCCCCGGCAACGCCTGACCGGTTACGATCGCGTCCACGACAATCACGCGATCGTAACCGGTCATCAGTTCGGCCAGAGCCAGCCCGCCCACGCAGGCGTGCAGGATGTCGATTGCCGCCTCTGGCGCGCTGCCAGCGCCCTGCCGGCGCAGGGCTTCTTCCACCTGCCACCCGATCCCATCATCGGACAGGATCGGATTACCCAGCCCTACGACCAGTGTGCGAAGCGGCATCCACCGTGATCCTTCATCCAACACATCGGTCGAGACTCTCCGGCGGCACGTACTGACTCAGGTGATGGGTGACGGCCCCCGTGCAGTCGCGCACGATCACTTCGAGCGGCATCTGGCCGGGCAGCGAGTGGGTCGCGCACGACAGGCAAGGATCGTAGGATCGGAATGCCATCTCGATCCGGTTCAGAATCCCATCGTTGACTACCCCTTTGTGAATCAGCCCTTCCGCCGCGCGCTTGATGCTCATGAAGATCGGGGCATGGTTGTTGGTCGTCCCGACGATCAGGTTGACTTCCTGCAAGATGCCGTTTTCATCGGTGAAGTAATGGTGGGTCAGGGTGCCGCGCGGCGCTTCGACGATCCCCACGCCTTCGGTCGGTTTCTGGTCCGGCAGGGTGCGCACGTTCGGGCTGGCCACCTCGGGGTCCTGGGCCAGCTCCAGCATCCGCTCGGCCGCATAGAGCAGTTCCACCAGCCGCGCCCAATGGGTCGCCAGGGTATGGTGGACCGGCTTGCCGCCCAGCACTTCGTACATCCGCTCGTACTCGGCCTGCGCCAGCGAGGTCGCCATGCCATCGGCCGCGTTCAGGCGCGAGAGCGGCGTGGCGCAGTACACGCCGCTGTCCTTGCCATCGACGAACCCTTTCCAGCCCACCTTGCGCAGGTAGGGGAACTTGAGATACGTCCACGGCTCGACGTGCTCGGCGATGTGCTGGGCATACTGATCCGGCATGTAGGATGCAAACTCAACCCCCTCCGGATTGACCACCCGCACCACCCCATCATAGAAGTTCACATGGTTGTTGTGATCGACCAGGCCCATGTAGTAGGTGCGCTGGGTATACGCGTCGCTGGTGATCAGGTCCACGTAGGCCTGGTTGTGGAGCACCACCTGCTCGAAAAGGTCGATCGAGAACTGGCCGAATTCCACGTTCTGGCGCGCGATCTTGACGATCTCCTGGCGCTCTTCCTCGGTGATCGCGTGGCTCATCCCGCCGGGCAGGGCCGACACGGGATGGATCGTCCGCCCGCCGATCATCTCGATCACCTGGTGATTGCGCTTGCGAGCGGCGATCACCTTCCCGCCGATCTCCAGCCCCACCTTGGCGATCACCCCCAGGATGTTGCGTTCCGCCGCCGGGGCATCCGGCCCGACCACGAAGTCAGGCCCGCCCAGGGCGTAGAAGTGGGTGGCGTGATCGGTGACAAAAAACGCCGAATACAGCAGCTCGCGCAGTTTCTTGGCGGCCGGGGGTGGATCGACGTGGTAGAGCGCGTCCAGGGCTTTGGCCGCCGCCATGTGGTGCGCCTCCGGGCACACCCCACAGATCCGGCTGGTCAGGCGCGGCATCTCCTCCGCTGGACGCCCCAGGCAAAAGACCTCGAAGCCGCGCAGTTCGGGCACCTGGAAGTAGCAGTTGTTGACTTCGCCCGCCTCGTCCAGGAAGATTTCGATCTTGCCATGGCCTTCCAGCCGGGTGATTGGATCAATTGCAATGCGTGTCATCGCTTCCTCCAGGTTAATTCGTCGGGGTCGCCACGGGCGTCTTTTCAGCGGCGGACTGCTTCTGGCCGTTTTCGCGCGCCCGGCGACGCAGCAGAGACTGGGGGAGGTAGTAGCGGTAGAAGTACCCGGCCGGATCGGGCAGGGTATCCAGGACGGCTTCCACCTCCTCTGGCGTATCCGCGTCGATGATCGAGGCAATCGCCGACAGCAGGCGCGCGCCGTGGTCGTAGACCCCATCCAGCGGGCCGTAGCAGCCCCGGCAGCCCATGCCCACCTGAGGGCAGCGCGCCTTGCAGCCCGCCCGCGTCGCAACCCCGGCGCAGAACAGGCCCTGGTCGAGCAGACAGATCGCCGGGTCGGGAATGATCTCCTGGGGCCGGTAGAAGCGGCTGATCTTCTTGTCCTGTCGCTCGCGCGGGCACTCATCGCAGACCGCGATATTCAGGCCGATGACCGCCCCCGATGGGGGAACCGCGCCGCTGACCAGCGCATTGACGGCCAGCTCGATCGACTGGACTTCCGGCGGGCAGCCGGGCAGGTAGTAGTCCACCGGGACGACCTGGGCCAGCGCCTTCACCGTGTTCCAGAACGCGGGCAGCTCCAGCTCGCCTTCGGCCACGTCCGTCCGCCGCTGGGGGAAGACCCGCGATGGATTCTCCGTCGTGGGCGACTGGTAGTAAATCCACTCGAACATCTCGTCGCGGCTGCTGAAGTTCGCCAGGCCGGGGATAGCCCCACCGACCGCGCACGAACCGAACGCGATCAGCACTTTGGACTTCTCCCGCAGCAGGTGGGCCATCCGGGCGTTTTCGTCATTCCGAATCGCCCCATTGAACAGACACACGTCGATGCTGCCCGGCTCCAGAGCCTCCACGTCGGCATACTTCATGTCCATCACGCACGGCCAGAAGACGATGTCAAACGCCGCGGCCACGTCCAGGATTTTCTCATGCAGGCCCAGGACGGCGATCTCGCAGCCCCCGCACGAAGAAGCCCAATACAGCGCAAGTTTCGGTTTATCGGCCATGGGCGGCCTCCTCGTGAAGATACGGTTGCAGAAGCATGAAAGGCTCCTCGTTGGGCCAGTTGCGGCTCCAGTCCAGCGGGCCGAGGGCCTGAATCTGTTTGGTCATCCGGGAGACGGTTTCGGCGAACAACAGCCCTTGCGCCGCCGAAGCCCAGTGGAGCTGCACGCGCTCCTCTTCCAGGCCCATCTGGCGCAGCACGCGCTTGAGGAGGGCGAAGCGGCGGATGGCCTTGTAGTTGCCCTCCTGGTAGTGGCACTGGCCGGGATGGCAGCCCATGATCAGCACACCGTCCGCCCCTTCCTGCAGCGCCCGCAGGACAAACGTCGGGTCGAGCCGTCCGGTACACATGATCCGGATATCGCGCAGCGTGGCGGGATAGCCCATGCGCGAGGTGCCCGCCAGGTCGGCCGCACGATAGGAGCACCAGTTGCACAGAAACCCCACGATCACCGGGGTGAACTTGTCTGAATCGCTCATCATCGTGTCTCCTGCCTCAGGCGAGAACCTCAATCGGGCTTTGCTCACGATCGCTGACATCGATCAGGATGCCGTCAATTTCGGCCATGATCTGATCGAAGGTGAAGTGCGCGCCGGTGATCGCCTGGCTTGGGCAGGCGGCCACGCACGTCCCGCAGCCCTTGCAGAGCGCCGCGTTAACGCGTGACACCCCCGGCTCGGCGAGATACTCGATGGCGTTGTACGGGCACAGGTTATTGCAGACACGGCACCCGGAGCAGCGGCTCTCGTCGATGCTGGCCCGCACCGGCTCCAGGAGCACCTGCTTGCGGGAGATCACGCCCAGCACGCGCGCCGCCGCCGCCGCGCCCTGGGCCACCGTATCGGGGATGTCCTTCGGCCCCTGGCAGGCCCCGGCGATGTAGATGCCCTCGGTGACGGTCGCCACCGGGTCCAGCTTGGGATGGCGCTCCGTGAAGAAGCCGGAGTCGCCACAGCCAACCCCGAACAGGTGTGAGACGGCCTGGGAGTCCCGGCGCGGTTCCAGTCCTGCCGCCAGGATCACCATATCAACCGGGACGCGGCGCTGGCGGCCGATCAGGGTGTCCTCGGCGACCACCACCAGCTTGCCCGCTTCCTCCGGACCGTAGGCGGCGTCCGTGATCTCCGCCACGCGCCCCCGGATGAAATGCACGCCCTCGGCCAGGATGCGGTGGTAGAACTCCTCGTACCCCTTGGCGATCGGCCGCATGTCGATATAGAAATTGTAGATTTCGGCGTTGGTCTTTTCCTTGGCGAGGTGGGCGAACTTGAGCGAGGACATACAGCAGATCGCCGAGCAGTACTCGTTGTAGGCCTTATCCCGGCTGCCGACGCAGTGGATGATCGCCACGGAGCGCGGCTCGGTTTCGCCATCGCGCAGGGTGATCTTGCCCCCGGTCGGCCCGGCCGCGTTCGTCAGCCGCTCGAACTCCAGGCTGGTGAACACATTGGGCAGGCGTCCGTAGCCATACTGCGGGATGCGGCGCGGATCGAACAGGTCGTAGCCGGTCGCCAGGATGATATTGCCCACCGTCAGCGTGACGATTTCGTCCTGCATCTCAAAATCGATCGCCGAGGCCGGGCAGTACCGCTCGCAGGCCCGGCATTTTTCGGTTTTGAAGTAGGTGCAGTTCTCGACATCGATCACCGGATACTTGGGCACGGCCTGGGGGAACGGGCGATAGATCGCCTTGCGATAGCCCAGGCCCGCCTCAAAGACCCCATCAACCACTTTGACCGGGCATTTCTCCCAGCACGTGCCGCAGCCCGTGCACACGTCCTCGCGCACCTTGCGGGCCTTCCGGCGCACCGTGACGCGGAAGTTGCCCACCGAGCCTTCGACCTGCTCGATCTCGCTGTAGGTCAGCAGGGTGATGTTCGGGTGGGCGCCCGCGTCGAACATCTTCGGGGTCAGGATGCAGGCCGCGCAGTCCAGCGTCGGGAACGTCTTGTCGAACTGGGCCATGTGCCCGCCGATGCTGGGTTCGCGCTCCACCACGTAGACCGGATACCCGGCGTCGGCGATCTCCAACGCCGCCTGGATGCCGGCGATCCCGCCGCCCACCACCAGGGTCGTCGGCTGAATGTCCACGCGCATCGGCTCCAGCGCCTGGTGCTTGAGCACCCGGTGGACGGCCGCGCTGACCAGCGCCTTGGCCTTGGAGGTGGCCGCGCTGCGGTTGTTGGGATGTACCCACGAGGCGTGCTCGCGGATATTCGCCATCTCGAACAGGTAGGCGTTCAGCCCGGCCCGCTCGCAGGCGTTGCGGAACGTCTTTTCGTGCATGTGGGGCGAGCAGGAGGCCACCACGACATGCGTCAACCCGTACTCCCGGATGTCGTTTTCGATCAGCTCCTGGCCAGTCCCGGCGCACATGAACTGGTAATTGCGGGCCACGACCACCTGAGGCAGGTCCAGCGCCCATTCGGACAGGTGCTCGACATCGACCGCCCCGGCGATATTGTGCCCGCAGTGACAGACATAGACTCCCACACGAGATTCAGTCATGAGCCGCTCTCCTATTGGGGCATGGCCGGCATGGGCAAGGCCTGCTTGGGCCGGCGTTCAGGCTTGCTGCGCGCGGGCGGGACGTCCCGGATTTTTTCGATGAGAGGCTCCACGCTCACAAACTCCTGCCCAAATCCCAGCGCCTCCAGGGATAGGCCCAGCGCCAGGCCGATGACCTGGGTGAAGAACAGCACCGGCATGGTGTAGCTTGTTTCGAACATCCGGTTGGCGGCATCCTGGTAGACATCCAGGTTAAGCTGGCACATCGGGCAGATGGTCACCATCGCATCGGCCTCGCTGACCGAGGCATTCGTGACCAGCCGGTGGATCATCTCCAGCGCGGTGGTCTCGCTGATCTGGGTCATATGCCCGCCGCAGCAGGCCGTCTTCATCGAGAACGGCGCGGCCTCGGCCCCCAGCGCCTCGATCATCCGGTCCAGCAGCATGGGCTGCTCGACATCGTCCAGCACGTTGTCCGGACGGACGATCAGGCAGCCGTAGTACGCCGCGAGCTTGAGGCCATACAGCGGCCGGCGCACCAACTGGCCCAGCCGTTCGAAGCCGATATCGTTGATGATCACCTCCACCAGGTGCCGGACCCGGACACTGCCCGGCTTGTAGTGGAGGTCGCCCGCCTCAAGCGCCTCGTTGACCGCCTGTTCCAGGCGAGGATGCTGCCGCATATGACTGTCCGTTTTGTGGAGGTTCAGGAAGCAGGCGCTGCACGGCACGACCAGCTCCTCGGTGCCCGCCTGGGCCGCCAGCGCCAGATTGCGCGCGACCAGGGCATAAGCCGGCAGACGTTTGACAGAGAAGTACTCGGTTGCCCCGCAGCAGTTCCAGTCATCCAGCTCGACCAGCTCAATCCCCAGGGCCTTGGCCACAGCCTGGTTGGACACCTCGTAAGCATGGGAGCGGTGCTGCAACGCGCATCCCGGATAGTAGACGTAGGATGATGTGGTCACCGCCAGGCCTCCTTTTCAGCGAGCACTTTCGCCCTGTCGAGAATGGCCCGCAGTTGCTCGATGCCACGAATGCTCTTGGGCCGGAGCGCCAGCCGGTTGTGGCGCAGCATGTTCAGCCCCAGCGCCCCCATCTTGAACACCTGCGCGGGATGATGAAACAGGTGATAGCGCGTCGCCAGCCCCAGCTCGAAGCTGCGGCCGCGCTGCTCGACGAAACCCACAAACGATTCAGACCAATCAGCCGTGGACCGGTGCTCGAACCGTTTGGCCTCGATCGCCATCTGTTTGAACGTGTACATCAGATCGGTGATCGGGATTTCCTGCGGGCAGCGGACGGTACAGGCATAGCAGGAGACGCAGAACCAGGGAGTATTGCTGGCCAGCACCTCCTCCTCGAGGCCGGCCATCGTCATGGCAAACAGCTCGCGCGGGGTGTAATCCATGTCCGCCGCGGATGGGCACGAACCGCCGCAGGTGCCGCACTGGAGACACTGGCTGAGACGCTCGCCATCCGGCGTGGCGGCCACGACACGATCAAAAAACGTGGGGGGACGTGTTGCGTTCAAGAGAGGATGACCTCCTTCTTGTCGCGGTGAGGGACTTCGCTCGGCAGGGTGAGAAACCGGTCGCGTTGGTTCAGATGAACCATCGCGCGCGAAACGAACCAGGAGGCATCGTTAGCAACGATGATAATTGTGAGGTAAGGAACGAACTGCTATCTGCATTGTATCAAGCCCGCACCTGTGCAGTCCATGCGCCATGCATACCCCCTTGCCTGGCGGTGATGGATCGACTGTACTGGTTCAAATGACCCAGTCGCGGGCCTGATCAACTCAGATTCTCAAGGTCGGTCAGACCATGAATCACGCTGTAGACGGCGGCCTGGAGACGGTTGCGCAGGTTGAGCTTCTGGTAAACATTGCAGAGATGATTGCGAACGGTATGCTCCGATATCTGGAGCGCCTCTCCGATCTGCCTGTTGGTCATGCCGCGCGCCACCCGGCTGAGGATTTCCCACTCACGCGGGGTCAACACCGGGTCCGGGGTGCTGCACAGTTGCAGCAGGTATTTGCTGGTGCTCAGCCGATCCATCAACATGCGGACCGTCCTGGGAGACATGGCCGCCTCGCCGGAGCTGAGGCTGCGCAGCCGCACGAACAATTCTTCGGGTGTGATGTTCTTCTGGAGATACCCCACCGCGCCCGCGACGACGCACTCCAGCACCAGATCGGTTCTGATCTCCGAGGTCAGGAAGATGAGGGAAACGGAAGGGAAGCGCTGGTGCAGCAGCCCGACCAGAGCCACCCCATCGCACCCATCCAGTTCCGTTTCGATCAACACCATGTCGGGCAGCAGGTGAGCGACCAGATCGGCGACTTCCATGTAGTTCCCGGTCTGGCCAACCACGCGAAAGTCCGGCTGGGAATCGAGCAGACGAGCGATACCGCAGCGAAACAGCACGTTCGGATCGACCAGCAGGATTCTCGTGACATCCGTTGCATCTCTCATTGCGGCACTCCGAATTTCCATCGTCTGCGTCTGTCAAAACCAGTGCAGATGTACTAGTTCAGGGTGCGAACGGGGACCCAAACGATCGCGGGACAGCTTACAGAGGTGAAGCCGGAACTAGCTCACGCTACAGACTGGTGAGTTGGATTGAGCGCCATGAGGAAGTCAGTGGAGACAAGTGGCGCCCCCAGGCCGGCCGGTGGAGCAGGCCGGTGGATGCGCCCAGAAAGGGGGGTCGATACGCGGCAACCAGCCGTTGGCATCGAACCAATCCGGGAAGCCTCGGTGCTCGAATGGTGCCCATACCTGCACACCCCGGAGCTATCGACTGGGTGCAATGACAGCGGCGGTCATGGACGGGTTTTATCGCCAGCAAGCACTGTCTGGTGAAGCCAGGCTGCCCCGGCCCCCCAGGCCAGAATTAAGTGCTATACTTATAGTATATAACAGCAATTACACCGCAGATCAACGTCTCGCCTGATATTCCACTTCCTCACTGCCCTGCCCTATTCGGCAAGGACACCGGATATGAAACCTCTGGCGTACCCCGGCGCGATTCCTGACGGTGAGCTAAAAGCCAATTTCCGCGTTCTCATCGGGCTGCGCTGGGTGACCGCAGCGGGGGCGATGCTCGTCGCACTGCTCCCATCGCCAGGCCCTGGCCAGACCGCTCAACCTGTCGTCCTCCTGATCCTCGGTCTCGTTCATCTCATCCTCAACAGCGTGCTGTGGTACGCCGTCCACCGGACATCCCTCTCGCTCCGGCCCTTCGTCTACCTTCAATGTCTGGTCGATCTGGTCACGATGGGGGTCTCGTTCCACGTCACCGGCGGGATCGAGAGTCCCTACCTTATCTATTTTGTCGTCCATCTGTTTGGCACCGCCCTGGTTCTCTCACGCCGGGCCGCGTTTGGCCTGGTCCCCCTCGCGACGGCGCTCCTGGGGGCCATTGCCCTGCTGGAATACCGGGGGGTGGTGCCTCATCGGGGTCTGTGGGCCGGTCTCGGCCTGTTCCGCGACGCTCGTTATATTGGCACGGTGCTCGTCGTGTTCAGTCTGACGACGCTGCTGCTGTTCGTCGTGGGCATCAGTGTGGCCGCCTACCTGCGCCGCCAGCGCCGGGAAGCCGTAGCCCTCTACCAGGCCGCCCAGATGGTCACGTCGACTCTCGACGTCAACGAAGTCCTGCAACGCCTGCTGGAGACCTGCGCGCAGACCCTGAATGCCACGGCGGGCGTCGTTCGCCTGCTTTCGCCGGATGGAAACACGCTGCGCTTCGCGGTAGGTTATGGCTTGAGCGACAGTTACATCCACAAGGGCAATGTCAACCTGTCCGACAGCGTGATCGATCAGCAAGCCGCCAGCGGCGTCCCCCAGATCATCCGTGACGTCCGCACCGAGCAGCGCTTCATGTACAAAAGCTCGATGCTGCAAGAAGGCATCCTGTCGGGGATGGTCATGGCGATCCCCGGCACGGATGGGCACGCGATGGGCGTGTTGCGCGTTTACAGCAGCAGCGCGCATCACTTCACCCAGAACGATATTCCGTTTCTGACCGTCATGACGGCGCAGACGGGGATCGCGCTGTCGAACGCGCTCCAGTACCAGCAGCTCGCTGAGAAAGACAAAACCGAGGCGCGCTTCCTGCGCACGGTCACGCACGAGTTGCGCACGCCCATCGCCGGAGCGCAGAGTCTCGTCACCAGCCTCAGCCGGGGTTATGTGGGCCAGCTCACCAAACAACAGGCCGAGCTGCTCTCCCGCGTCGAAAAACGCCTTGGCTTCCTTCAGGACTTGATCACCGATCTGCTCGACCTGGCTCGCGGCAAGGAGCAGCACGCCGTCCCCCAGGCAGCCGGGCCGCTGGATATCACCTCCAGCCTGAAAACCGTCTGCGACACCCTGCGCGATCAGGCCCGCGGCAAGTCCATCACCCTGGAGACGAATGCCGATCTGCTCCCCCCACTCTGGATCAACGCCGATCAGGAAGGGCTGCGCCGCATCCTGATCAACCTGATCGGCAACGCCATCAAGTACACGCCCGAAGAAGGCCGGGTATCCGCCACACTGGGTTGGGACGAAACCTGGGTCGATCTGACCGTCAGCGATACGGGCATCGGGATCGCGGAAGAGGACCTGCCCCACCTTTTCGAGGAGTTCTTCCGGGCGAAGAACGCCCGCGAGATGGAGGCGCATGGCACCGGGCTGGGCCTGTCGATCGCCAGGCATCTCATCGAGAGTCTCGACGGCAAGATCGAGGTCCGCAGCACGTCCGGCGAGGGGACGACCTTCACCGTGCACCTGCCGCTTCTGAGCGTGAACGAGATGCCCTGAGGGGGATGGACGGCCCTACTCATCAACCGGGCGCTGATGCCGGGCAAACCGAGCATGGGCCGCGCGCCGCCGTTGGTCGATGAGGTGTTGCGCATCATCGCGGACGTCAAGGCCCAGGCCAACCCGACGCGCGCAAGACTCCAGGTGGCAGATTACGCCTACGTGCTGGCCTGCGCAAGCCAACCTGCCATGCGGCGGGAGAACCCGCGCGTCATCGAAGCCTACCTGAGCGATCCCACCGGGCGGCACCCACCGCTTCCGGCGCATAAGTCGATTCCCCGGTCGTCAATCGGGGGCCATGTGCGTCCCCCATTGGCGGCGCGCCCCTTCCCGGTAGAGCGGCACCATCATCGCCGGGACGATCTCATCCGAAAGCTGGTACATTTCCGCCGCGATGGGGAAGACCGGCTCGGCCGTTGGCGGCGTTGGCGCGGCATCCAGGATGTCGATCTCGGCGAGCACGATGGCGTCCCCGATCGCGCTGCCCCGCGCCAGGACCGCGCCCTGCCCATTCGCGATCTGGGTCGCGGGGGGAAACCCACACTCCATGATCATGTCCGCCGCCTGGGAGGCGCGTCCCTCCAGCGGTGAGCCTGGAAAAAAGGTCTCGATCAAAGGCAGCCGGGTGCGAATCCTGCCGGTGGCGGAGGATTCGATCACGGGGACGCCTATCCACGCGGCGGCGGGATGTTCCGGCGTTTCTTCGGTGGGACTGGATTCGTCCGCGTCAGGCATAGGCGGCGGTGGGCCTACCAGGTCCAGGAATTTGGCCCGGAGACCATCCGGGAAGTGCAGGTCGCTCGTCCCGACGTCCCCCGGACAGCTCATGACCAGCACGGCATCGACCTGGCCCGCATAGTCCGCCCAGAGATCGGGATGGTACTGATCCCAGCAGATCAGCATCCCCAAACGGCCCAGATCGGTGTCCGCGACGGTGATCGCATCGCCGCCGCGAAAGTAGGCCCGCTCCCAAAAGGGGACATAGTGTTTGGCGTAGCGCCAGAGACGCCCATCCGGGGCGGCCAGCACGGCCGCGTTGTAGATGTCCGGCCCGTCCAGCAGGATCAGCGTCCCCGCCAGGTGCAGCCCATGCCGGGCGGCCTGCGCCTGCATCCAGGTGACGGTCTGGCCGTCGATCGGCTCCGCCAGGGCATAGTTGCGCGGGTGATATTCGTAGCCCGTGTTGAACAACTCCGGCATCACAGCGAGCCGCGCGCCCGCCTCCGCCGCCTGCGTGATCAAACCGGCAGCCCTTTCCAGCCGTGCTGTGACCGGCGCGGGGGCGCAGTCCAACTGGATCGCGGCAACTCTGAGCTTGCTTCCCATGCGGTGACCTCCCGGTGGTTTTGGGTCATTATATACGATCTGCCGCGCCTGACGAGACAAGGCCGCCCGCTTTTTTGGACAGCCTCGCCGGTGTGTGCTGACCGCGACATCAGCTCTCGACGGCCAGGATCAAGCAGCCGTCGACCTGGACACTGATCGAAAGCGGATCGGTCAGTTCCCCCACGAACTTGCCTGTCGGGCCAGCATTGCGGAAGGCCAGGGCAGGCCCACAAGCTATCCGACAATTGGACCAGCTTGCCCAAATATCGACCTTCACCGTGCACCTGCCGCTTCTGAGTGTGAACGAGATGCCCCGGTCCCTTTCAGGCACAGTGCCCGGAAATCAGTATTGAGGTATCTTATCTAAAACATGCTAAAATCGATGCCATTCCACGGGGATCGTTCGGCCACGTGGTGTTCATCATTCCAATGCCTCGAAAGGATGGACAATGCATCTCCTCAAAATTGTCGCTGCACTGGGGACGATTGTGGTCGGCGTGATATCTGCCCTGAACCCGACCGGCATCAGCGGCTTCACGGGACTGGTCGTGGCAGGCAACCCGCGTGGAACCACAGAGGTGCGCGCCGTGCTGGGTGGATTCTTCATCGCCCTGGGCCTGGCCCCCCTGCTGTTTCGGCAGTACGCGCCTCAGATGTACCTGATGCTTGGCTTTACGTACCTCGTGGTCGCCGGCGTGAGAACAATTGCAATGTTCGTTGACGGCTCCATCGAACAGTCCAACATCATCAGCATCATCGTGGAGATCGTCTTCGGGGTCATCCTCGTATGGCCGCTGACCTGAACTGAAGAGCGGACCCCGTGGAGCGTTGCGCCAAAGACGTCTCGTCCGCGATCGTATCGTCGTAGAGCCGAATAGAGGTAATTGTATTGACCATTCGAATTGTCACCGACAGCACGTGTGATCTCCCCCCGCACATCATCGAGGCTTACAACATCAAGGTCGTCCCGCTTTTCATCCACTTCGGGCAGGAGAGCTATCAGGATGGCATCGACCTGTCTCGCGAGGCGTTCTACGCCCGCCTGGCCAGGGATACCACCCATCCCACCACCGCAGCGCCAGGCATCGCGCAGTTCCAGACGGCCTATGCCCAACTGGCCGCCGAAGGCGCGTCAGCCATTCTGTCGATCCACATTTCGTCCGATTTGAGCACGGTGGTTGAAGTTGCTCGCCTGGCCGCGACCGAATTCGACGAAATCCCGGTGACGGTGATCGACTCGAAAGCGATGAGTCTGGGCATGGGTTTCATCGTTCAAAAAGTGGCCGAAGCGATCGCCGAAGGCCAGTCCATTCAGGACCTCCTGACCCTGATAGACCACCTGAGCGCCCGGACGTACGTGTTTGCCGCCCTCGGCACGACCCAATACCTGAAACGAAGCGGCCGGGTCAGTGGCTGGCAAAATGGGCTGGGGGCGCTGCTGCAAATCAAGCCGCTGCTCAAGCATCATCACGGCGTTTCCGGTTCAGAGCTGATACGCACTCCAGCAAAAGCCATTGAGCGAGTCATTCAACTGGTCGAAGCCCTGGGCGATCTGGAGCGGCTGGCGCTGGTCCATTCCGACGCCCTCGACAAAGCGCTGGCCTTGCGCCGCCAGGCCCAGCATCTCTTTCCGCACGGCGAAGAGCCGCTCGCGGTCAACGTCACCCCGGTCATTGGCACACACATCGGCCCCGGCGCGGTCGGCTTCGCGGTGCTGGCGGCTGCCAAGAGCGGCTGAGCCTCAAAGCCCACTCACGGCGCGAAGGCCCGGTACCCGGCCAGATCGAGTCCATCCCGTCCCCGGACAGGATCCCGCAGCCGGGGACGACTCGATCCTGCCGGATCAGCCGCACGCGCAGAAAGACGCCTTTTCGCGATGGCACTCCTGGGCATCGACATCGGCACGACCCATTGCAAGGCGGGTTTGTTCGCGCCGGACGGTGCGGCGCTGCACATCGCCACCCGCCCGACCGTGACCCGCCACACGCCAGACGGCCAGGCGTATTTCGACCCGGAGGAACTGTGGGCAACCGCCGCTGAAGTCATCCGCGAAGTCCTGGCGGGCGCGTCTGGCCCGGTCGCGGCCGTCGGGATCGCCAGCATGGCCGAAAGCGGCCTGCTGCTCGACCGGGCCAGCGGCCGCCCGCGCTCGGCCATGCTCCCCTGGTTCGACACGGCCGCCCAATCCCAGGCCGAGGCCCTGCTCCAGCGCCGCGCCGCGCAGGCGATCTACACAACCACCGGCCTGCGCGTGACCTACAAGTGCAGCCTCGCCAAGCTGCTCTGGCTGCGCGACTCCGACCCGGCCATCGCGGACGGCGCGGTCTGGCTCGGCGCGGCGGACTATATCGTCTTCCGCCTGACGGGCGCGTTTGGCACGGATTATTCCCTGGCCGGGCGCACCTGCGCCTTCGATGTGACGCGCCGCGCGTGGGACACCGCCTGGCTGGAAACCCTGGGCCTGGATGTGGACGTGTTCCCGCCCGCCTCTCCCGCCGGGACGCCCATCGGACTGACGACATCAGCGCTGGCCGATCTGGGCCTGCCGCCGGGCATCCCGGTGGCGGTCAGCGGGCACGATCACGTCTGCGCGGCGCTGGCGGCGGGGGCCGTCCAGCCCGGCCGGGTCTTCGATTCGATGGGCACCGCCGAAGCCCTGATCGGCGCGTTCCCGGCCCGGCCCCTGACCGGGGCCGACTTCCAGATCGGTCTCGCGGCGGGCTGCCACGCCCTGCAAGGGGTTCATTACTGGATGGGCGGCCTGTCCACATCCGGCGGGGCGCTGGCCTGGCTGCGCGCCCTGCTCGGCGCGCAGCCGCTTTCCCAAACCGAGCTGGCGACCCTGGTGGAATCTGCCGGGCCGGAGCCAACCGGCCTGCTTTTCTTCCCGTATCTACTGGGCAGCGGCTCCCCGCACAGCGACCCGCTGGCGACCGGAGCGTTCATCGGCCTGCGCGCCCACCATACCCGCGCCCACCTGGCCAGAGCCGGGCTGGAAGGCCTCGCCTACGAGGTCGAGCTGATCCGGCGCGCGGGCGAAGCCATGAGCGGCCAGTCCATCGAAGCAGTCACGGTGGCGGGCGGCGGGGCGCGCAACCCGGCCCTGCTCCAGATCAAGGCCGACGTGTCCGGCTGCCGGATTGAAATCTTCCCCGAAGTGGAGGCGACTCTGCTTGGCGCGGCCCTCGCCGCCGGGGTTGGCAGCGGAGTCTATCCGGACGCGCCCGCCGCCCTGGCCGCCGTCGCCGGATCGCCGCGCCAGGTCATCCAACCCGACCCGAAGCGCCATACCGCCTACCGCGCCCTGTTCGAGGATGGTTACCTGCACCTGCAAGCGCCGCTGCATGAATTCGCCCGGTCGTCTCCGGCCGGTTCTCAGCGAGACTAACCATGCCACCCCGCCCGTCCAACGTCGTGAACCTGAAGACTCTGCTGACCGCCGCCCGGCAGACCGTCAACCGGGTGGTGTGTGATAAAATCGAGTTCTTCGTCATCAGCAGCGGGCGCTCCCTCCAAAACAGGTTACTATGGAACCCTAACAAATTGAGCGGAGTGGGGATTTAACGCGTGGTTCCACGCCCTCTCAGGCCGCCCGATGGGCTTCGTGGGCCAATCCTGGTCGGCGGCCATGTGCCTGCACACGGCCGATGCCGTCCAGCAGGGCGCGCCCTACATCTTCGATCCCGCATCCGGTTGGGCGTTGGCTCCTGAAAGGAGATCAAACCATGGACAAGCTGCTGCACGATCTCTACCGCTTTGAAGATACCTGCAACGTCTACGTCGTCCGCAGCGGGGAGACAGCCGTCCTGGTCGACTTCGGCAGCGGCGATGTGCTGGATCACCTGGCCGAGATCGGCGTGAGTCGGGTCGCCGCCGTGCTGATGACCCACCACCACCGCGATCAGGCCCAGGGCCTGGCGCGGGCGGTCGCGGCGGGCATCCCCGTCTGGGTTCCCCACACCGAGCAAGACCTGTTCCGGGCGGTGGACGCCCACTGGCAGGCCCGTGAGGTCGTCAACAACTACCGCATGCGCCAGGATCGTTTTTCGCTGCTGGAGCCGGTCCCCATCGCGGGCACGCTTCAGGACTACGCCGTGCAGGCGTTTGACGGGCTTGCCTTCAGCGTTTTGCCCACGCCAGGGCACACCACCGGCTCGATCACGCTCCTGACGGAGATCGCCGGGCAGCGCGTCGCTTTCTCCGGCGACCTGATCGCCGCGCCGGGCCAGATGTGGAGTCTGGCCGCCACCCAGTGGGCGTATAACGAGGCGGAGGGCGTCGTCGCCAGCATCCCATCCCTGCTCGACCTCAAGGACTGGGCGCCCGACCGGCTGCTGCCCTCGCACGGCGCGCCCATGTCCGATCCCGGCCCGGCCATCGACCTGCTGGTCGAGCGCCTGTGGAGCCTGCTCCGGCTGCGCGGCTCCCATCCTCGCCTGTTCGAGCTGCACGCCCGGCCCTACGAGCCGGTCACGCCCCACGTCCTGCGCCACCGGTCCAGCGAAGCCAATACCTACGTCCTGCTCTCGGAATCGCGTAAGGCTCTGCTGATCGACTTCGGTTATGACTTCGCCACCAGCGAGCCGTCCGGCAGCGACCGCGCCTCGCGCCGCCCCTGGCTGCACACCCTGCCCGCCCTCAAGGCCCAGTTCGGCGTGGAACGGATCGACGTGGCCCTGCCCACCCACTACCACGACGACCACGTGGCCGGGTTCAACCTGCTGCGCAGCGTCCACGGCGCCCAGGTCTGGGCGGCGGAGACCTTCGCCGATATCCTGGAGAATCCGACCCATTACGACGTGCCCTGCCTGTGGTACGACCCGATCCCGGTCGACCGCCGCCTGCCGCTGGGCGTGCCCATCCCGTGGGAGGAGTACACCCTCACCCTGCACCCGCTGCCCGGCCACACCCTGTACGCCGTCGCCATCGAGTTCGAGGCCGACGGCAAGCGCTTCCTGGCGACGGGCGACCAGTACATGGGTGACGCAGGGGTGGAGCCGAACTACGTCTATCCCAACCGCTTCCGCGTCGGCGACTACGTCCTCAGCGCGGCGCTCTACCGGCGGATCGCCCCGGATGCGATCCTGTCCGGTCACTGGCCCCCGCTGTGGGTCAAACCGGGCTACTTCGACCGGCTGGACCGGGCGGGCGCGGAACTGGATCGCCTGCACCGCGACCTGCAACCGGCCGAGCCGGACCTGGGCGCGGAAGGCTTCCTGGCCCGTCTGTCGCCCTACCAGACCCTGGCGCGCGGCGGGGAGCCGGTCGATTTCACGGTCGAGGTGCGTAACCCGTTCGCGCGCCCGGCGGAGGCCGTGATCGCGGTCGTCACGCCGGAGGGCTGGTCCGCCAGCGGCCCGATCAGTCTGGCTCTGCCCGCGTCGGCGACCGCGACCGCCCGCTTCCAGGTCACGCCGCCCGCCGGATTCGCGGATCGCCGGGCGCGGATCGCGGTCGATGTCACAATCGGCGGCCACCGTTTCGGCCAGCAGGCCGAGGCCCTGTTGAGTGCGGACTACGTCAACTAGAGACAGGAGTCAGGGCGATCGGCAGCGTTGGATTTTGTTGCAGGAGCATTCAATCGAACGCCCTACCAAACGGCTGACCTACGCTACGGCTTCAGCCTGCCTACCCAAAACAGCAATGGCGACCTGTCCCTCCCCCTGAAGGACAGGCCGCCATCGCACCAACGCGCGACCGGATTCCGGCATCGCACCGGGCAGGGTCCCCCTCCGGCAAGTCAGCCTGCCCGGTGGCGTACCCGCATCCCTCGCCCGTATCGCGTCGACGATCGCGGCTGGCCCAACACGATAGATGCCCGTTGCGGGACTGCCTTCCGGCCCTGGCCCATAGCATCTCGCCCGTCAGAACGTGCGGGACCATTCCTTCGGCCAGCGCTCGACGATCACCTTGGTCTGGGTATAGAACTCCACCGCGTGCCGACTCTGGCCGTGCAGCGTGCCGAAGAAGCTGTCCTTCCACCCGCTGAAGGGGAAGAAAGCCATCGGCGCGGCCACTCCGATGTTGATCCCGATGTTGCCCACCATCGCCTCCGACCGGAACTTGCGCGCCGCCGCGCCGCTGCCGGTGAACAGGCAGGCCATGTTGCCATACGCCCCCCGATTGACCAGCGCGATCGCCTGATCGACCGTGTCGACGTGCAGCAGGCCCAGCACCGGCCCGAAGACCTCCGTCCGGGCCAGCGTGCTGTCCGGATTCGCCACTTCGAGGATCGTGGGCCGCAGGAAATACCCCTTCTCGTAGCCGGGAATCGACGCCTCCCGGCCATCCACGATCAACTCCGCGCCTTCGGCCAGCCCGGTCTGGATCAGGCCCTGGATGCGGGCCTTGCTGGCGGCTGAAATCACCGGACCCATCGTCACCTGCTCGTCCAATCCAGAGCCCACCACCCGGCTGGAGGCCGCCTCGGCAAGCGCGTCAATGAATGGCCCCTGCGCCTCCCCGACCGTAATCGCCAGGGAAGCGGCCAGGCAGCGCTGCCCGGCGTTGCCGAAGGCGCTGTCCGCCACGATCCGGGTCGTCATGTCCAGGTCGGCGTCCGGCAGGATGACGATCGGGTTCTTGGCCCCGCCCTGGGCCTGGACGCGCTTGCCGTTGGCCGCGCCGCGCGCGTAGATGTGCCGGGCCACCGGCGTCGATCCGACGAAGCTGACCGCCTGAATCACCGGATGATCGAGGATCGCGTTGACTGTGTCCGCCCCGCCGTTGACCAGGTTCAGCACGCCTGGGGGGAAGCCGACTTCCTCGAACAGCTCGAACGCGATCTGCATCGTGATCGGGCAGCGCTCCGACGGCTTGACGATCACGGTGTTGCCGGTCGCCACGGCATAGGGCAGGAACCAGAACGGGATCATGCCGGGGAAGTTGAACGGGGCGACGATCGCCGCCACCCCGACCGGCTGGCGGATCATCAGTTCGTCGATGCCCGCCGCGATGTCCTCCGACACGTCGCCCTGCATCAGGATCGGGATGCCGCACGCCACCTCCACGTTTTCGATGGCGCGCCGCATCTCGCCTTTGGCCTCGCCCAGCGTCTTGCCGTTCTCCAGGGTGATCGACCGGGAGAGATCGTCCAGGCGGGCTTCCATCAGGGTCTTGAGCTTGAAGAGGTATTGAATGCGCTCCGTCGCGGGCACATGCCGCCAGTCCTCGAAGGCCGCCGCCGCGACCCGCGCCGCCTGATCCACCTCGCCTGGGGGCGACAGCGGCACGCGGGCGAGTGTCTCTGCGGTCGCCGGGTTGATCACGTCGAGATGCTCGGCGGCCGCTGACACCTGCCAGCTTCCACCGACGTAGTTTTTCAGGAGTCTTGCCTGCATCCTCTCACTCTCGCTTTCGGCTGACCATCCCCCGATCCGGGGGCCAGCCTACATCCGCTGCAAAAACGCGGCGCGCAGATCGTCGTCCGCGATCGATCCGGCGTCGATCAACGCCGCCGCCCCAGGGAACTCCAACACCGGTTTGATCACGCCATCCGGCAGCCGGGCGATGATCTCGGCCAGCGGGCGGTGGGTCGCCTGCGAAACCTGATCCAGCGTCCGCTGCGAAGCCTGCTGGGATTCCTTGCGGTGGGCCGGGTAGCCCGCGCCGCGCTCCACGCTGAAGATGCGGTCGAAGATGAAGCGCAGGTTGACGTCCGCCGCCCAGCCATAGCCCTGGTTCAGGGCCAGGGAGATGCAGTTGCCGCCGTTAATCTGGGTGAACAGCCAGGCATCCAGCGAATTGAGGATGTGCCCGCACACCACCCCCGGATACTGCACCACGGCGTTGAGGAAACCCTGCCCCGTCCCGCACCCACCGACCACGAAGTCCGCCCGGCCCAGGTTGAGCAGCAGGGCGGCATACAGCCCGGTATGGATGTAGGTCAGCTCCGGCTGCGCGCCGTTCTTGACCATCCCCGCGTTGAGGATGGTATGCCCTCGCCCCTCCAGGGCCGCCAGGATATCCGCGTTGCGGTCGGCGGCGCTGGTTTCGTTGATCACGGCGATTCGCATGGGTCGCTCCTTGATTGTGTGCTCTTGGCCAGGGCTACGCCTTGCGCTGCATGGCCCGCCGGGCCGCATTGACGATGTCCACCACGCCCAATCCCCAGGCATCCATCAGGGACTCGGTATCCGGCCCGGTCCCGGCGAAGGTATCCTGCAAGCCGACGTATTCCAGCGCCGCCGGACGGCAGCGGCCGAGCGCTTCCGCCACGGCCCCGCCCAGCCCGCCGATCACGCTGTGATCCTCGGCGGTGACGAGCGCGCCGGTTTCCTCGGCCGCCTGCCGGAGCAGGTCCACGTCCAGGGGTTTGATGGTGTGGATGTTCAGCAGGCGCACGTCCACGCCTTCGGCGGCGAGCTGATCCGCCGCCTTGACGCAGCGGCCCATCATGCTGCCCGATCCGACGATCGTCACGTCGCGCCCGCCGCGCAGGGTGACGCCCTTGCCGATCTGGACCTGGTGATCGGGACCGAACACGTCCGGCACCGCCGCCCGGCTGATCCGCATGTAAACCGGGCCGTCGTGCTCGGCGACAGCCGCCACCATGCGCGCCGCCTCGACGTTGTCGGCAGGCGCGATCACGGTCAGGTTAGGCATCGCACGCATCAGGGCCACGTCGTTCACGGCGAAGTGGGTCGGCCCGTCCTTGTAGTCGGACAGCCCGCTGTAGCCGCCTACCAGTTTGACGTTGGCGTTGGCGTAGGCCACGCAGGTGCGAATCTGCTCACAGGCGCGCAGGGTGAGCAGCGCCGCGAACGTGTTCACGAAGGGAATCTTGCCGCTCAGGGCCAGCCCAACGCTGACGTCGACCATCGAGGCTTCGGTCACGCCCAGGTTGAAGAAGCGCGCCGGATAGCGATCGGCGAAGAACTTGGTCAGCGTGGACGACGATACATCGGCGTCCAGCACGACCACATCGGGATTGACGGCCCCGTATTCGGCGAGGGCCATGCCGTAGGCCTGACGCTGCGGAATCTCGGCCATCATGCCCCCTCCTGTAGCTCGGCGCGGGCCTGGGCGTACTGCTCGGCGTTGGGGACGGCCCCGTGCCACAGGGCGGTGTTCTCCATGAAGGACACGCCCTTGCCCTTGGTCGTATGGGCCACGATCACGGTCGGCTGGCTGTGGATCTCCAGCGCCTCGTCCAGGGCGTCCAGCACCTGGCGCAGGTTGTGGCCGTTGATCTCCAGCACCGCGAACCCGAACGCCTTCCACTTATCGATCAGCGGCTCCAGCGGCATGATGTCGTGCGCCGCGCCGTCGAGTTGCACGTCGTTGTAGTCCATGATGACCGTGACCTCGCTGCAGCGGTACTTGGCTGCCGTCAATGCCCCTTCCCAGGCCACCCCGGACTGCATGCAGCCGTCGCTCATCAGGGCGTAGACGTGGTAGCGCGGCCCGCCCAGACGCTGGGCCAGGGCCATCCCCACCCCGATCGACAGCCCGTGCCCCAGGAAGCCGGAGGACATCTCGACGCCGGGCGTCTTGATCCGGTCCGGGTGGCCTTGCAGGTGGCCGTCGAGATGGCCCCATTTTTCGAGGTCGGCCAGCGGGAAGTACCCGCGCCGCGCCAGGGCGACGTAGAGCGCCGCCGCCGCATGGCCCTTGCTCAGGATGAAGCGATCCCGCTCCGGCCAGGCCGGATTCGCCGGATCGATCTTCAGGTGGTGAAAGTACAGCGCCGCCAGAATCTCCGCCGCCGAGAATGATCCGCCGGGATGGCCGGCCTGCCGCCGGTAGACCATGTCCAGCGTATCCAGCCGGATCTGGCGGGCGCGCTCTTGCAGCTCGCCAATCAGCGCTTCCGTGTGCATGTGCATGAGCCAGATTCTCCTACCCCAACACCCAATCCAACCACGCGGCCCGGTGGTCGCCGGGCCGCGATCCCCTCCGTGCCCTACACTCGCTCCTCGCGCCGGGCCTGAACGTATGCCTTGTGGTGCGCTTCGAACGCCTCCGGGATCGGGACGTCCCACCAGCCGGGCGCCTGCCCGCCGGACGTCCCGAAGCGTGCATCAACCATGACTTCGATCACGGCCGGGCGGTTGGCCGCCAGGGCGTCGCGCAGGGCCGGGCCGATCTCGTCCGGGCGGGTGATCCGGGCCGCATAGGCTCCGAAGGCCGCCGCCGCGTTGGCGATGTGCGGGGTGATCGGCCGGTCGTCCTGCTCGAACATGGTCGCGTAGTCGGCGTCCTCCGCGAACGCGATCCGCTGCAAGTCGCGGATGGCCTGCCAGCCCTGGTTGTTCAGCACCAGCGCCACCACCGGGATATCATACTGCACCGCCGTGGCGATCTCCTGGAAGGTCATCAGGAAGTCGCCGTCGCCGATCAGGGCCACCACCGGCGCATCCGGCGCGGCCAGCTTGGCCCCCAGCGCCGCCGGATAGGACCAGCCCATCGTGCTGAACCCACCGGCGGAGATGTACGTGCGCGACCGGCTGAAGGCCATCTCCTGAAAGACCTGGGCCTGGGCGTTCCCGGAGGAAGTCAGCACGATCCCGTTCTGCGGCAGGACCTTGCGCAGCTCGGTGATCACGCGGCCCATCGTGACGGGCGTGCTGTCGGCCTCGCGCAGGTCGCGGTTGCTGGCGAACCAGGCCCGCACCTGCTCGCCGATCTCGCGAGTATAGGCGCTGTCCTGCCAGGCGCGCGGCGGCGTAAGGGCCTGGACGGCCTCGACCACCCCGGCCAGCACGGCTTTGGCGTCCCCAACCACGCCGACTTCCACCGGATAGTTCTTGCCGATCTCGAACGGATCGATGTCCACGTGGATCAGTTTGGTCGGTGGGATGCTGAACGATTCGCCGGGCCGGTAGGAGCAGGTCGCCTTGTCCGCGAAGCGCACGCCCACCGCCAGGATCACGTCCGCGCTGACCGTCATATGATTGCCGCAGGTCGTGGCGTTGGCGCCCATGTGCCAGGCATACAGCGGGTGATGCTCCGGAAAGGCGCTCTTGCCCTGCATGGTGCTGACCACGCACGCGCCGGTGTGCTCTGCCAGGGCCAGCAATTCAGCCTCCGCCCCGGAGAGGATCACCCCGCCGCCCGCCACGATCACCGGGCGTTTGGCCTGGAGCAGCAGTTCCGCCGCCTGCCGGATCGCCGCCGGATCGCCCGCCGGGCGGTCGTGCGGCCGCCGGGCGCGCGGATCGAGCGCCTCTACCTCCAGCGAAGCAGCCTGCACGTCCATCGGCAGCGTGATCAGGGTCGGGCCGGGCCGCCCGGTGCACATCGCGTTGAAAGCCTGGCTGACCGCGCGCGGGAGCTGGATCGCGCTGTCGATGTGCCAGCTCCGCTTGACCGCCGGCTCCAGCATGCGCGGCAGATCGGACCAGCGCTGGCGCTCGATCTCCTGGAGCACGCCCACGCCGCGCATGTAGGTATGTGTCTCGCCGATCAGCAGCAGCAAGGGAATCGAGTCGACGTAGGCCGTCGCCAGACCGATCGCGGTATTGGACGCGCCGGCCCCGATCGACGTGAACACCGCCAGCGGCTCGCCCTTCACCCGGTAGTAGCCATCCGCCATGTGCACCGCCGCCTGCTCGTGGCGCGGCATGATCACCTGGATCCGCTGCCGGCGCTGGCGGAACGCTTCCAGCAGCGGCAGATTGCCATGTCCCCCAATGCCGATCGCGTAGGGCACGCCCTCCTGGATCAGCATCTCGGCTACGATTTCCGCACCTGTCAGTCTCATGGGTCCCCCCGCTTTCTGGCTCACTTCAGCGCCACGGCGCGGCCAGTCCGTGCCGATTCCTGGGCCGCCAGGGCAAAGCGCAGGATATCCCGGCCCTGCTCACCGGTCAGGCTGGGCGGCTCGCCCTTGAAGTAAGCGTCGATGAAGTGGCGCGTCGAGTTGATGAAGCTGTGCTCCCAACCCACGGGCATGTCGGAGAAGGCGCGCGTCTGCCGGTCGCGGTACAGGATCACGGGCGGGATATCCAGCATCTTGCCATGCCCGCGCGTGATCCAGATCACGCCCTTGGTGCCGGTCACTTCGATCCGGTCGTCCTGCGCGTACTGGTTGGTGTCCATCACCAGCTCGGCGGAACGCACCGCCTCGAACAACCCGAAGCGGTTATTGGAGAACTTCCAGGTGATGGCCGCCGGAGAGTCCAGGAAGAGGCCGGGCGCCATCTCGGTCTGGCCGATCCAGGCATGCACTTCCTCCGCGATCTCTCCCATGAAGAACCAGCCCAGCGAGAACTTGTGGTGCCCATCGTCGAAGACCAGCGGCCCGCCGCCGCACGATTGCGGATCGAAGCGCCAGGCCCAGGTCGTGCCGGGGATTTCCCACTCGTTGGGGCTGATCCCGGAATTGCTCTTGATGCGGATGGTCAGCGGATCGCCGATCTCGCCCGCCTCGATCAGGGCCTTGGCGCGCTGGATGGGGGGATAGAAGATGAAGTTCTCGAAGACCTTGAAGATCACGCCCGCCTGTTTGGCGGCAGCGATCATCTCGTCCGCCTGCTGGACGGTGAGGGCCATCGGTTTCTGGAGGGAGATGTGCTTACCGGCCGCCGCGATATCCAGCGTGGACTGGTAATGGAGGTGGTGGGGCAGCAGGTTCTCGACCAGGTCCACGTCCGGCAGCGCCAGCAGGTCGTGATAATCCGTGAAGATTCGATCGTCAGGGACACCCCAGGCCCGCCCGCGCCGGCGGGCCGTCTCCAGATCGGTGTCGCACACGGCCACAATCCGCGCCCGTTCGTTGGCCAGATATTCCAGGGCGTGCAGATCGGAGATCCGTCCGGTGCCTATGAAGCCCACCCGCAGTTGGTCCATGCTCCCTCCGTTGTTGCTTATTACACAACAGCGTTGCGTGATATTGGCAAAAGAGAATGGCGGACAATCCGCCATCTCACTTCAAAATCAGGGCTTGAAACTCAGCCGGTCGGTCAACTCCTGGCCGATCGTCCGCGTGATGGCCGCCAGTTCGGAAAGGCGCTCCAGGCTGATCCGGCCCGCCGGACCGGAGATTCCGATCGCGCCGACAGCCTTCCCGCGATAATCAAACACGGGCACCGCCAGACAGCGCACGCCGTATTCGTACTCCTCGTCATCGACGGCATACCCCTGTCGCCGCGTCTGATCCAGGTGCACCCGCAGCGTTTCAGGGGACGTGATCGTCCTGGGCGTGTAGGCCTTCAACTCCGTCGGAAAGTGCGCGTGCGCGTCAAAAGCCAGCAGCGCCTTGCCCAGCGCGGTGCAGTGCAGCGGGGCGACCGTGCCCACCCCCGTCGTGGCGCGCAGAGTCGCCGGCGACTCGACCTGATCGACATACAGCGCGCCCCCCTGCGACAGGATGGCCAGGTGCGCGCCTTCGCCGGTCCGCTCCATCAGGCGACGCAGGAAGGGCTTGGCCTCGTCCCGCAGCGGCATGCGGGTCAGCATGGTCCGGCTGAGGGTCACGATGCGCGGGCCGAGCTTGTAGCGGCGCGTATCCGGGTCCTGCTCGGCAAACCCATAACTCGCCAGGGTTTGAACCAGGCGCGATGCACTGCTTTTGTCGATGTCGAGCTGTCCGGCCAGTTCCGTGATCCCGGCCCCGTTCTCGGCTTGCGCCAGGAGTTCCAGCAATTTCAGCCCACGGGCAAGGGATTTGATTTCTGACAACGATTGTCTCTCTTAACCATCACATTTTCCCGGTCAATCGTTGTGCATTATACAACGGGCACGCCCGCCTGTCAATGAAAAGGAGTGTTGTTGACAATAAAGAAACATTGTTGTACAATAACCAACGACTGAGGCTAAAGTGCCAGCGATGGTCAGGCATTCTCTACAAGTACGGCCACGCTTACCGGGTGACTCAGCGTTGCGAGCCATGGACGAACAGACACGCGATACCGATCACGCTTACTCCGCAGTTGCCCTGGAGACCTCCCAGTCTGAGCGCCTGTCGGGTGAATGCCTGTTGGAAATGCAGGGCATCACCAAGCACTTTCCAGGCGTCGTGGCTCTGCACGACGTACACTTCCAAATCCAGGCAGGCGAGATTCACGCCCTGATCGGCGAAAACGGCGCGGGGAAATCCACGCTGATCAAAATCCTCTCCGGTGCATACCAGGCGGATTCCGGGGTGCTCACCTTTGCCGGGCAGCAGGTCCAGCAACCCTCGCCCGCCAGCATGCAGCGCCTCGGCGTCAGCGTCATCTACCAGGAGTTGAACCTGGTGCCCTACCTCAGCGTGGCCCGCAATATCTTCCTCGGGCACGAACCTCAGACCCTCCAGGGTGTCATCGACTTTCGGACCATGCACCAGCGCAGCCGCGAGCTGCTTGGCCTGCTGGGTGTCGATCTCTCTCCTGAGACGCTGATCGCCGATCTGGGCATCGCGGCACGCCAGCTTGTGGAAGTCGCCAAGGCGCTCTCGCGGCACGTCCGGCTCCTGATCATGGACGAGCCCACTGCCCCACTCAGCGAGCAGGAGACGGCGACTCTGTTCGAGGTCGTCCGGCGGCTCCGCGATCGAGGGGTGACGGTCATCTACATCTCGCACCGGCTGGAGGAAATCTTCAAGCTGGCCAACCGCGTCACCGTGCTGCGGGACGGGCGAGTCATCGGCACCCAGCCCATCGGGGCCGTCACCCGCGACGAACTGGTGCACATGATGGTCGGCCGCGACATCACCGAGCAGTACCCCAAGAGTCGGGTCCAGCCGGGGGAAGTTGTCCTGCGCGTTAGCGGCCTACCCGGCCCGGAGGGGGACGACGCCGAGCTGGTCGTCCGCGCCAGGGAGATCGTGGCCCTGGCCGGACTCATGGGGTCCGGCAGGACGGAGCTGGCCCGCCAGATTTTCGGAGCCGATCCGCTGCGCCAGGGCAGGATCGAAGTCCGGGGGCGTGAGGTCCACTTCCACTCCACGCGGGAGGCGATCGCGGCCGGAATCGGCATGGTGCCCGAAGACCGCAAGCTGCAGGGCCTGATTCTCGATCGCTCGGTGGAAGACAACATCAGCCTGCCGGTTCTATCCAGATATGCGCGGGGGACCGTCGTGCGGCGGTCGGCCGTGCGGGCGCTGGTCAATGAGTTGATCCGGACCATCGACATTCGGCTTCAACACCTTTCTCAAGTGGTCCGGACCCTGAGCGGCGGCAACCAGCAGAAAGTAGTCCTGGCCAAGTGGCTGGCGAGTCGCTGTGAAGTCCTTATTCTGGACGAGCCAACGCGCGGGGTGGATGTCGGCGCGCGCGCTGAAATCTACAGCGTGATCGGCAAGCTCGTGGAGCAGGGAAAAGCGATCCTGCTGATCTCGTCCGACCTGCCGGAATTGCTTGGCCTATGCGACCGAGTGGTGGTCGTCTATGGAGGGCGTCTTGTCGCGCAATTCGAACGGCCTGCTGCCGCTGCTGAAACCATCATTCGCTATGCTTCCGGCACGTTTACGAACTGAAGGCTGGAACTGGCGGCGAATCGGGGGCAGTCTCGCCCCCATCGTGGTGCTGGCTTTGATCTGCCTGCTGCTGTCTCTGCTCACGCCGCGCTTCCTTACGTCCGAGAATTTGATCAACGTCGTGCGCCAGTCCTCACTGAACGCCATCGTCGCGGCCGGGATGACGCTGGTCATTCTGACGGGCGGAATCGATCTCTCGGTGGGTTCGCTGCTGGCGGTCTCAAGCGTGTTCAGCGCCGGGACCCTGGCTGCCGGGAGCAGTCCGCTGATGGCAATCCTGGCGGGGATCGGCATGGGCCTGCTGTTTGGGGTTGCCAACGGCCTGATCATCACGGTCGGCGACGTTGCCCCGTTTATCGTCACGCTCGGCACCCTGACGATCGCGCGCGGCATCGCCCTGGTCTACACCAACGGCGCGCCCATCATGGCGATGGACAATAACTTCCGCTTTCTGGGTCGGGGGGAATTCGGCCCGCTGCCGGTCCCCATCGTGATTCTGTTCTTGGTGTACGCCGCCGTCTACTTCGTGCTCAACCGCACGACGTTCGGCAGCTACATCTTCGCGATCGGCGGCAACCAGGAAGCTGCCCGGCTATCCGGCGTCCGGGTGCGCCTGATCAAAGCCGCCACCTACGCGATCAGCGGCCTGCTGGCCGGACTGACCGGTGTGATTCTCACCGGGCGACTTGGCTCCGCCCAGCCCAATCTCGGCTCAGGCGACGAGTTGGACGCCATCGCCGCCGTGGTATTGGGCGGCACCAGCCTGGCCGGTGGACGGGGTGGGATCATCGGAACGCTGGTGGGCGCGCTGATCATTGGCATCCTGGCCAATGGCCTCAATCTGCTGAATGTCAACGCCTACTACCAGCCCGTGGCCAAGGGGATCGTCATCCTGATCGCTATTTTGGTGGATCGCCGGGTTCGTGCGAGCAGCGCCGCATGAACTCCTCCACGAGTACTTTTCCAGTGTAGCTCTCCCTCGGCCCCCCGCCCCATCTCTTTCCGCCGAGGGGTGAAAAGAATCCTTGTGTAACAAGGGGGAACTATGAAGCACATGCGACTTCTTCATTGGTTGGCCGCCGTCGCTATTCTGCTCGTCGGGCTGACAGGGTCCGCGCCATCCTCGGCACAGGACTCCATCCTGCTCGGCATGTCGGTCTCCACCCAGGGCAATCCGTTCTATCGCAGCCTGGCCGAAGGCGTGGTCGCCGAAGCCGAGGCGCATGGCGTCCAGGTCACGGTACTGAGCGCGGACGACCAGCTCGAAAAGCAGATTTCGGATGTCGAGGACCTGATCGCGGCAGGGATCGACGCGCTGCTGATCAACGCCACCCAGGATGGCGCGATGGGCGTGGTCGAACAGGCCACCGCGGCAGGCATCCCGGTCATCACCCTCCAGCGTGGCGTGCCTTCTTCGCTGGTCACCAGCCACATTGGCACCAACAACGTCCTGATTGGGCAGTTGGCGGCCCAGTGGCTAATCGACCGGATGGGCGGCTCTGGCAAGATCGTCGTCCTGGAAGGCATCCCCGGCGCGGCCAGCTCCGAGGATCGCAAGACCGGCTCCACCCCGGTATTCGAGGCCGCCGCGGGCATCGAGATCGTCGCCCAGCAGACCGCCGAGTACGACCGGGCCACGGCC
>JARKOQ010000052.1 GCA_029976005.1 Aggregatilineales bacterium | reverse complement strand
GCCATCAAGGATTCGAGCATCGTCGATATTTTCTGGGGGACGGGCTTCGTGATCGTCGCGCTGGTGTATGCCGCCCTGACCCCCGATGGCGCCGCCCCACGCAAGCTGTTGATCCTGGCTCTGGTTGCCCTGTGGGGCCTGCGCCTGTCGCTGCACATTGGCGCGCGCAACATTGGCAAGCCGGAAGACTTCCGCTACGCGGCCTGGCGCACCCAGTACGGTCCGCGCTGGTGGTGGCGCAGCTACCTTCAAGTGTTTCTCCTGCAAGGGTTGCTGCTGTGGATCGTTTCCGCCCCCCTCCTGGCCGCCCAGATCAGCCCGCAACCAGCCACGCTCGGCCTGCTGGATGGGCTGGCGATCGTCGTGTGGGCGATCGGCTTCGCCTTCGAGGCGGGCGGGGACTGGCAGCTTCGCCAGTTCAAGCGCGATCCGAATAATCGGGGCAAGGTGCTCGACCGCGGATTCTGGCACTATACGCGCCATCCGAACTACTTTGGGGACGCCGTGCAGTGGTGGGCCTTCTGGCTGATCGCCGCCGCGGCCGGCGGCTGGTGGACGATTTTCAGCCCACTGCTGATGACCTACCTGCTGGTGCGTGTTTCCGGGGTGGCCATGCTGGAAAAGACCCTGGCCGAGAGCAAGCCGCAGTACCGCGACTATATCGCCCGCACCCCGGCCTTTTTCCCCTGGTTCCCCAAGGAACGCTAGGGCGACCGCGTCAATCCGTGCCCGCGAAGGCGGGATCGGCGCACAGCGGCGTCAGCCGGACACGCGCGCCGTGGGCGCTGGCCCATTCCCCCACGACCAGGAGGGTTCGCAACGAGTCCTGGACTTCGAGGGCCGCCGCGTCGCCCAACCGGTAGGGAATATAGCGCTCGAATGGCCCTTGCAGTGTCTCCAGCAGTTCGCGGGCCGCGATCTGGAGTTCGACCGGGGCGAAGTAGCGCGCCTCGCGGAAAGGCAGCATATCCAGTCCGGTGTTCTGCCACATCGGCCGGAACAGGTTGGGCCGGGACATGAACTCGGCCAGGGCAGCCATCTCCGGCAGTTCCGGGCCGGTGTAGGCCACCGGGTCGCCGTGGTCGTCGCCGAATGCCACCTGCAGCCGGAACTGCTCCCGCCCCCAGCGGGCGTACATTTCCCGCTCGCGCGGCTCCAGCAGATCGGCGATGCGATCCATGATCTCCTGGGACGCGGCGTCCAGATCGGCCTCGCGCCGGCGGCGGTCGTGGCTGACCGGCACGGCCGGCATGACCTTGCCAAAGGTCACGGTCAGTTCCGGCATTTCCAGCCGGAACGCCGAGAGGGATTTGAGGTACGTGCCCCCGATTGCCACCGGCAGGATGCGCGCCCCGGTCACCTGGGAGAGGTACGCCGCGCCCGGCTTGGCTTCCAGACGGCGTTTTTCCCACATCCCGCCGTCGGGGAACATCAGCAGGTCGCGTCCGGCCTTGAGGTGGGCGATCAGGGCCTTGAGGCCCTCGGTATCGGCAAAGCCGCGCTTGATGAAAGTCATCCCGTAGGCGCGCAGCATCCAGTCCTTGAGGGTGATCATCTTGAAGTCGCCCGGCCCGACCATTTCCATCTGGCGCGGGTAGTTGGCCAGCACCATCGGACCATCGAGGTTGGAGACGTGGTTGGGCAGCACCAGCAGCGGGCCGTGGGCGGGGATGTTCTCCAGGCCGCGCACGGTCGTGTGAGTCAGAATGTCCTGAAAAGCGTGGGCCAGCCCGTGCAGCATCCGCCGTCGCAGCCGTCTGGGGTTGACGTGGGGCATGGGCAGGCGGAGCGATCCCAGCGTACCCAGCCGGACCGGCTCCATCCGGAACTCGATCGTCGATGACGCCACGCTCGTGTTGGTTTCCAGCAAAACCCACCTCCTCAACGGGACGGCCTGACCCGTTCACGCTCATTCCCCACGCCCGGCGAGCGAGGAGTCGCCGCGCCTGGGGGCGCAAACCGCCCTATACTAGCGTGCTCCTCCCATTTAGAACACACAAAAAGGCGAAAGATGCCCTTCTTCGCAGGGATTTAAGGTAACTCTAACGGATCCTTCACAATCGGGCGCAGCCGCAGCCGGACTCCCTGGGTCATGGCCCATTCGCAGACCTCGTCGCGCACGGCCGCCAGGCCCGCCAGGGCCAGCGCCGCCCGCGCCTCCCCCAGCCGGTACTGGAGATAGGCATCGAACGCGCCCCGCGTCAGGGTGCGGTACAGGTCGCGCGCCGCCAGCCGGACTTCCATCGGCGCGAAGAAACGCGCCTCCAGGAACGGTTCGACCCGTAGCCCGGCATTCTGGGGCATCGGCCGGAACAGGTTCGGCTTGGCCGTGAATTCACCCAGGGCGGACAGATCGGGCAGCGGCGGCCCGCCGTAAGCCAGACTGGAGTCGTCCACCGTCCGGGCGTCGATGCGCAGGTCGTAGGTTGCGCGGCCCCAATGGTCGTAGCGCGCCCGGTCGGCGGCGGGCAGCAGGTCGTACAGGCGGCGCATGATCGCCCGCGAAGCCGCGTCCAGGTCGGCCTCGCGCTGGCGGCGGTCCGGGCTGGCGGGAACCGGCGGCAGCACTTCCCCGAAGCGGATCGTGATCCGGGGGCGCTTGAGGCGCGGCACGGCTTCCTCCGCGCCGTAGAAGCCGCCCAGGGCGACCGGCACCATCGGCGCGCCAGTCATCTGGGAGAGGTAGGCCGCCCCGCCCTTGACCACGTCGATGCTTTTTTCCCAGGTGCCGCCGTCGGGGGCCATCGCCAGAATCCGCCCGGCCTTCAGGTGGTCGAGCATCCGCTTGAGTCCGGCCCGATCGGTCCGGCCCCGGTTGGCCAGGGTCAGGCCGTAGGCGGCAATGATCAGGCGCTCGACCGGCTGCATGGGGAAGTCGCCCGGCCCGACCAGCTCGATCTCGTGCGGGACATTGGCCACGACCAGCGGCCCGTCGAAGATCGAGAGGTGGTTGAACAGGAGCAGCAGTGGCCCGTGCGCGGGGACATGCTCCACGCCGCTGACCTCCGCCCGCCAGGCGACGCGCTGAAAGACGCGCAGCCCCGCGCGGAAAACCCGCCGCCGCTGGCTCTGATGATCATCTAGACTGTCAAACACCCCGTCCTCCCCTCATATCCGCTCGCCCACGGCCAGCAGTCGCCCCACGCGCCGCGCCGCCCGTTCCAGCAGATTGGCCCCATCGGCCAGTGACTCGGCCAGCGCGATCGGCCCCGGTGCAATCGGCACGACCGCCGCGAAGACGTCCAGCAGGGCATCCTCGCCGTCGCCGATCCCGCCTACCAGGGCCACCGTCGGGATGCCGCGCCGCCGCGCCGCCTGGGCCAGCCCGAACGGCCCCTTGCCGCCCAGCGTCTGCGAATCCATCCGGCCCTCGCCGGTGATCACCAGATCGACCCCGGCCAGCCGTTCCTCGAAGTGCAGCGCCTCCAGCACCAGGTCGATCCCGCTGCGCAGCTCCGCGCCGAGAAAGGCCTTCAGCCCGGCGGAAAAGGCCCCCGCCGCCCCGCCGCCCGGCAGATCGCGCACATCGACTCCCACCTGCTCCGCCACCAGGCTGAAGAAGTGGCGCAGGCTGGCCTCCAACTGCGCGACCATGGCCGGGGTCGCGCCCTTCTGCGGCCCAAAGACCGCCGCCGCCCCGCGCGGGCCAAGGGTCGGATTGTCCACGTCACAGGCGACCAGCACCTGCACGGCGCCATCCCGCAGCGGCTCCAGCAGCCCGCTTACGTCGATCCGCCGCACACCGGCCAGCGCCCCGCCGCCGCGCCCGACTTCACACCCGGCCCCGTCCAGCAGCCGGACGCCGAGGGCCTGCATGCAGCCCGCGCCGCCCTCGACCGTGGCGCTGCCCCCTACCCCGACGATGATTCGCCGCGCTCCGGCCGCGACCGCCGCCGCGATGAGCTGCCCGCTGCCATAGGTCGAGGCGCGCAGGGGATCGCGCTCGGCTTCAACCAGCAGCTTGAGGCCGGAGGCGCGCGCCATCTCGACGACGGCGGTTTGCCCGTCGGCCAGCAAGCCCCAGGCGGCCTCCACCGACTGGCCCAGCGGCCCCTCGACCGCCAGGGTGTGAAGCTGCCCGCCCTGGGCCACGAGCACCTCAAGGGTATCGTCCCCGCCATCGGCGATAGGCATTGAGTCGAGCGTGCACGCCAGCCCGGAGGCGATCAGCCCGCGCGCGATGCAGGCCGCCGCTTCCGGCGCGGAGAGCGCCCCTTTGAACGCATTGGGAGCTACCAGAATCTTCACGCAACCGCCCTTTCATTTGTGCGATCTGCCAGTCTCCATTTATACGTCTCTCACCATCCCCTGCCAACCCGCGCCCCGGCATTGACAGGCCCGCCTCCGCCATGCTAAATTGCACCGCTAACCCCGCTTCCAATGGGCCAATTGAGTCCGTTTTTTCCTGTAAGGGAGCAGCAATCCATGTCAGTCCTGACCTTCAAATTCGGCGGCACGTCGATGGGCAATGCGGAGATCATCCAGCAGGTCGCCCAGATCATCCTGGATTCGGCGGAGCAGGGAAACCAGGTGTTGACTGTGGTCTCGGCGATGACTAAGGTCACTGACACGTTGATCAAAGCCGCGCACGCCGCCGAAAAAGGCCAGACCGACGTCTACCTCCGGGCGGTAGCCGAGCTGCGCGACCGCCACCACGAGACCGCGCGCCAGCTCGTCCAGCACCAGGACGCGCAGGCGGCCCTGCTCACCGAGCTGCACCGCCTGATCGACGACGTGCAGGACCTGTGCCGCAGCATCGCCGTGCTGGGCGAGCTAACCAACCGGGGCATGGACGCCGTCGTCTCCATCGGCGAGCGCCTGAGCTGCCGCCTGCTGGCCGCCCACCTTCAGGAACGCGGCGCGGCCGCCCTGCCGATCGACGCCTCCAGCCTGATCGTCACCGGCAATACGTTCGGGAATGCCGTCCCCAACATGGAAAAGACCCGCGCCCGCGTGCAGGAAGCCGTCGTGCCCAAGATGCGCGCCGGGGTGCTGCCGATCGTGACCGGGTTCATCGGCGCGACGGAGAAAGGCATCACCACCACCCTGGGACGCGGCGGCAGCGATTACAGCGGCGGCATCCTGGCTCACTGCGTCGATGCCGACGAGCTGTGGATCTGGACGGACGTCGACGGCGTGATGACCACCGACCCGCGCCTGGCCCCGGACGCGCGCGTGATCCCGGTGCTCTCCTACCGCGAGGTCGGCGAGCTGGCCTTTTTCGGGGCGAAGGTGCTCCATCCCAAGACGATCCTGCCCGTCATGGATCAGCGCATGCCGATTCTGGTGCGCAACACCTTCAACCCTACCCACCCCGGCACGCGCATCCAGCCCGACCCGCAGCGCACAGCCGGGATCGCCAAGGCGATCACCATCATCTCCGACGTGCATCTGGTCACGGTAGCCGGGCGCGGCATGATCGGCGTGCCGGGCATCGCCGGGCGGACGTTCGGCGCCTGCGCCCGCGAGGACGTCAACCTGCTGGTGATCTCGCAGTCCTCCTCGGAGCAGAGCTTCTGCTTTGTAACGCGCGCCTCGGACTCCGACCGGGCGGTCAGCGCCATCAAGAAGGAGCTGGCTGAAGAACTGCGTCGCCAGGACGTCGACCGGGTGTGGGCGCAGGAGAATATCGAGATCATCACCATCGTCGGAGCAGGCATGAGGGAAACACCGGGCGTGGCGGCCCGCATCTTCAGTGCGCTGGCCGAGGAGAACATCAACATCATCGTGATCGCCCAGGGGTCATCGGACAGCAGCATCTCCCTGGTCGTGGACTCGCAGGACGCCAAACGCGCCGTGCAAACCCTGCACCGGCTGGTCGCCAAGAACGGCAGCTAACGCGCCCTGTCTTCCCCGTGTGGACACAATCGCGTCCCGCTCCTGCCCTGCAGCGGCGGGACGCTTTTGGGGAAAGCAGCTTTTGGCAATCAGCAATCAGCGGTCAGTCAGACCGGGAGCGTATTCCAGTCGTCCCGCCTTTCGCCTGACGCTTCGACGCCTGGGGCGCTTTTTCTGGCCTCTGGCCTCTGGTCTCTGGCCTCTATTGTCCTTCCAACCGCGTCCACAAGAGATCGGTCACGACCGCGGCGCTGACGTCGGTCACGCTGAACGGCTCGCGGCCGATGGCATTGACGATCACCACCTGGGGCACATCGCCCCCGTCCACGTTCGGTCCCAGGTAGGCGATCCGCTCGCCATCCGGCGCGATCGCCGCCAGCGGCAGGATCGCGCCGGTTTCCAGCAGCCGCCGCGCGGTGCGCGTGTTGAAGTCGTACAGGTTGACGCTGAAATTGCTGGTGAAAACCATGCGCTGCCCATCGGCGCTGAAGGCGAACGCCTGCACGTACAGGTTGGCCAGCATGGGCGGTTCCCGGTCGATGTTCGCCTCCGCCAGCGTGATGACGCGCAGCGATCCGCCCGGATATCCAACCGTGTCGCGCTCCGGGCGAATGTAGATCAGTTCGTCGGAGCCGGGCCGCCAGCGCGGCGACGTGTCATTGCCCCAGCCCGATTCGATGGTCAGCGGCTGAATCGCCCCACTCGCCAGATCGAGCGAATGCAATCCCGGTCCGGCAAACACCAGCCCGCGCCCATCCGGCGTAAAAACAGGGTCGGACAGGCCGATCCGGGCCAGCGTGGTGCGGCGCTCCTGGTTCAGCCCGTCCGGTCCCACGGTGTAGATTTCGCGCTCCTGGCCCATGAACTGCCCGGCCGCGAAAACCAGTTGCGTCCCATCGGAACGCCATGCCGGGTCGACCACATCCGCGAAGCCCAGCGAGGACGCTTTCTGGAGGAAGGCCGACCGCAAATCAAGCACATACACCTCGCTGCCGCTGCCCGCCCCTGCGCCGACAAAGGCGACCTGCCGTCCATCCGGCGAAAGCGCCAGGTCGCGGGCCGCCATCGCGCCGGTCATGGCCACCACCTCACCGCTTTCCAGCGTGACACGCTGAATCGCGCCATCCGCCACGTAGATCAGATAGTCGATGGCCGCCGGGAGGGCCGCCGCGGGCGCCTGGGAAGGCGCCGGGGTTTCGCTGGGGATCACCGGCGTCCAGGTCGGGGGCAGCGTGGGCGGGGTGATCCGGGTTGGAGAGAGAGTCAGCGTGGGTAGCTCGACCGGAGCCGGAATCGACGCCGGTTCCGCCGGCGCGCAGGCGGCCAGCACAATCACCAGCAGGAGCATCGACCAGCGCCTTCGTGCGATCATTCTCGTCCTCCTTGCGACCGGGCCCGACCATCCGCCTCGCCCCCTCGACTTCACAGCCGCATTATAGGCCGATCTGAATCCCCGAACCAATGCCACAAAACGTCCGGATTGGCTACAATAGGCAGCCATCATTATCACCCCACCGCAAATACAATCACGAGGAGCGTAGAGATGAATCCTGTCCATGCAATCGAACGGATCGAACGGACAGCGATCATTGCCGTCTTGCGCGGCGATTTTCCGCCCGGCAAAGCGGTCGCCGTATGCGAGGTACTGCTCGAAGCCGGGCTGGACATCGTGGAACTGACATACAACTCCCCGGACTGGCGCGAAGCCCTGCCCGCCGTGCGCGAAGCGTTCGGCGAGCGGATGATGGTCGGGATGGGCACCGTGCTCAACCCGGCCCAGGTTCTGGAAGCCATCGACGGCGGCGCGCAGTTCTGCGTCGCCCCCAGCTACGACCCGGCCTCGGTCAGCACGGCCCACGCCGCCGGGCGGCTCATGGCCCCCGGAGTTGGCACGCCCAGTGAAGCCGTCAGCGCCGTGGCCCACGGCGCGAAGCTGGTCAAATTCTTCCCGGCGGGCGCGCTGGGAGTGCCCTACTTCAAGGCCATGCGCAGCGCGCTGGATCACATCCCCTTCTGCTGCAACGGCAACATCCACACCGGCAATATCGGAGATTTCCTGCGCGCGGGCGCGGTGGCCTGCGGCGTCGCGGGCGACGGGTTGGCCGGCAATGGCAGCCGCTCCCTGGCCGACATCCGCGCCATCGCCAACGAAATCGCGTCCATCGTCCGCCAGGTGCGCGACGAACGCGCCGTCCGACCCTGATCCCGGCCAGTATCTCGCACGAAAGTTGCCGAACTCATGACCAAAAAGATTGTCGTCTTCCACTCCGCGCGGGGAGGCGCCGGCAAGAGCACCCTGATCGCCAGCGTCGCGGTCGCCCTGATGCAGGCCGGACGGCGGGTTGTCGTGGTCGACGCGGACGTCTACCAGCCCGGCCAGCACGCCCTGTTCAGTCTGACTCGCAAGAAAAGTGACTTAACCCTCAACAGTTACCTGGATACCGGCGAGTCGCTGCGCGATGCCGTGTACGAGCTGTCCAATTCCTTGCGCAAGATCGTCGGCCCGCACGCCCCCATGTCGGGCGAGCTGTACCTGCTGCCGGCCGACCAGCGCATCGATGCCATCCGGCAGGTGTGGGACATTGGGTACGATCCGGGCCGCCTGCACATCGCCATCCAGCGCCTGATCAAGGGGATGAGCCTGGATTTCGTCCTGGTGGATACCCATCCGGGCCTCAACCCCAATGCGCTGCTGATCGCTTCTTACAGCCAGCTTCTCTATCTGGTGGGCTGCGTCGACCAGCAGTGCGCGGACAGCATGGAATACGTAATCTATGCCTTGCAGCGGTTGAGCGATCATCAAAAGGCCGCCATGATCTTCACCCGCATCCCCTCCAGCGTCAATCCGGCCAACCTGACCACCAGCGCGACGCAGGCCTTCAAAATGCCGGTCGCCGGAATCCTACCCTGGGACGAAAGAATCGCCGCGCAGCGTTACGACAGTCTGCCGCTCCTGGACGCCCCGGACAGCCCCTGGAGCCAGGCGGTCCACGCGCTCGCGGAGCAAATCCAGCACGACGCCCTGCACTGACCGCCGGGAATCAACCGCGGGGGAGTGTCCACTCCCCCGCGGTTTTGCCGACCCATTCAGGCTGGCAGGGTCACCTGGCCCCCTCTGCCTGGCTAGACTGGCCTGCCCAACTCAACCCGGCCATCAATACCGAAAAATGGCCAGCGCGGGCGCAGCTACGGGCATCTCCGACTGGGTGATGGCATAGACCGTCCCCCCTTTTGCCAGAGTCTCCATCGCCGCAAAATCGAGAAGAGGCAGATCGTCCTCCCGGCTTTGCCCGGCCTGGAAGTGGGCCACCCGTCCTGTCTCGTCCTCGAAGGTGCCCCATACCTGGGAATCGGCTGCCAGCACCAGCTTATCCACACGACCATGAAACGCGCCGGCCACGATCGCTTCAAGATGGTCCGTCGCCTTGTCCGTATTGGAAAGCTGTTGGTATGCGCCGAGCACTTCCCCCACTTCCCGGCGGAAATGCGGCTCGACCAGCGGCCAGGCTCGCGCCTGCAATTCCTCAGG
This sequence comes from Aggregatilineales bacterium, assembly GCA_029976005.1. Lineage (GTDB taxonomy): Bacteria > Chloroflexota > Anaerolineae > Aggregatilineales > Ch27 > JARKOQ01. The sequence goes on along the minus strand of JARKOQ010000052.1, from coordinate 26,192 downwards.
GCGCAACATCTCAGGGTTGCCCAGGATGCCATCCGGCACGATATGCGCGTATTCACTCACCCGCCGGTAGATGGGCAGCAGGTAATCGACCCCGGCCAGCACCAGCGGGGCCGGCTGTTCACGAAACACAGGGCGCAGGCCCGCATCCAGCCTGTTGAGGTAGCGCTCGATTCGTTCCTTGCGATCCTCATCACCAGGCCCGTGGCCATGGAACATGGCTCCGGCAGGGGTCGGGGTGCGAAATTGCAGTTGCTTCTCAGGATCGTCAAATTGCAGCGCTTCATCCAGACTGCGGGGCGTGCCATCCGGCAGATCGATCTGTCCCACCGAGTCACGCGTGCCTTCAAACAGGCGAACTTCATTCAGGCTGAGGGCGAGAACATAGTAATGCCCATTATTCGTGAAAAGCGGCAGAACGGGTTTGACATAATACGATCGGGCAACAACAAGCTGCTCTTCGAGACGGAAAGGAAGTCGGTAGGTGTGAAAATCGTCCGGCGCAAGATAGACAGCCAGTCCTTCGTAGAGATGCCGCCAGAAGAAAGAGTCATCCAGCAAAGCCCACGCTGGCTGAAACAACTTCTCCAGTTCTCTGGGCTTCATCCCTTCATCCGACAGTCTCCGTTCCGCTTCCTGAAGGAGGTTCTTGAAACGGATGGGGTCCTGGTCTGTATTCTGTCCGGCACGGTGTGTGGGTAGAAAAATGGATAGGCTTGGCCGCTGTGTCCGCTGCGCCAGCAGGCGCAGTTCTTCCAGGGTCAGGCTCTGCATGAAAGGCTCCTTTGTCTAAAGTTCGTTTGTCCAGCAAATGAAGGGCCGGAGGCACCCTGCCTCACTACCCTTCACTCCAACGCATTCCGCTAACGGGTACTCGTCACCTTGCGCAGCGAGCGCGGGTGATCGACGTCATAGCCTTTGGCCAGCGTCAGGCCCAGCGCAAACAACTGGCCGGGGATCACGCCGATAATCGGCGACAGCCATTCCGGGACCGCCGGAATCGGCAGCGGGGTATGGGCCAGCTCCAGCGCGGCCGGGTCGTTGCTGATCACCAGCAGTTCCGCCTCGCGTTGGCGCAGATCGCGGATCAGGTCGAGCATGTCGTCCAGGACCCGCCCACCCGGCGCGATGACCAGCACCGGGAAGCCTTCCTCGATCTGGGCGATCGGGCCGTGCCGGAAGTCGGCCGAGCTGTAAGGCGTCGCCACGATATAGGTCAGTTCCTTGAGCTTGAGCGCCAGTTCGAAGGCCGTGGCGTAGTTGAACCCCCGCCCCAGGGTCACGCAGTGACTCATGTAGCGGTAGCGCTCCGCCCGTGCCGGAACCCCGGCGCTGAGCGCCAGCGTGTGGGCTACCCAGTCGGGCAACTGGGCCAGCTCGTCCTTGAGGGCCGGATCGTCGGCCAGGTGAGCGGCCAGCATCGCCATCACGGTCAACTGCGCCGTGAAGGTCTTGGTCGCAGCCAGACTGCGCTCCTCGCCCGCGTGCAGGAAGATCGCATGTTCGGCCGTCTTGGCCAGCCGCGAGTCGGGATTGTTGGTGATCCCCAGGGTGATCGCGCCCTGCTCCCGCGCCTGGCGCACCACCTCGCAGATGTCCTCCCCCTGCCCGCTCTGGGAGATGCCGATCACCAGCGCTCCGCCGACGGCCGGCATCCGGCCGTAATAGGTCGTCACGGACGGCGCGGCCAGGGCCACGGGCAGTCCGGCGAACGCCCCCAGCGCGTACTTGCCGAACACGGCCGCGTTGTCGGATGACCCGCGCGCCGCGATCAGCACGAAGTGGGGCCGCGCGGCGCGGATTGCTTCCGCGACGCGAGCGACCGCCTCGCTTTCGATCGAAAGCAGCCGGGTGATTGCCCCTGGCTGCTGGTGGATTTCACGTTCCAGCAACGTATCGGATGCCATACCGCCTCTTTCCTGGCGAACGCGGGCTTCAGGCCCGCTCCTCTCCCTCGCGTGACATCAACAGCGTTTCCAGCTCGATGATTTCGTCTTCGTCCAGATGCTCCAGCAGGCGGTCGAGATTGCGGCGCGCGTTGCGCTTGGACTTGGCCGCCGCCGGCGGCGTGGAATCGACCGAACGCCGCGCGGCGTCCAGGGCAATCTTGCGCAGCTTGACGATGTTGTCCCAGATCACGGCGGAACCGCCGACCCCGATCGCGGCCATGATCAACAGAAAGATCGCCGCCCCCAGCGCGTCGGGCCGCATCAGGAGCATGAACAGCACCGACATCGCCGACATCCCGACCCACATCACGATCGTGGCGATCGTCCCCCAGAATGATGATTGATCCTGCATGGTCCCATCCTCAGGAAGCACCTGATGCGCTTCCAATCATAACGAATCTCCGGCTAAACCACATCCTCGCCGCGCGATTGGAGCAGCGATTCCAGCTCGATCACCTCGTCCTCGTCCAGGCGCTCCACCAGGCGCGCCAGCCGGGCGGCCACGTCCCGTTTCATCTTGCCCGTGGGCTGGCTCATCTCCGGCAGCCGGGGTTCGACCCGGCTCCCCTGCCAGATACGCAGGGTCGCCGCCACGCCCGCCAGGCCCATCACGCCGCTGATGGCCATCGCCACGAGAATAAACAATGGCGTGGCGGAGGACGAACCTGCCGCCGCCATCCAGAACAGGGCCAGTGAGGCCAGGGTGAAGGCCACCCATAAACAACCCGTTCCCGCCGCTCGGAGGATATCGCGCATGGTGTACTCCTGTGAAAATCGTGGTCAGTGATTGGTCCCTGGTCAGGGGTCAGACGACGCCTGTCCGGCGAACGAGCCCCAGGCGCGGCCTACTCGCGATCCGCGTCCTGCTGGCGCGCAAGCAGCAGGCTCTCCAGCTCGATGATCTCGTCCTCGTCCAGGTCCTGGATCAGGCCCTGGACGCGGTCGGCATAACGGCGCTTGGCCTTCTGGCGGACGGACTGAGTCTCAGACGGCGCTGCCGCCGGACGGCTGTCGCGCCAGACCGAGCGCGTCGCGTACCCGGCCACCGCCGTCAGAAACGTCACGAACATAAACACCGCCCCCAGGGTGAGGGCCGAATCGAGCATCGCGCCGGACATGCTCAGCGCGGCGAACAACGAGACGAGAATGATCGTGAACGACACCCAGATGGCCACCGTCGCCCGGTAGCGAAATTGAACGTCCATAGCCTGTAGCCTCGCCACAATCAGCGCAACCGGTCGTGAGGCAGCTCCTCACGCGATTCGAGCAGCGTTTCCAGTTCCACGATCTCGTCTTCGTCCAGGCGCTGGATCAGCTCCTGCAAGCGGGAGGCCTGCTGGCGCTTGGACTTGGCGGGATGCTGGGCGCGCTGCGCCGATTCGCCGTCTCCCAGCGCGGCCGGCGCGCGCCAGATGCCCACCGTCGAAATACCCACCGCTGCGGAGACCGCCAGCACCACGCCAAAGATGATATCCCCGCTGATGCTACTGGTCGGCGCGGCCGCCGCCGCGAAGAATATCCCCAGCACCACCATGTAGGCCACCCACATCGTCAGGGTGACGATCAGCCGTTGCACTCCCATTGGTTTCACCTCGTGGTCTGGCGCGCCCCATGCCTGAAGCCCCGCCCTGCTGTGTTGAGAGCCGAAGTTCCGCTGCTTGATCCTGCCCACCGCACGCCGCCAGTTCCCCCATTGCGGCTGCCGCGGCGCAGCCTCGATCATAGTACAATACGTACAGTCTTGGATCGGGTTGCGGGGGAAAAGGGGCCAATGGCAGCAACTTCCCTGGAGCGGCTGGAAAAAGCACGGCGGTTGTTGGAAGCGGGCGAGCGCGCGGCCGCGCTCACCCTGATCAAGGCAGTGCTGTACGAAGAGCGGCGCAACGTCCGGGCCTGGTGGCTGGCCGCCCATGCCGCCCCCAACCAGGACGAGGCGGCGATCGCCTTGCGTGTCGTCCTCAAGCTCCAACCCGATCACGCGCCCGCCAGGGCTGCCCTGGACCGTCTGGGAGCGACCGCGCGCCCGGCTGGCACAGCCGCCCCGGTCGAAGCCGCTGCTCCGGCCACAGCCTCACCCAAAGGCTCACCCGTGACCGCCCGGCCGCGCAGCCGGACGGGCCGCAACCTGACCACGCTGGCGTTGATCCTGCTGAGTATGATTGTGATGAGCGGCGGCGGGCTGCTGTTCATCCTGAACCTGACCGGCAGCCCGCTCCTGGGCCAGATCGAAACCGGGCTGAGCGGCGGGCAAACCCTGCCCACCGCCACGCCGGCCCTCATCGGCCCCAGCGCGCAGGTTCAGGACGTGCTGAATTCAGGCGAAACCCAGGTCTACCGGTTCTTCGCCGAGGCGGACACCGAGATGTTCGTCGGGGTGGGATTTGCGACCGTGGCCTCCGATGCCGACACCAGCGGCGCGATCGATCTGATCGATCCGGAGGGCTACCGCGTCGCCAGCAGCAGCCCGGAAGGCATGCCTTTCACCATGCCCGCCCTGCCCCTGCTCCAGACCGGCAACATCGCCGTGCTGCACTTCACCCTGGACATGCGGGGCGTCTGGGAAATCCGCCTGAACGGGCGCGAGGGGACCAGCTCCGGGGCCTACGTCATGCTGATGGAGTGCGCCCCCGAATCCAACTGCGTCAAGCCGCCGCCCGGCGCGCTTGCCCAGCCATCAAACTGAAGCGTGCGCCGCCCGACGGGCGGATCAGCCCATGTACGGGCGCGGCCCGTACTGGTCGATGATCATGCGGGTCAGTTCCTCGCGGGTATCCGGGAGACGCTTCAGCCGCTGGAACAGCTCCATGAACCCATGCGGCTTGACCAGAAAAACGTTGCAGCCCTTGGAAAAAGCCTCCGTGATCATGCGCGGCTCGTCCCACATGGTGGCGACCAGCAGCAGCGCATCAGGCAGCAGCCCACGCAGCTCCAGAACGAGGTCCAGACCCCGCATGTCGGGCAACTGAAGGTCCACGGCCACCAGACGCAGTTCGGGCTGGGCACGGGCAATCTCCAGGGCCTCCGCCGCCGTGAGTGCCCCGCGCACTTCAAATCCGGCCTGAGTGATCAACCGCATGAAAAAATCTCGATTGGCCGGTTCATCTTCTACCACCAGCGCGCAGCAGGGGGTAGACATGGGCCTTAGACTCCCTGTTGTGGCCTCGATGAACTGCTAAAGTTCTCGAACAGTGCAATCAAGTCAGAAACCGGCAGCGGTTTAGGCATATAGTCCTGAAAACCCGCGTCCAGACAGCGTTCGCGGTCGCCCACCATGGCGTAGGCAGTCACCGCGACCATCGGGACGCGGACCGCGCGCTCGCGCAGGGCCAGGGCAAGATCGAGGCCGTTCATCAAACCGGCGAGCTGGATATCCACCAGCAGCAAATCCGGCGGCGCCTCGACCACCTTCTCCAGAGCGTCCTCGCCCGAAACAAAGTTCTCGACCTGGTGCTGCCCCAGGCGCGCCACCCGCTGCACCAGGGCCAGATTGGCCGGATTGTCTTCCACATAGATGATACGCAAAGCTCACCCCTCCCAGTTATGGCGCTTATTGCAGCGCAGGCTGCGACGACAGGCTACGCCGCGCCAACGTGTCATCGGCGGAATTGGCCAGCGGTAACGTGAAGGTGAACGTGCTGCCCACGCCTACTTCACTCTCTGCCCAGATCCGCCCCCCCATCAGCCGGACCAGATGACGTGAAATCGACAGTCCCAGGCCCGATCCGGTATTCTGTTTGCGCCTTCCGGCGCGGCCCTGCCGAAACTCCTCGAAGATCAACTCGATCTCGTCCTGATCGACCCCGCAGCCCGTATCGGTCACGCTGATCTCGACATGACCGTCAAGCACTTTCAGGCCGAGCGTGATCGCGCCCTCGTCCGTGAACTTGACCGCATTGCTGTATAGATTGAGCATAATCTGGCGAACGCGGTTCGCGTCCGCCCAGACTGCGGGCAGTTCCGCCGGCAGATTGCGCACCAGCTTGATGGGCTTGTCGCCGATCAGGCCGACTGCCGTGGTCTGGGTCGCCTTGAAGATGGGATCGAGATCGACCCGGCCGTACTGGACATCCAGTTTACCAGCATCAACGCGAGACAGGTCAAGGATATCGTTGATGACATGCAGTAATTGCGCCCCGCTGGTATAGATTTGCTGGAGGTCGCGCTCGTATTCGGCCGGCAGCGGCACGCCATCGTACATTTCCGGGAACTTGAGCATGGTTTCGCTGAACCCGATCACGGCGTTCAGCGGCGTGCGCAGCTCGTGGCTCATGTTCGCCAGGAACTGCCCGCGGAAGTTCTTGGCTTCTTCCGCCGCGGCGCGGGCCACTTCCAGCTCTTCGTTCGCTTCCTCCAGGCTCTCGGCCAGCACCTGGGCGCGGGTCAGCGCCCGGGTGAGCTGGTTCTGACTCTCGTGCAGTTCCAGCTTGCGCTCGTGCTCGCGGTGGTAGCTTTCCAGCGCCCATTCGGCGATCCCATACAGCTCACCCGTGATCTGCATGGCCACCAGCGCGCCCAGGCCGGTCAGGATCAGCGCCGCGATCTGAAAGATATCGATCGCCAGAACCCCGTCGTGGATCGCGGGCACGCCCACCGTGACCGCCACCGCGATCAGCAGCATCGGCAGCATCGCCCTGGGCGGCAACAGCAGGCCAAACATGATGATCAACGGCGCGAAGACAAAGGGCAGAATATGGCGCAGATCGCCGGCCGGGCTGTTGAGCAGAATCACCAGCGCCACGATGATCCCACCCGTGAAGCTCCACACCCCGTACTCATAGTGCTTGTGCGACAGGGACAGCCCGGTCAGGCCGCAGCCCGCCACGATCACGAGCATCGCGGCCAGCCAGTCCAGGGCGAAATACTTGGAAATCGTCCCGGAAACAAGCAATCCCCAGAAGACGACAAACGCCACGACCGCCGTGAACTTCCACAGCAAGGACAGTCGCTCGGTGCGCGTGTCTTGAGCGAAATCGACTTCGGAATAATCGGGAACCACGGGAGCTTGGCTCATGAGTCTGACGCCTGATGAATTGAACGCAGTCCGAACACGGAGGAGATAAATCCCCGACTCTGAGGCCGGGAACACAAGGCGATGAAAGCCTTTTCGAAGGGGTCTGCGACTCCCCACAGAGAAAAGAAACCGTTGAGTGAATTATAATACAAAGTGCACGATTAAGGCAGTGAAAAATAGATAAAATTCGCATAAAGACACGACGGTTTGTGTTTTGTAACCGAACGCTTACTGATCCTATACGAAATGCCACCACCGGGGCTCCCCCGGCAGCGCAAAAGCTCCGGGTTCAGCCCACGCGCTCGAAAATCCCCGCCGCGCCCATCCCTCCGCCAATGCACATCGTCACCATCCCGTAACGCCCGCCCCGCCGCCGCAGTTCGTGGACGAGCTGCACGGTGAGCTTGGCGCCGGTCGCCCCCAGGGGATGCCCCAGCGCGATCGCCCCGCCGTTGACGTTCACGCGCTCCGTGTCCAATCCCAACTCGCGGATGACGGCCAGACTCTGCGCGGCGAAGGCTTCGTTCAGTTCGATCAGGTCCAGGTCGGCCAGACTCAGGCCGGTGCGCTGCAAGATGCGCGGCACGGCCGCCACCGGGCCAATGCCCATCACCTCCGGCCGGACGCCCACCACACTGAATCCCACGAAGCGCGCCAGCGGCTTCAGGTCGAGTTGCGCCGCCAGCCCGGCCTCCATGACGATCACCCCCGCCGCCCCGTCGCTCAACGGCGAGGCGTTCCCGGCCGTGACGGTGCCGCCCTCCTTGAAGGCGGGCTTGAGCCGGGCCAGGGCTTCGATCGTTGTGTCCGGCCGGATGTTTTCCTCCGTGTCCAGCACGGCCGTCTCCCGCACCGGCCGCCCATCCTCGCCCGGCGAGACCGCCTCGAACCGGAACGGTACGATCTCCTCCGCGAACTTGCCTGCCGTATGGGCCGCGCTGGCCTTGCGCTGGCTGTGGTAGGCGAATTCATCCTGGTCCTCGCGGCCGATCTTGTACTCCTCGGCCACCCGTTCGGCGGTCAGGCCCATGCTCATGTAAACCTCCGGGCGGTGCTCGGCCAGTCCCAGGTTGGGACTGATCCTGAAACCGGGCATCGGGACCTGGCTCATCGACTCAACGCCCCCGGCCAGGATCACGTCCGCGCCGTTGGCGATAATCCGCTCGGCGGCCTGGGCGATGGCCTGCAAGCCACTGGCGCAGAAACGGTTGACCGTCACAGCGGCCACATCAACCGGCAATCCGGCCAGGAGCGCCGCGTAGCGGGCCACGTTGAGGCCCTGCGGCCCTTCCGGAAAGGCGCAGCCAAGGATCACATCCTCGATCCGGGCCGGGTCGAGCTGGCCTTCTACCTGGCGCACCAGGTCGCGGATCACCGTCGCGGCCAGATCGTCCGGGCGCGCGTGGCGGGCCACGCCGCGTTTGGCCTTCCCCACCGCCGTCCGGCTCAGCGCCACAATCACGGCTTCTCGTGTCACGGCAGACTCCTCGAAAAACAGTTCACAGTGGACAGTCAGCAGTTGACAGTGGTGTCAGTCGCAGTGTTTTCTCCGGTCTCATGGCCTCTGGTCTCCCGGCCTCCGCAGGCTCAGCGGTGGCGGGCGGCCAGGGCTTGCATCCCGGCCACGAAGGCCGGTTTGCCGCCCTGCGAGGGGTGGCGGACTTTCTCGTGTGGGATACCGAGATCGGTCAGCGACGCAGCGGCCTTGTTGCCGATGGCGACGACCTCCCGCACGTCGAAGAAACCCATTACCGCCTGGATGAACGGCTGGCTGGCCTTCAACTCGCTGGTGCGCGGCGCGCGGTTAGACATCGGCTTCCCCGGTCGGTGGGGGTGGAACGGGAACGAGGCCCACACCAGGGGCACGATCCCCAGCCCGGCCAGCGTCGTCCAGAAGACGGTGCCGCTCGGCTCCTTGCGTTGGCCGTCAAACTCACCCGACAGGCGATAGCCGCGCGCCTCCCCGAACAGGGGCAGCCCTTCCGGTGGGTGCAGGAGCATGTGCTCGCTGCAAAACGGCAGCCCGGTCCGTCGCGCGCCCAGGTAGCCCGGCGCTTCCCCCACCAGCAGGAGGCTGGGCCGGAGCGCCTTCATCTGCTCCAGGTAGAGGCGCAGGTTCGCCCGCCGGATCGCATTGAACGGGTTGCCCGTTCCATACGGATTGAAGGCGTCGTCCGCCACCTCAACGGCCGCCAGCCGTCCCAGAAAGTCATCCAACACGCCCATCTCACCTGCTCCCTCGTCGTCAGTCGTCCATTCGCAATCCTCAGTCAAGCCTTTGGCTTTTCTGACTGTCGACTGTGGACTGTGAACTGTTGACTCTTCTAGTTCCTCAGCGGCTTGCCATTCTGGAGCATGTACCAGATGCGCTCCTGAGTCTTAGGTTCGCCCGCCAGGCTCAGGAAGGCCTCGCGCTCCAGATCGAGGATATACTTCTCCGGCACCCAGCCCGGTTCGCTCAGATCGCCGCCGGTCAGCACAGTGGCCAGCCGGTTGGCGATGGTCGCGTCGTGTGCGGAAGCATACCCACCCTCCCGCATCTGCCAGACCGCCAGCCGCAGTGCGGCCAGGGCATCCCGTCCGGCCGCCCAGATTTTGCCCGGCAGCGTGGGCACGTAGCCACCCGCCGCCAGTTCCAGCGCGGCCCGTTTGGCCTCGGCCAGCAGGTGATCGCCGTTGAGCACGATCCGGTCCGCCGGGCCGAGGAAGCCCATCCCACGCGCCTGCCGGGCGCTCTCGCTGACTTTCGCCAGAGCGACCTGCTCGAACACCTTTTGCAGATGGGGCAGCACGTCGGCGTTAGGGACGGTCATGATCGGGTTGACGTTGCGGCGCAGCATCTCCTTGGCGCCCGTCCAGGCCGGGATCAGCCCGACTCCAAACTCAACCAGCCCGATGTACAGCTCGGCATGGGCCACGACCCGCGTCCCGGCCATCGTGATCTCGGCCCCACCGCCCAGCGCCATCCCGAACGGCGCGGTTACGACCGGCTTGGGACAGGCCCGCAGGGTTTGCATCAACTCCTGGCCCAGGCGAATCATGCCGTCCAACTGCGCCCACTGACCCTGTTGGGCCAGCATGGCAACCAGGAACAGGTTGGCCCCGGCGGAAAACTGCGCGCCCTGGTTGCCGATGACCAGCGCCTCGTAACCCGTCTCCAGGCGTTCCAGGCCCCGGTAGGCCATCTTCACGATGTCCTCGTCGATGGCGTTGGCCTTGGTGTGGAATTCCAGCAGCAGCACTCCATCGCCGAGATCGATCAGGCTGGCGCCAGCGTTCGTATCCAGCGCTTTTCCGGCGGCCTTCAATCCAGCGATGGAGACCTGTTTGGGGTCGCCCGCCAGATCGACATACCCGCCCGCCGCCGGGCTGTAGTAGCCATCGGCCCGCCCATGCGCGTCGCGCCGGTAGAAGGTCGGGCAGCCCGCCGCCAGCATCGCGTTGACCCAGTCCGCGACCGGATGCCCGGCCGCCTCGATGCGCGGGATCGACTCGGCCACGCCGATCGCGTCCCAGATCGCGAATGGGCCGAGTTCGTGCCCGAAGCCCCACTGGTTGGCGCGATCGATACTGACCACGTCATCCGCCACCACACCCAGCATCCGGGCAGCGTAGGAGAGATAGAACGCGTGCATGGCCCACAGGAACTGGCCCGCCCGGTCGGATTCGCCGAGCAGGGCTTTGATCCGCGCTCCAGTGTCTTCGATATTACGGTGCCTGCCCACGCTCTCGAAACGGACTTTCGAGGGCGGCACGTGGGTCAGGGTTTGCAGGTCGAGCGGCCAGAACTGGCGCTCGCCTTCGACCACGGTCTTCCTGTAGAAGCCGGCGTCGGTCTTGTTGCCCAGCCAGCCCTGCTCGATCATCCGGTCGAGCAGCGCGATCAACGCCGGGTGGCGCAGCACCTCACGCGCCGGGTCGTCCGCCAGGGCCGGATACAGGTTCTCGCTGACGTGGGCCGCCACGTCGACGCCCACCAGGTCGTTCAGGCGGAAGGTCGCCGTCTTGGGCCGCCCGATCAGCGGCCCGGTCAGGGCGTCGACTTCCTCGACCGTATAGCCGTGCTCGATGGCGTAGGCGATGGTGGCGCTGTTGACCAGGCTGATGAAGCGGTTGGCGATGAAGTTGGGCGTGTCCCTGGCGACGACCACGCCCTTGCCCAGCACGTCCCGCCCGAAAGCCGCCATGAAGTCGATCAGAGCCGGGTCCGTCCGGGTGTGGGGGATCAATTCCAGCAGCTTGAGGTAGCGCGGCGGGTTGAAGAAATGCGTGCCGAGAAAATGGCGCTGAAAGTCCTCGTCCAATCCTTCGGCGATGGCGTGGATGCTCAGGCCGGAGGTATTGGTGCTGACGATCGCGCCCGGTTTGCGGACGGCCGCGATCTGGCTCATCAGCCCGCGCTTGACCGCCAGCCGCTCGACCACGACTTCGACGATCCAGTCGGCTTCGGCGAGCCGATCGAGATCGTCTTCCAGGTTGCCGGGGGTGATCAGGTCGGCGTCCGCCGCCGTGAAAAGCTGGGCGGGCCGGGCGCGCGCCAGGGCATCAAGGTTGCGCAGAACGAGCGCGTTGCGCGCCTGGGGTGGATCGCCCGGCCGCGTGCCTTCGGCCGCCAGGTCGAGCAAACTCACGCGCACGCCCACCCCGGCGAGCAGGGCCGCGATCCCGGCCCCCATCGTGCCGGAGCCAATCACCGCCGCCGTGCGAATCGAATAGCTCATGCCTCCTCCAAACAGCTTTCAGCGATCAGCCATCAGCGGTCAGTCAATAACAACAAGTACACAGGCCATACCCGCTTTTCGCCTCGACGCTTGCCGCCTAGACGCTTTTTCTTGCCTCTTGCCTCTGCCTCTCAATATCCCGCCCAGAAGCGCACGAAATCGATCACCCAGTGGAAGCCGGTCGCCGTTTCGAGGTCGCGCCGCCACTGGAGGTAGGCCATCGGCAGGCCGAAGATCAGCGCCGTCAGCAGCGAGAATCCGAGGTAGCCCAGCGGGTTGGCGACCAGGCCGCCCGCCCCGTGGAACAGGGCATGCGGCAGCGCGCCCAGAACCAGCGCGCCGATCAGCACAGTCCGCGAGGACAGCCGGTCGCCGGCCACCGCCACGACCAGGTTGATCACGAAGAAGCGGAACACGATCTCCTCATACACGGCCGGGCGCAGCGCGGCCACGGCCTGGGGCACGACGGGCTGCCAGCCCTGCCCATGCGCGCCGGACAGCGCGAAATAGAGAGTATTGATCACGGCGAACGGCAGACCCAGCAGCGCCCCCAGCAGCAGCGAGCGGCCCGCCGCCCGCGCGCGCTGGCGCAGGATGATCCGCCAGGGCTCGTGCCACGCCCCGTCCAGCAGGCTGACCCGCACGCCGGGATGGACGCGCCGGTCGCGGGCGGTCTGGCGCAGGATCATCCCGCCGATCAGGGCCACGGCCGTAAAGACCGCCTCCGCCAGCCAGACGGTGCCGCCCCGGCTCAGCCCGCTGGCGTTGATCGCCCCCACCAGCGCGCCGAGGCCCAGGCCGAGCGCGATCGAGTCCCCGCGCAGGCGCTCCCGATAGCGCACCATCACCGCCAGGGCCACCCCGCCCGCCAGATACCCTTCCCAGGTCCAGACCCGGTTGTAATCGCCGTCGGTCTGGGCGGCGTAACTGACCGCCAGCAGGTAGACCGCCAGGATCGCCGCCGCGATCAGCCCCAGGCGAACCAGCCCGGCCCGCGTATCCCGCCCCGCGCCGGGCGTCCCCGCCCGCGCTTGCCTCTCCGCCGCCATGCGCCCCCCTAGTTCAGCTCCCGGCTGCTGTAGTCCAGGATGCGCCGGGCCACGATCAGCAGGTTGATCTGCCCGGTGCCCTCGTAGATGTCGTTGATCCGGGCGTCGCGCATCCACTTCTCGGCCAGCCATTCGCGGTTGTAGCCCATCATCCCCAGAATCTCGACCGCCTTCTGGGTCACCCAGGTCACGGCCTTGCCCGCCTTGGCCTTGGCCATCGAGGCCTCCAGGCTGTTGCGCTGGCCGTGGTCGAGCAGGCTGATCGCGCGCAGGGTGAGCAGATAGGCCGCCTTGAGCTGGGCTTCCATCTCCAGCACGTCGCGCTGGATCGCGCTCAGCTTGTGGTAAGGCCGATCGTAGGGAATGTCGATCCCGGCCTCGATCAGCTTTTCCCGCACGAATTCCAGCGCCGCCCGCCCGACCCCCAGCGCCCCGGCCGCCACCAGCGGCCGCGAGGCGTCGAAGGTCGCCATCGCGCCCTTGAACCCCTTCGTGCCGCCCTCGTCGATCGCGCGTACTTCCGGGTCGCCCAGCAAGTGATCGTACGGGATGCGCGCGTTCTGGAAGCTGACCGCGACCGTGTCGCTGGCCCGGATGCCGTGTTTGATCTCGGCCTTGGTCACGATCACGCCCGGCGTCCTGGCCTCGACCACGAACGGCTTCATCCCGGCCCGCCCGGCGGACTTATCCACCGTGGCCCAGACCACCACCAGACCGTTCGACTCGTTCAGCGCCAGCCCGCCGCCGGTAATGAAGATTTTTTCGCCGTTGAGCACCCACTCGCGGGTCTCCGGGTCGAGCACCGCCGTCGTCTCAATGGCCTTGGTATCCGACCCGGCGTTTGGCTCGGTCATCGCCATCGCGCCCCACTTAGGATCGTCGCCCTCGGCAAAGCGGCGCAGGAAGCGCTCCTTCTGCTCCGGGGTGCCGACCGCCTCGATGGCCGATCCCGCCAGCAGCGCCGAGGGCATGCACAGGTACTGCCCGGCGTCGCCCCAGGACAGCGCCTCCACCTGGACCATCATGCGCAGGTAGGTGATGCCCGGCCCCTCGCGTTTGGGCTTGTTAGGGTCCGGCGGGGCCAGGAGCTTATCCAACTGGCGCTTCTGCTGGTCGCGCAAGACCGGCCAGATCATCTGGATGAAGTCGACCGGGCGGGCGTGCTCGTCCTCGTCCAGGCGGCGCGCCTGGGGACGCATCACGCCCTGCGCCAGGGCCATCGCCATTTGCTGTTCCTGCACGACCCGTTCGGGTATCTCGAAGCTGATCGCCATCCCCGCCTCCTAGACCATCGCCAGCCCGCTGAACATGGCGAAGCCGCGCGCGTTGCGCAGCCAGCGCTCGACCGGATACTCGCGGATGAAGCCGTAGCCGCCCAGTGTTTGCACGCCCGCGTCCGTCACGGTCAGGGCCGCGTTGGCCGCGTACTGGCGGGCCAGGGTCGCCTCTCGCGTCGCCTCCTGCCCCTGATCGAGCTTCCAGGCCGCCTCCCAGACCATCAGCCGGGCCGCGTCGACCTCGATCGCCGCCTCGGCCAGCATGAAGGCGATCGCCTGCTTGGTGGCGATCGGCACGCCGAACTGGACGCGCTGCTTGGCATACGCGCGGGCATATTCCGCCGAAGCGCGCGCCACGCCGACCGCCAGTGCCGCCAGCGCCACGTGGGCGTAGTTCTGGATCAGCCCGAACCGGATGCCCGCCTCCCCACCTAGCCGCCGGGCCTGGTCGACCCGCACGCCGTCCAGCGTCAGCGGGTACGTCTCCAGCCCGCGGATGCCCATCAACTTCTCGCGCTCGCCAACTGCAATGCCCGCCTGCTGGCGATCGACCAGGTACGCGCCGACCTCACCGCCGGCCTCGCGCGCATAGACCAGGATCGTCTCCGCCTCGGCCGCCAGCGGCACGTTGGCCTTGGCCCCGTTCAGCACGAACTGGCCGTCCTCGGCGGTGGCCGTGGTCTGCATAGCCAGCGGGTCGAAGAACAGGCCCGGCTCGGTCAGGGCGGCGGTCATGGGGGAATAGTCCTCGCAGAAGCGGGGCAGCAGGTCGCGCTTCTGGGCCTCCGTCCCGAACATCAGCACCGGGTAGGCGACCAGCGCCGGGGCCATCACCTTGAGCGCAACCGCCAGGTCGCCCCAGGCCAGTTCCTCGGCGGCCAGCACCCCGGTCAGGGCTTCGCGCTGGCCGAAGCCGCCGTACTCCTCCGGCAGGGAAGCGGGAATCAGCCCGATCTCCCAGCCAGTACGGATCACGGCGTCGGGGATGGACGCCGCCTCGTCGGCCTCGTGGGCGATCGGGCGCACGTCCAACTCGGCATAGCGGTGGATCGCCTCCACCAGCATGCGCTGCTCATCCGTCGGGGTAAACGACACCATGCGCCAGAACTCCTTGAAAAGAAGTTATCAGTCGATAGTTCACAGTTGTCAGTAAAAGCCTCCGGCTTTTCGCCTGGACGCCTGTCGCTTCGACGCTGCGTTTTCTCTGTCTCGGATATCCTCAAAAAGTCATCAGTTGACAGTTCACAGTGGACAGTGAAAGCCTTTGGCTTTTCGCCTGGACGCCTGTCACTTCGACGCTGCGTTTTCTCCGGCCTCTTATGGAAAGATGAACGCCCGCGCCTGGAGGAGCAGCGCCGGATCGTGGCGCAGCACCTGGAGCAGGATGTCAAACGCGCTCATCTGGTCGAGGGGCAGATCGCCCGCCAGCCCGATCAGCTTCTCGTAGCGGTGGTCGTCGAACTTCAGGGCCATGTGCCGGGCCTTGCTCATGGCGGCGATTCCGCGCCCATGCTCCTTGTCCCAGCGCTTGACGTAAGGCTGCAAACCCTTCACCGACCAGTCCCCGGCCACAATCGCGTCGGCAGCGGCCTCGGCGGCCATCGCCCCGGCCTCGATCGCCAGGTTGATCCCGCCGCCGGTGACCGGCTCGGCCTGGTGCCCGGCGTCGCCGACCAGCATCACGCCGTTCCCCACCAGGTCCTTGACCGTCCCGCCGACCGGGATGCCGCCCAGCATCAGGGCCAGCACCGACGCCTCCGGGAACAGGCGCTCGACGAAGGCGTTCAGGTAATCCTGGGCGCTGCGCCCCTCCTTTTCGTAGGTCGCCGTGATCACGATCCCGACGTTGGCCCGGTCCGGCCCCTTGGGAAAGACCCAGCAGTATCCCCCCGGCGCGAGGTCGTTGCCGATGTGGTACTGGCACTCGCGCGGATCGTCCAGATGGATGCCGGCCAGCAGGTATTGCACCCCGGTGTAGTACTCGTTGGAGCGCGGAGTCACGTTCAGCCCGGCCCAGCGGCCCACCGAGGACTCCGGCCCATCCGCGCCGATCACGACTTTGGCCCGGACGCTGACCTCCCGCCCCAGGCTGATCATCGTCACGCCGCGCACGGCCCCGTCTTCCAGGATCAGGCCCGTGGCGCGCGTCATGGCCCGGACGGTCGCCCCGGCCCGGATCGCCTGCGCGACCAGTTCGCGGTCGAAGATTTTGCGGTCGACGACCATCGTCGGCGAAGTCGGCGGCACGCGCACCGACTGGCCCGACGGCCCCACGATACGGAAGGCGTCGATCCAGGCCGAGACCCAGCGCTCATCGATGTCCATGTAGGGCTGGATGGCTTCGTACCCGATCGCCTCGGCGCAGCGCACCGGGGTGCCGATCTCCTGGCGCTTGTCGATCAACAGGACGCGCAGCCCGCGCCGCGCGCCAACCAGGGCCGCCGCCGCCCCACCGGGGCCGCCGCCCACCACCACCAGGTCGTATTCGTCGTGCTGGAGTTTCATCGTTGCGCCACGCCGATCGTGGCGACGGCCTCGACGGGCACGTCATAGAGCGCGTTGGTCGGGCAGACCGGGATGCACTTCATGCATTCGGTGCAGGTCTCGTGATCGACCTCCAGATAGGCATCGTGCAGGGTCAGCGACGCGGGCGGGCAGACCGGCACGCAGCATCCGCAGACGCCGCACCGGTCGCGGTTGACCATGATCTTCACCTGGGATTGCCTTGATTTCTTCATTGGATTCCCTCCCGAAAGGCGCAAACGAGGCCCTCAGCGCGCCCGCAGCGCGTTGAGGAAAAGGTCGGCGATCTCCTCTGCAATGTCGGCTCCTTTCAGACGCCCGCCGGGCCGGTACCAGACACTGACCCAGTTCGACGCCCCCAGCAGGGTGTGGGCAAATACCCCCACGTCGACGGGCCGGAAGGCCCCCGCCGTGATTCCCTCGACGATCATCTGGCGGTACAGGGATTCAACCTGGTCGCGCCGGGCCAGGAACTCGGCCGGCACGTCGGGCAGGCCAAGCGTGGCGCGCATCTCCAGGATCATCAGCGCGGCGACCGCCCCCTGTTCGGTGACGCCCAGGACATGCGCCCGGATAGCGCGATGGAGTTTTTCCGCCGGAGGAAAGCTCGATTCGGCGACACACCGCACGTCCGCCGCCACCCGATCCAGCCCGGCCTGCAACACGGCCAGCAGGATGGCATCCTTCCCCCCCTCGAAATGATGATAGAGGCTGCCGGGGGTCAGGTCAACCGCGGCGCTGATGTCCTGCATGGTCGCGCCGTGGTAGCCCCGCTCGCAGAAAATGCGCGCCGCCGCGTCCAGGATGGCCTGGCGGCTGACGGTCTGCTCGGCGGGCTTGCGGGGCATGGCGCGCTCCCGGAACAAGAATCAAATCTCCGTTTGATTATACGATGACCCTTCGGGGCAAGTCAATCAAAACAGGATTGACTCACTCCGTAAGTCTCAAGGCTTCGTTTAGTCTTCTGTTTTTCGTTGGCTTTCCTGGCGTTTTGGCGGCTTGATTTGTTCTTGCCCTTCCGCCGCGCATATCCCACCTTGCGCGGAGAATCGGGCGGTGCTACCCTGAGTGCGACATTATAGGAGGCATCCCATGAACCCGATCCCCCCGCGCCGTCTGGCGCTCCTGGCTATCGTGCTGATCCTGCTGGCCGCCTGCGCCCAGCCGCCCGCCGACACCACCCCCGGCCTGCGGCTGAATGCCACCTACACCCCTGAGCCGACAGCCACCGATCCGGCCACGCCCACCCCGCTCGGCACGGAAGATCCCAATGAGGGCCTGACTTTCGACGTGCTGACCCTGGAGCGCAGCGGCGGCCTGACCAACGAGACGCGCACCTGGACGGTGCTGGGCAATGGCGCGCTGCTGATCAACGGCAACCTGCTGGGCAGCATCGCCCAGGAGGTCGTGCTCAATCTCGATTTGCAGCTTGACCAGATGGGATTCTTCCGGCTGGAGACGCACTACGGCCCGGACCAGCCGCGCCCGGATACCTACGCCTACGCCCTGACCGTCGTGCGCGGCGGGAGCGAAAGCACCATCACCACAGTCGACGGCTCCGTGCCCCCTTCGATCCAGCGCCTGATTGACCAGCTCATGGCCCTGACGCCAACCGGCTTACCCCCGGAGCCGACCGTCGATCCGTTTGGCCCGCCGCCGGCCTAGCGACGCGCCAGGCTCATCGGCACGCCAGGTTCATCGGCGCAGCGTCGCCACCAGCCGCCGGGGTAAGACCAGCAGGTCGAGCGCGTCCGCGATCGAGGCGACTACGACATCCGCCGCCTGGAGCGTCTCGACCGCCAGCCCTTCAGGCCCCAGGATGGCGATCCCCAGAGCCGCTTCGCGCAGCATCGCCGCGTCGTTGGCCCCATTCCCCACCGCCACCACCCGCGCCGCGTCCAGGGTCTGGATGTAGCGCAGTTTGTCTGCCGCCCCACCCTGGATGATCGTGGCGCGTTGGCCCAGCGCCGCGTCGATCGCGGCCTGCTTGCCGTGCGTATCGGCGGTCAGCAGGTGTAGCGTCAACGTCTCGCCCAGCCGGGCGAAGCGCTCCGCCACGCCGGGAAGCAGTTCCCCGTCACGGGCCAGCGTACCGTTGACATCAAACACGGCATGCACCAGCCGCAGGCTCCCCCACCCCGGAATCTCGACTTCGATCACGATGGCCTCCTTCGAAAAGCGCGAACCGCAGAAAACTCGGAGAGTGCAAAGGAAATCACTCCCCCAAAGCTGCTTTTTTCTCTGCGTTCTCCGCACCGCTGCGGTGAAATGTCTTACAACCACGCCCCCAGCGCGTCCGCCAGGCCGGTCAAATCGGGCAGCACGACCTGGGCGGCGTCCGGCCCCAGGCGCCCGCCCCGGTCGATGGCGACCGTGCGCCATCCGGCCAGCGCCGCGGCCCGCAGCACGCCGGGATCGCTGTCGACCGCCGCGCACGCCCCCGGTTCGACCCCGGCCAGGCGCGCCGCCAACCGGTAGCCGCCCGGCTCCCTGGCGTAGTGACCCCGGACTTCCGGCGTAACAATCGGCCCCGCGAAAGCCTCGCGTACCCTCGCCCCGGCCAGCAGCCCTTCGGCCTGGCCGCGCAGGCTATGAGTCATCACGCCCAGGGTCAGCCCCAGCCCTCGGATCGCCTCCAGCGCGGCCCGCGCTTCAGGATACAGGGCGTCGCACCGGCGGGTGACTTCAAAGGCGTACTCGTCGATCAGGCGCTCCAGCTCCCGCAGCGAAGGGGCCGGCCGCCCGGTCAGGCGGAACAGGGCGCGCAGCGTGCGGGCCTGCCCCTCGCGCATCTGGGCCAGACTATCGTCGCCCCCAAAGTCCAGATCGGCATGGTAGCTGTCCCAATCCGCGACCACGCGCCGGTTGGCCTCCGCCCATTCGGCCGGATCGCCGCCGTAGCGCGCCGCCATGTAGTCGCCCAACGCGGCGCGGTACAGCGGCGGCAGGGTGCGGCGCGCGTCGACCAGCGTGCCATGCAGCTCGAAGAAGACGTGAGTCAGGCGGGTCATGGCCCGGCGGGTTCCCCCAGGGCGAGGGTCAGCCCATCGTAGGCCACCGTGACGCCCTGCGGCTCGTAGTAGCGGACCAGATCGTCGTGGCTGCCCGCCGCCTGATGAACGAAATGGGTCGCCAGCGCGATTCCGTCCGGCTTGAGGATTCCATCCGCGCGCATCCGGGCCGCGTGGGCGATCGTCTGCGGGCCGGTCATGTGCTGGTCGGAATGGTAATCGGTCTGCTGGCCGATGCAGGCGTCCAGGGCCACCGCGTCGAAACGGTAGCGGGCCAGCATGGCCCACAGCTCGTCGGAATACGGCCCGCTGTCGTAGCCGTGGAAGTAGGCCGAGCGGGCGTCGCTCACGCCAACCAGGACGACCTCCATGCGCGTCTCGCCGTGCGAGGCCGGAAAGAACCGGAGCCGGTAGCGCCCGGCCAGCTTCATCATCCCGGCCCGCACCGGCCGGAAGACCGTCCGCGTGCGCTGCTCCAGGGTCTCTCGATCCCAGGCCACGCTCGTCTGGTAGAAGCTGACCACGTCCTCGATGGCATCTTGCGGGGCGTAGACCGTCAGCAGCGGCAGTTCCGTGCCGGACACACTGCGCCGCTCCCAGAAAAACCAGGGATGGAGGTGGTCACTGTGGCGGTGGGTGATGATCAGCGTCCGCAGGTTGTGGAGCCGCAGCCCCAGCTGCCGGGCGCTGTTCTCCACATCGGAACCACAGTCGATCAGCAGATCGTCGTTGATGAGCACGGCCGGGCTGTTGCGCAGGCTGCGCCCGCCGTTGGCCCGCGCCGTCTCGCAGTTCGCGCACAGGCAAAATGGGTTCGGAATCCCCGATCCACCTCCCGACCCCAGGACAATCACCTTCATGGTGGAGCCAACTTCCCGTCGAAACCCGCCCGGCCGGATTCAGCGCCGGGCCATCATCACCACCAGATAATGCGCCGGATCGCCGCCCAGAACCGGGACCGGCGCGTCGAAGCGCGCCGACTGCCCGGGATCCAACGTCGCGGCAGCCGGCTGGGCAACGGTTCCCGCCACGCGATCGGCCGGATCGAAAACCGTTACCAGGGCCTGGACGTCCAGCGCGCGCGCATCTCCCACGTTCCACACCGTGCCCAGGATATGCAACCGCCCTTCCGAATCGTACTCGGCCCGATCTTCCCAGTCGAAGTGCTCCGGCCCATAGTATGTTGCCAGCGCGTCCGTTGCCTGCCGGCCTTCCGCCGCCAGCGCCAGCCGGAACGCCGCGGCCGGCCGGCCGGAGTCGAAGCGCAGCGTGAAAGGCGCGTATTCGCCGTCGGGCAGGACTGCCACCGGCACGCCCCCACCGCTCTCGATCAGGGTCTGGCCCAGGCTGTCTTGAAGCGCTGCCCGGATCGTCACCTGTTCCAGGGCGTACGGCGCGCGGTTGGCCACCCGGCCGCTGACCACCCAGGCCCCGTCTGGAGCCTGCCAGGTCAGCAGTCCGCTGAAGGTCAGGTTGCCCGCCACCAGGATCAGCTCCGGAGGCACGGCCGGCACCTGCCCGGCCAGACCCACCGGCCAGGCCGCCGCCGGATCGACCCGGTAGCTGTTGATGATGTGGGTCAGCAGGGCCATCTGCACCGCGTCCCCGGCGGGGACGGCGGTCTCAAGAGCGGAAAAGATCGCCCCGTCGCGCTGCATGAAAACGTTCACGGGCGTCGCCACCCCACCCCGCTGCCGGACTCCGGCCGCGCGCCAGCTTCCATCCCCCATCGCGCTGGTATCGCGCACCGTCAGCCCGGCATTGTAGTCCGCCGCCAGATAGGCCTCCATCGCGCCCTGAAAGGCCGCCTCGTCCAGGGCCGCGCCGGTGTTGACCGCGTAGACCGTCAGCAGCGGCGTGGAGCCGGATGGGCCAAACGTGACCAGCGCGGCGCTGCCGTCGCCCAGGTCGCCCGCGCTCCAGGAGGCCGGCAGCGCCAGGCGGAACAACCCGTCCGGGTGAACGTACTCTGGCAGGTTGGTCAGACCGGACACGATCGGCGCGACGGGAGTCCCGCCGTCCGGCGCGGGCAATATCGTCCCGTCGCAGGCCGCCAGCAGCAGCACCACGATCATCCATGCCAGACGCTTCACGCCGTTCCTCACCTGTCGCAGCGGTTCCTGCCCCATAAGCCATCCACATGGCGTAGTATAGCAGCAGACCGCCGATCCGCCAGACACGCCCAGAGGCCACGGAGCCAACGCCTCAAAGACAGCGAACCGCAAAACGCGCGAAAACGCAAAGCAGGAAACTGCTTCCACCGCCGCCATGCCAGGGTCACGGCACAAGCCCATGAAAACATGTCTCCTTGGCAGCGAGCAGTCTTCGGTTCGATGCGGTGGCCGGAGACCACAACCGCCGTGTCAAAAGGGATGTGGCCGGGCAAAAAAACGGACTGAAACGAATTTCTAACCCTGGATAGTACCCCCGCGCTATAGTTCTAGATTCTCTATACCTTTATGCTAAGAGCATCACGTAAGACGACCAACACAGCCCTCAATTCTTTATCTACTTTTGCACTCTTCTTCGAGTGGGCGCGCCTCTAGATAAGGTGGATGGCATGTATTCCCAGAACGAGCTGCTGTACCCGCACGCCATTACAAACGAACTCCGCAAGCTGCGCGGCGCGGACTGGCAGGCCCTGATCGACCGCGTGCTGAGCCTGCCTGAGTCGGATCCGGAAGTCCTGGCATTTTCCATGATGATGATTCGCCTGAACGGCTGCATGGCCTGCGAGACGGATAGTTACCGGGCCATGCGCGGCTGTCTGGCCTGCGCGGTGCAGACCTTGCGGCGCTATAAAGGGCCGGATCGCGACCTGATCCGGGTCTACGAGCAGTGCCTGGCCGACATCCGCCAGTACCTGACCGACCGCACGCCCATTCCGATGGCCGCTTACGGAACCGCCCCGGAAGTCTTCTAACCTTCCCCAAGCCAGATCGCCCAGGATAACCTACAACGAGGCCCCGCCAGGGCCTTGTTGTTTTTCGGGCATCCCCCGGCCCAAAGCACACGCCCGCCGTCCCGGCTGCACGGGACCGCCGGATCGCGAGTATTGCAGGTCCTTCACTAACCACCGCCTCCCCCAAACGCTTACTTTCAGAAACCCTACAGAATCACAATGAAGCGCCCTCGAAAATATTAGGCATGCGTGCCGTTAGGGTTTGAAATTGGTTTGCTTGCGGGAATTTAGGGTGTTTGTAAGGTTTACGGCTATTCTGTTAGGCGCATTGCAAGGGACCGATGCGAGAGTAATGTTGAGTGTTCTTCTCAACAGGTGTTCCGAGCCTTTCCAATACATCCGATTACTGTCGATTCACCGGATCGTTGCCGAGTAAAGAGTTAGACACCATGGAAATGAGATTTTGGACGTTCGATGAAGCCGCTTACCATCAACTGATGGCTATTCTGCGCGATTTTGGCAACACCACCCTCAAGCGCGCGTTTGACATTACCGCCTCCATCGGCCTGCTGATCATGCTGGCGCCGTTGCTGATCGTGCTCGCCGTCCTGATCCGGACCAAACTCGGCTCCCCGATCCTGTTCCACCAGGTTCGTCCCGGCCTGTATGGCAAGCCGTTCGTCATCCACAAGTTCCGGACGATGACCGACGCCCGCGACGAGCAGGGCAACCTGCTCCCCGACGACGTGCGCCTGACCCGGTTCGGCCAGCTCCTGCGCAGCACCAGCCTGGACGAGCTGCCGGAGCTGCTCAACGTCCTGCGCGGCGACATGAGCCTGGTCGGCAGCCGCCCGCTGCTCATGGAATACCTGCCGCTGTACAACTCCGAACAGGCGCGCCGCCACAACGTGCGGCCCGGCATCACCGGCTGGGCGCAGATCAACGGGCGCAACCAGATTTCGTGGGAAGAAAAATTCGAGCTGGACGTCTGGTACGTCGACAACCGCTCGTTCCTGCTGGACATCAAAATCCTGTTCCTGACGGCTTACAAAGCTGTCAAACGGGAGGGGATCAACGCCGAAGGGTATGCGACCGCCCCCGCCTTCCGTGGGACGCCGCAAAGCGCCCTGCCCGAGTCCGCTCGCTGAACTTATCCATCCCTCCCCGAAGCAGGCGCTGTTATGACCTGAACAGCGCCGAGCGAGACCAGGCCAGGTTGTGAGCTTCTGGCGTCACCCTGGTTTCGCCCAGGTGTGGGGCTGGCAACCCTCCTCCCTCCACCGCCAGCCCCGCGCCGCCTGGCCCAGAAGCAAATGCATCTCCCGTCCGGCGGGCCTCCAGTCGAGGCCCGCCGGTTTTTTATTCAGGTTGAGGTTCTACCCCCGCGTTTCTTCGTTGCACGCTTCGCGGTTCACCGCTTTTGATGCGTTTTCCCTGGGACGCGGAGTTGATTGCCCCCCCGAATCACAGGTACAATGAATCGCAGTCCCCCATCACTTCCTGCCAGGGCCGGACCAGATCACCCGGCGTCTGTCGCCTCCACGAGAAGGAGCGCGCGCGTGCTATCACTGCCTGAGAAGATCGTATTCGACATCCTGGTCGTGTTCTCCATGTACCTGACGTGGCGGACGTTCCGCGAGGTCGGGAAAGTGGTGGAACGCGGCGGCGGGCGGCTCCACCTGGAGCGCCTGCCCGTACGCCTGTGGCGGGCCATCGAGGTGACGCTCACCCAGCACACCGTGCTCAGCGCCCGCCGGCTGACCGGCCTGTTCCACGTAGGGATCGTGTGGGGCTTCCTGTTCTACTTCCTGGTCAACCTGGGCGACCTGCTGGAAGGCTTCCTGCCGGGCTATACCTTTCTCGGCCCGGATGCGCGCCTGTACCGCCTGCTGGCCGACCTGTTCAGCGGCGTGGTCATCCTGGGCATGCTCTATTTTCTGGCGCGCCGCTTCCTGACTCCCGCCCCCACCCTGCAATTCAATGACCGGGTGCTGCTCCACCCCAGGGTCAGGGCAGGCGGCATCCGGCGCGATTCGGCCCTCGTCGGCGCGTTCATCCTGGCCCACGTGGGCAGCCGCTTCCTCGGCCAGACGTTCGCCCTGGCCCAGCACGGCCTCGATCCCTGGCAGCCGCTGGCCAGCGCCGCCGCCGGGCTGTGGCAGGGCGGCTCCCCTGCCCTCCTGGCGGTTGGCGAGCATGCCGCGTGGTGGCTGGCCCTGGGCCTGGTCCTGCTCTTCGTGCCCTGGTTCCCGCGCACCAAGCACTTCCACCTGCTGGCCGGCCCGTTCAACTTCCTGACCCGGCCGGAGCGGGCCAGCCTGGGGACGATGGATCGCCTTGAACTGGAAGACGAGTCGATCGAGCGCTTCGGCGCGGCCCGGATCGAGCACCTCAGCCGCACCCAGATCGTGGATGCCTACGCCTGCATCATGTGCAACCGCTGCCAGGACGTCTGCCCGGCTTATCAGGCCGGGACGCCGCTTTCCCCGGCGGCCCTGGAGGTCAACAAGCGCTACATCCTGTGGGAGGACGCTCCCGCCCTGGCGCGCGGCGCGGACTCACCGCGCACCCTGTTCGAGACGGCCCTGCCGGCCGAGGGCGCGTGGGCCTGCACCACCTGCGCCGCCTGCGTGGAAATCTGCCCGGTCGGCAACGCGCCGCTGGCCGATATCCTCGCCCTGCGCCAGGATCAGGTATTGATGGAGGGCCGCCCGCCGGAAAAACTGGCTGTCGCCTTCACCCAGGCCGAGCGGACGGGCGATCCGTGGGGCAACCCGCGCGGCGCGCGCCTGGCCTGGGCGCACGGGCTGGACGTCCCCCGGATGGCCGACAAAGGCCAGGCCGACGTGCTGTACTGGGTCGGCTGCGCCGGAGCCTTCGACCCGGCCGGGCAGCGGGTCAGCCGGGCGATGGTCCGGATTCTCCGGGCAGCCGGAGTGGACTTCGCCGTGCTGGGGGACGAGGAGCGCTGCACCTGTGAATGGGCGCGGCGTGGCGGGCAGGAAGCCCTCTACCAGGAGGCCACGGCCCAGATCGTCGAGACGCTCAGCCAGTACCGGTTCAGGCTGATCCTGACCCAGTGCCCGCACTGCTTCAATACCTTCCAGCACGAATACCCGGACTTCGGCGGCCATTACGAGGTCGTCCACCATTCAACCTATATCGCCCACCTGATCGAGGCGGGCCAGATCGCCCCCCAGAAGTGGGATCGCCGCCGCAAGGTCCAGACGGTTGCCTACCACGACTCGTGTTACCTGGGCCGCTACAACGGCATCTACGACGCCCCGCGAGAGGCCCTCAGGGCGTTGCCGGGCCTCCGCCTGGTCGAGATGCCGCGCCATCGCAACCGGAGCCTGTGCTGCGGAGGCGGCGGCGCGCAGGTCTGGATGGAAACCCGCCAGGAAATGCCGATCAACGTGACGCGCTTCCAGGAAGGCGCGGCCACCGGCGCGCAGACCATCGGCGCAGCCTGCCCCTTCTGTTCGATCATGCTGACCAGCGCGGCCCAAGCGCCGGGCGCCCCGGCCGTCGCCGTGCGGGATATCGCCGAGATGGTGGCCGAGCGCCTGTAGCCGCCACCCAACCCTGAGGAAAAGCCCCATGCGCCGTCCCATCCTGATGATCGCCGCCGTCCTGATCGTGCCCGTGCTGGTCCTGCTGATCGGGTACCTGCTCCTGCAGGATGATCTGCGCGGCGGCGCGATCCCGCCGGAGCCTGCCCTCGTTCAGGTCGTGGACGACACCCTGGACGT
>JARKOQ010000037.1 GCA_029976005.1 Aggregatilineales bacterium | reverse complement strand
AGATAGAGTCTCATCGGCCCGTTTTTCCCTCTGCGTCCTCCGCGATCTCCGCGGTGAGCTGCTTTTTTCGTCCTGATGCGATAGTCCCGTAGCCAGCGCGATCGGTCGGAAATCAGTTGCCAGGGCAATCGCATCAAATCGTAAAAGACATCT
Organism: Aggregatilineales bacterium; assembly: GCA_029976005.1. Lineage (GTDB taxonomy): Bacteria > Chloroflexota > Anaerolineae > Aggregatilineales > Ch27 > JARKOQ01. The sequence goes on along the minus strand of JARKOQ010000037.1, from coordinate 80,049 downwards.
CACCAGAGGACACGAAGAACACAGCGGGCAAACCAGTTCACCAGCTTTCGATTCGCGGCTTCAGTGGTGCAAGTTTTCCTGATTTTCGCTTTTCTCTGCGCTTTTCTTGGTGTTCCTGGCGTTTTGGCGGTTCATTTTGTTTTTGATGCGATTGCTCTGGAACTCACCCGAACAGCGGTTCGATCTAGGAGAAATTGAGGCGGAGAAAAGCCGCTTCTTCAAACGAGGCCAGGGGTTGGCCGGCGATGCTCTCCTGGATGATGGCGCTCACATCGGGATCGCCCCACGCCAGCCAGGCCCAGGCCGCCGCGAATCCGGCCAGCCGCTCGGCGACCAGCAGGCGGGCGACCGTTTCGGGCAGCGTCCGGCGCAGGGCCAGCCCGGCCTCGCTTGCCCGCGCGACCTGGGGCAGTCGCCGGTAAGCCGCCAGGATTTCGTGGTGAAGATCGAGCGCATCAAGGGTCCGCCCGCGATCGGTCAGCAGGCGTGGCACCGACACGGCCTTGAGCGCCGCCGCGTGCTGGCGGCAGTCCCCGATCAGCGCGTAACGGCGCAGCTCGTGCAGAGTCCGCGTCCAGCGCTGTTCGAGCATGCGCTGCAAGCCCAGCACCGCCGCTTCGCGCACCGGCGCGAGGCCCCCGGCCAGGTGCATCAGCGCCCGCATCCCCTCCTCGATCGCCAGGAATGCCGCCGCGTGGACTCCGAGTCCGGCTGCCACACAGGCCGGCAGGATCACCAGCGGATCGTCAGCCGACAGACGCGGCGGCGTGCGCACCCGCCAGCCTTCCAGGAGCCACGCGACGCCGTTGTAGCTCACCAGCAGCGAGATCGATTCATCCGTGCAGATGCGCTGAATCTCGTCCGCGAAGGCTACCACCAGATCGAAGTTGAGGCCCGAAGTCGTGCGCAGCCCGGAAGGGATGGCCTGGGCGAGCAGATAATCTTCGAGCGCCGTGATCGCCCCGGCCTTGAGCTGTCGATCCGGGGCCTGGAGGGCATCCGTCACCACGCCATTGGCCCAGGCCTGAAGCCCATCGGCCTGGAGCGCGGCCTCCACCAGCGGGCGGAGGGCACGGCGGTGCATATCGCGCGGATCGAGCATCGTGCGGAAATCCCCTTCGGAAAAGCACACTTCAGCCAGCAGCAAGGACGATCGCAGGCAAGCCAGGGAACACCCCTGAGCGTCAAACCGGCCGCCCAGGTCCCTCCGATCCCTCTCCATCATGCGCCACCCACGGGCGCTCAGTCAAGCCCTTCGAACAGATCGTGCTCGCCAGGAGAGCGCCCGTTGACTTCGGGCCAGGCGCGGTGAAAGGTCTGCCAGCCAAACACCGCCCGCGCCAGAGGGCGCAGCAGGGGCAGGAGTTCCCCCGGCCCGCTCTGGCTGGCATGGCAGGCATTGGCTCGCTGCCAGGTATCGTAATAGGTCCGCAGGTCAAGCCGGGCATGCGTGGGCAGGGTCGCGTCGATCACGGCCTGAAAGTCCAGATCGTGGTTGCGACCCATCCGGCGCGGGTCGCGGCCCGCCAGCCGCGTGGCCCAGACCGCCAGGCGGACAAACGTCCGGGGAAAAACGGTGTAGTACAGCTTTCGCGCCTGGTAGGGTTCCAATCCGGCCGCGACCTGATTGGGGTACTGATCGGCCGCGCCGGCCGCGTGGAACGCGCGCACGGTCGCCCGCTGAATGGCAATGTGATCCGGGTGACCATAGCCCCCGTAGGGATCGAAGGTCACCACCACCTGGGGACGCACCCGCCGGATCACCTCGACGATCTGCCCGGTCAGGACGTCTGGATCGGCCTGCCAGAGACAGGCGGGATTCTGGTTCTGCGGCGCGCCCATCATGCCGCTATCGCGATACCCCAGTGTGATCACCTGCCGGATTCCGAGCGTTTTGGCGGCGCAGTTCAGTTCGTCCAGGCGCACTTCGCCAATCGAGCGATCGCCCAGCGCCATGCCGGGCGGGATGTCGCCCTCCTCGCCCCCTGTCGCGCAAATCAAGTGTACGTCGACGCCTTGATCGGCATACCGGGCAATCGCCCCACCCATCCCGAACGATTCGTCGTCCGGGTGCGCGAAGCTCACCAGCAAACGCCGTGCTGCGGGTTTCACTCCAGCCATACCCACTCCGGTTTCAAATTCCACAAGATCAGGGGGAATTATAGCACGCCTGCCAGCCGATTCGGTCAATCAGGCAGGCCGAAGACGAGATGGTCGAAGGTGACGGTGTAGGGGGTCATCACGCGCGCCCATGCGCCCAGGGCGAAACCACCCCGTGCATAGGTCTGATCCTCGGCCGTGAGGATTTCGACGCCGTTCACCACCAGGCTGAGCGAGTCGCCGCGCGCCACCACGCGCAGGTGCACCGGTTCATCCGGCGGCAGCGGCCCGGTGGGCATCGCCTGCAAGGGAGCCAGGGGGTACGGCTGGCCGCCAGTCTGCACCAGCAGGATGGCCTCGCCGGACAGCGCGACGCCAAAAGCATAATAATCGCCCAGCTCGCCGGAATCGTCGGGCTGCGTCCGGAACAGGACCAGCACCATGCCATCGGCGTTGGGGGTCAGCACCGTGGCGTCGACATCCAGGACAAAATCCGCCGCCGCCGGGACTAACGCCGGATCGGGCCGGACGTACCACTGATCGAAGTCGTCGTCCAGCTCAAGATACAGACTCCCGTCGCGAATTTCCCGCACCCCGTTGGGCGCGCTGTCCAGCAGCCACCACTGATTGTCGCCAAAATGATCTTCGAACAGAACGCGTCCCGCCGGCCGGAACAGCACCTCCGGCGTCGGAAATAAGGACGGCGTGGCCACCGGCCGGCCGGCCGGCGGCACCGGCGCGCCACCAAGACTCGCGTAGGAACCACCTTCAGGCACAGCCGTGGGAGCCGCCGTGGAGTCGGCCACAACGCCGCTGGCGATGGCCGTCGCCTCCGACTGCTTGGTCTCCAGAATCGCTGCCGCCGCGAGCGCCTGCACGGCTGCCTCCTGGGTCTGGACAATGGCCTCGATACTCTGCGCGTCGAGAGTCAGCGTGGGCAGGAGGCCCACAAGCCTTCCAGAGCGCGGCAGCAGGCCGGACTGAAGGATGATGAAGGAGAAAACAGTCGCCAGGAACAAAAGCACCACCAGACTCAGGCCCGCCCTGAGCCACCGGCCCCTGCGACGCCGCGAAGGAGGCTCAGGCTGAGCGGACTCCGCCGCTGCGGGCCGGACCGACTCAGGCTGGCCCGTTTGTTGCGCAGCGGACGACGTTTCACACACGGGCGGCGCGAGAGGCGGCTCCACGCGGTCTTGGGACGCCGGGACTGCTTCAGACGGCAGGGTTTCGCGGAGCGTCAGCAGAATGGGTTTGCGCGGCTCGGCAGCGGGCTGCAGCTCGGTCTCGGACCGAGCTGGCTGGCTGCGCCCGATGATTCTCGCCATCTGGCGAATCTCGTTGAGCACGTGAGTCGCCATCGACTTCACCTGCTCGTCCTGATCCGTCCGAACCACCAGCTTGAGGGCGTAAACGGCGTCCTCGGCCACACGCGACTCGCCATGAACCGCAAGCGAGGCCAGATCGGCCACCGCCTCCAACCGGTCGTGAATCGGGCTGCTGTCCGCCAGACGCTGCGTGAAATCCGGAGGCAGGTGCTGAGGCGCGGCGCTGCGAAACACGAAATCGCCGTCGCCGGACAGCCAGCCGCCCATCGGAGTCTGCCTGGCGCGTGGGTCGTTGTAGACGCTCTGGGTGACGTACGTGATCAGGCTGCTTCCCACCAGCAGGCCGCGCTCGTCGGCCGCCTTGCCGCGCAGCCCTTCCAGCAGGTAGCCGGTGAAAATCGAGTGACGCCCACCCGGCCCGCCGCCATCCATCACCATCTCGTCGGAGCGGCCCGCCGCCAAAATCTGACGCGTCGGCCGGGCGATGAAGTCCTCCGCCACCCGGTCGGAGATGCCGCGCATCAGGTCCGGCCCTGCGTAGCAGGAATCGATGATCAACAACACATGCTTGGCCGGCATGGCTTCGACCATCTCGGTGATGTGGTCGAACGCGATGAAATTGTCCCAATGCGTGCGGGAGGCATCCACCGGGGCGAAATAACCCCGGTCTTCGTTCGATCGGCTGACGCCGTGCCCGGCCACAAAGACCACGACCCGGTCGTCCTTGCCGATCCTGGCCGGATCGCCGAGCTGCTTCTCCAGCACGGCGCCGATTCGGCTCCGCGTCGCCATGTCATCCGTCAGCCGGGCGACCCGGCGCGGCTCAAAGCCAAACAGACCGATCAGCGCATCAGCCACGGCATGCGCATCAGCCACCGCGTGACGGAGAGGCGGCATCGCTCGATATCGATCGATACCGATCACGACCGCCCAACTGCGATCATACGTCGTCGAATAAACCACGGCTGGTGTTCCGCAAACGACCTGAAATCCCCGGCAATCGCGCCGCGCAAGATCCTCTGTCAAAGGCGTCCAGAGACGATCAGGATGCCTCCTCCCCGAAGCATCCATCCTGTTGACAGACGGACCTTATCCCCCTCGGTATCACCGCGTTATTAAAACATATGCGCGCTTTGCGTTTGTATCTGCATACGATCTCTACAATAGTCGATTTATTCGCGGAGCGCAATTATCCGGCGGATTTTTCGTCAATTTTTTATACGACAGCTATCAATTCCGGCCATTTTTCGGGTACACTATCGCTGGCATGTCATTCAGTCCGGTTGCGATCGAGCACACACAATGCCCTCTCAAACGGTCTACCTGATTCGCCATGGCGAGGTCGACGGCAATGTCCTGGCCCTGGATCGCCGTCTGACGGTTGGCGAGTTCAACGCCATGATCGCCCAGGTTCCCCACGAGGCAATCAACGCCCAGGGAATCGAACAGAGCAAAGCCCTCGCCCCCCAGCTTACCCATCTCAATCTGACCTGCCTGTACAGCAGCCCGCTGCTGCGCGCGCAGCAGACCGCCGCGATTCTGGCCGAGGCCTGCGGGCTGCCGGTACTCACTCATCCGGAACTGTACGAGATTCTGCCGGCGCCCCTGACCGGTCCAGCCAGCCGAAAGCTGACCCTGCGCCAGGCTTACATGCTTTCTGGCCTGCGCCTGGTGAGTCCATTCACGCGGGATACGGAGAATTTTCTGCGCGCGTTCCGGCGCATGCAGCGGGTCTGGGGCGAATTGACCCGCCGCTGCCAGACAGACTTCGCCATCGTCGGCCATCAGGGCATCTTCCGCACCCTGTTTGTAGGCATTCATCTCTCGCCCCAATGGCGTTTGCTCCAGGGCGACACCCATAATGGCGGCATCTCGATCATCGTCCGCCGGACCTGAGTCCACTGGAGTCGTCACCGCGAATCCGGCGTGGAGCAGCACGCAGCGTTCATCCTTTTTCTGGAGGCACAATCATGCGGCAGTACGGGAAGTGGATCATCCTCGGGGCGATCGGAATCGCGGTCGCTGCCGTCCTGGCATCATCGGGCCTGGAAACAGCGGCCCAGGGGTCGGGAGCCTCCTGTCCGATCCTGATTCAGAAGGCTTATCAGGCCGTGGAATCATGTGGCGCGCTTCACCGCAATGAAGCCTGTGTCGCCGGAGGCGCGATCACGACCACGGGCGCCAATCCACCAGCTTCCTACGCGGCAGGCAGCCATTTCAGTCTGGATGGACTGGAACAGCTTCAGATAGCCCCCCTGGACGCCGCGCCGGAAAGCTGGGGACTGCTCACCGTGGCCCAGGGCGCAGGCCTGCCTTCCAACGCGCCTGAGATGGTCACCATGTGGCTGCTCGGCAACGCGACTCTCACCGACAATCGCACTGCCGTCCAGAGCGAGGCCAAGCCCGCCGCCACCTGTTATGGGCGCGTCGTCACCGACACACTCAACGTGCGCAACTACCCCTCATACAACGCTGCCGTGCTCGAAGTCCTGCAACGGGACGAGCAGGTCATCATCACCGGCCGCCTGGCCGATTCATCCTGGTGGCGGATCGACACCCCTTACGAGTCGGCTGCCTGGGTCTTCTCCGGCTACGTGGTCACCAACTGTCCGATCGTCGAGATTCCCACCATCCTGCGCAACGCCCCGGCCCTCTCCGCCGAGGACTGGTATCGTGATCCCTTCCAGGTGGCGGTGCTGGACAGCGGCAGCCCAACGGAGGACTGCCCCGACGCGCCGCCGCCTGGTCTGCTCCTCCAACCGCCAGCCACCGGCCGGGCCAGACTCAGCCTGAACGGAATCAGCTTCGACCTGGAAGCCACGCTCTACGTCCAGGCCGACCCTCAGGACGGTCTCCTGTTTCAAGTCCTGGCTGGGGCGCTGCACTTCACGCTGCCGGACGGAACACCCCTCGACGTGACAACCGGCGCGCAGTACCGCGTCCCCGTCGATCAGAATGGACTCGCGGTGGCAGGGCCTTCGCGGATGGAGGCGCTCGACGTCGCGGCGCTGCGCAACCTGCCCCTCGACCGACTCCCCCACCCGTTGGCAGGGCTTCCCACGCCCTTCCTCGATCTGCCCCTCACGGCCGATCAACCCGCCAGCGGCCCGCTGGCCCCAGACACGCCGGTGACGTTCTTCTTCAGCAACCGGGCCGGGATCATGCACGAGATCACCCTGACCAGCGACGCCTTCCCCGTCCTGAGCATTGCCGCCCCGGCCAGTGAGGTGGTGCGCCCGTACATCACCCAGGGAAGCGTCAGCTTCTCCTACTGGCCGACCAGCGACCTGCCCCACCTGTTCACGATCGAGGCCGGTTCCGTCCAGAGCGGCACGTACACGCTGACCAGCCAGGCCCAGGACATCCGGCTGTGCCGTCCCGGTGGCAATAGCCAGTCGGCCACCCTCAGCGGCGGGGAGGATCACGCAGGCAACATCTGGTTTGGGCGTGAAGGCGAGCAAGTCACACTGACCGCATCGGGCGACATCTCGACCTCCGCCAGCAGCTACCCGGACTGGCGCTTCCGCATCGCGGCGATGTTCCTGGAAAACGCCACGCTGCCCCCGATCGTGTTCGAGCAGATCGAAGGCCACAACGCGAACGAGATCGCCTGGGAAGTGCCGCACACGGGCTACTACTGGATCGAGGTGTGGACCGTCGCGGGTGGTACCACCACCGTCTCGGCCGCCTGCCCATAACGCTCGCGCGGCGGAAGGGCCAGCACATGCACATCACCGCCCGGCTGCCCGGTTGGGCCAGGCGCACGAACCCCCTCGTGCGCCGCCACCTGGGCGGGCATCTCCCCTCCCCTGTGGAAATCCGGCCGCTGCTGCGCTGGCTGGCGGTTCAGGTCGGTCTGATCGTCATCTGGGGCCTGTCGGCCCCGTCCCTGCACGCGGTCGCGCTCGGTCTCGGCCAGATCACGCTGGCCCTGCCCGTTGCGCTCCCACTCTACCTGACGTTGATCGCCGCGGTGCTCGTTTATCCGTTCAGCCTGGTGTTCTACGCCCATGTGCTGTTCAGCGTGGGCCACGCGGCTTTCGCCGCGATCTACGACGAGTTGCGGCAGGATACACTGAGCCTGCTACGCGTCACCCCATTCAGCCTGAACGAAATCTTCCTCGGCAAGATCGCGGCGAGCATCTGGCAGCAGATGGACAATCTGGAGAGCCTGCTCAGACCGGCCACGATCCTGCTTTTTCCGCCGCTGCTGATCAGCACCGGGCTGGCCTGGCCGATGCTGGGTCAGCCGCTGGTGGGAGTCATCCTGATGCTGGTGGGGATGGCTGTATCGGCTGCGCGGATCGGGCTGGAACTGCTCATGATCGGCGCGCTGGGGATCGCCGTCGGCACACTGGCCGGATTTCGCTTCGCCGGGGTCTTCATCACGGGTCTGCTCGGCGCGACCTATTTCGTGCTCCTGAATCTGCTCCGCCTGCTCCCGCTGGGCGCGCCGCTGCGCCTGCTGGCCGAATATGGGCTGCCCGTGCTGCTCCCCTTGATAATCATCCGGATTGCCCTGGGCGTGGCCGCCTGGCAAGTCGATCGGGCCTGGCCGGGCGGCGCGCGTTAGGCCAACGCGCCAGATCAGCGCAGCGCCTCGGCCCGGAAAGCGGCCATGTCGATGGATGCCCCGGTCAACCGCGCCTGCTCCGCCGCGAAAGCCAGCAGATGGCTCTCCAGCGACGCGCGGGCGTCCGTCAGCGCGGACGTCTCGCCCCGGCGCAGCGTCTCCAGGAAGGCCGTCATCAGGCCCCGATCCCCGTCCGCGTGACTGAACTCGCCGGCCTTCTCGGCGGGATAGAAGACCTCGGTCTGGCCGGTCAGGTGGTCGTGAATCCGGATTTCCTGGCGGGCGATCATGTACGCCCCTTCCAGGGTCGCCCGTGAACCGTCGATGCGCAGGGTGCGGCCTTCCTCGTGGCTGTGCCCGTGCATGAAGAAGCCAACCGAAGTCCCGGCCGCCGTCTGCATGGTGACGATCTGGTTGTCCACCACGTCGTTGTCTGTGTGATACACGCACCGGCCGTAAGGGCCGGTCTCCAGCGCGTGGCGGATCGCGGCCGGGTCCAGGTTGCCATCGGCCAGCGTCGAATTCGGCCAGGTGACGACGTTCGCCAGGTCGAAGCCTTCCGGCACGCCCATCGCCGCCGCCAGCGGCCGCCAGGGCCGGAAGTCCAGGTAAATGCCGGGGGCCGAGAACGGGCATTCCGCCTCGATCGGGCAGCCATCGGTGCAGCGGGCGGGCAGATCGGGACGCGGCGCACTCTCCACCCGGTGATGGCGCAGGGTGCCCACCGAACTCAGGCGGGTGACCTCCTCGCCCAGAATCCAGGTGATCAGGTCCAGGTCGTGGCACGATTTGGCCAGAATCATCGGGCTGGACTGATCCTTGCGCCGCCAGTTGCCACGCACAAAACTGTGCGCCATGTGCCAGTAGGAGACGTTCTCACGGTGCTCGTAGACGGCGACCTGACCCAACCGTCCGGACTGCACGAAATCGCGCACCATGCGGAAGAAGTTGGTGTAGCGCAGCACGTGGCAGATCTGAAGAATGCGCCCGGCCTGTTCCGCCGCCTTGACCAGGGCCACGCAGTCGGCCAGGGTCGTCGCCATCGGCTTTTCGAGCAGCACATCGTAGCCCGCCGCCAGCGCGGCCAGCGTCGGGCGCAGATGGTCGCTGTCTTGCGTGGTGATCACCATGGCGTCGGCTCGTTTTGGCCCGCCCAGCATCGCCTCCCAGGAGGAGAAGATCGCCTCCGGCTCCAGCTCGTGAGCCATCGCGAAGCGCTCGCGCCGGGCCGCGACCGGCTCAGCCAGCGCCACGAACTCGACCTCGTCCGGGTGCTTGAGGGCATACTGCCCGTACACGTCCGCGCCCCGATTCCCCGCGCCAATGAGAGCTAATTTCAGACGAGCCATGTTCTGTGCTCCTTTACGTGTGGAATGTCACCCATCGCAGAGATCAGCGGGGGTTATACCCTGCCCCACGCCAAAACACCATTGCATCGGGCCTGATCCTCGCTACACTCGTGCCCGGAGCAAAGGATGGCAAACCTCATGTCCGACCGTGAACTCAAACAGCGCGTCCAGCAGCAGTTCGGCCAGAATCCGGAAGGGTACGTCACCAGCGCGACCCACGCCCAGGGCGAGGATTTGCCACGCCTGCTGGAGCTGCTCCAACCTCAACCGGACTGGCTGGCCCTGGACATCGCCACCGGTGGCGGGCACACCGCCCGGATGCTGGCTCCCCACGTCCGGCAGGTCATCGCCAGCGATCTGACCCTGAAGATGCTGCGCGCGGCGCGCCAGCACCTGGCCGACTCCGGCGTGACCAACGCCCGCTTCTACCGGCTCGATGCCCAGGCGCTGCCCTTCGCCACGGGCGCTTTCGACCTGGTGACCTGCCGCATCGCCCCGCACCACTTCCCCGCCCCAGCAAATTTCGTCCAGGAGGCAGCGCGCGTGACCCGGCCCGGCGGCCTCGTGGCCGTGATCGACCAGATCGTGCCCAAACAGCGCAAGGGGGCGCGCTACGTCAACGCCTTCGAGCGCCTGCGCGATCCCAGCCACGCCTGGGCCTACAGCCTGCCGCGCTGGACGGGTTTCTTCAAGGATGCGGGGTTGGAAGTCCTGCATGCCGAGCCATTCACCCGCCGCCACCAACTCACTGACTGGGCCGACCGGATGCGCTGCGCGCCGGACGTGGTGATCCGTTTGCGGGCCATGCTCGTTCAGGCTCCTGAAGCTGCGGCGGACTGGCTCCAGGCGGAGATTCACCCGGCGGGCGACGCCAGCTTCCTGATCCATCAGGCGCTGTTGCTGGGTCGCAAGCCAATCTGATGGCTATTTGACTACGCGAATTTGCTACACCAGCCTCGCGATCAGTTCCGCAGCGCGGGACGGGCCGCCGAGCGCGGCGAATTCCTGCGCCAGCCGCGCCGCCGTTTCGCGCACGACCGGATCGGTCGCCACCGCCGCGATCGCCGGCATGAGCTGCCCGCGCCGGATATCGATCGCGGTCAGATTGAGGGCCACTTTGGCCTGCGCCGCGCGCCGTGCCTGCCCGCGCTGGTCGGCCCCGTGTGGCGCGATCACCTGCGGGATACCGTGCACCACGGCGGCATGAGTCGTGCCCATCCCCCCGTGGTGCACGATGATCTTCAGCCGGGGAAAGACGTGGTCGAAGTCGACCCAGGTAAGCAGCCGCGTGCCCGGCGGCAGGGCCTTCTTGAGCGGCGCCTTCTCCTCGGCGGAGATCGGACGCCCCAGTACCACGATCGGGATCAGCCCGATGCGGGCCAATCCCTGCGCCGCCCAGCTCAGGAAACCCAGATCGCCCGTGAAAACCGTGCCCAGCGTGACCAGCCCGCAAGGAGCCTCCTCCGGCAAGGCCCGCAGCCAGTCCGGCGGAGCGCCCAGCGGTGTGGATGGCATCCCGCCCACGAACTGAGTCTGCGGCAGCACGTCCGGATCGGACTGGTGCCAGTAACGGCTGAAGTAGCTGATATGCAAGTCGGGACTCTGAACGGCAGGAGTCAGGCCTTGGGCGAAATAGCGTCCCTGAAGGCCAAAGCGATCCAGCAGGCGCTGGATGCGCGCCTGGGCGTCCTGCGCCAGACTGATCTGGATCGGCAGCAATTGGGACTCGTCCGGCGCGGGCAGCGCCGGCCAGCCGCAGACCGCCAGCGGCACATCCAGAGCTTCCGCCGCCAGCGCTGAAGCGGCCAGAAAAGGATCGGTCGCGATCGCGTCCGGCGCGCCGTGCTCCCCGACCAGCGCCAGCAGCGCCTCCGTCGCCGGGCCGATCAGGGCTTCGGTCAGCCAGGTATCCAGCGCCCGGTTGTAGCGCAGGCGCACCGCCTCGTCCGGGCGGAGGTGATCCAGGTCAGGCGTGGGCGGCAGCGGCCACAGCCAGCCTGTCTCAGGGATGGCGGCGAACGGCAGGCCCGCCGCTTGAACCAGGTCCGCGATCGGCGGCGCGCTCACCCACACCACCTCATGCCCGCCTGCCTGGAGCGTCCTGGCCGTTTTGATGAAACCGCCCCAATCCAGATGCCCCGGCAGCGGCGCGGAAACAAACCAGAAGCGGGCCATTGCGCACATCCCTTCGATCGGAGTTACCCCAAACACAAACACTCAGCCGGCTTGCAGGCCGGCTGAGTGTTCCACCACGCTACCTGTCCTGCTCAGTCCGGGAATCAGCGCGGAACCGACGAGGCCAGTCTCCGGCAGCGTTTTCTGTTGCGAACCACGCCCCGAACCAGTTTCGGCAGGCGCGCCGCCGGGGCCTGTTGCAACGCAGCCCGCCAGGCCCGGCGATCGATCCGCCCAGGCTGCCCATGCCGTACACCCCGCCACAAACAATCGGACATACCGCGGTTCCCTCAGGCCTGCGCCAGTCGACGCGCTGCCAGGAGCAGCGCCGCGATCGTCTTACCGTCTTCCACCTCGCCTCGCTCGATCAGGCCCAGCACCTCGTCCAAACTCAAGGTGACGACTTCCAGGAATTCATCGGGATCGCTCTGCAAGACCGAAGGCCGCAGGTCGGTCGCCATGAACAGGTGGATGTACTCGCTGGTGTACCCCGGCGCGGTATAGATGCCGCCCAGCCGGGTAAGTTTGCCCGGATAGAAACCGGCTTCTTCCTGCAACTCGCGGATCGCGCATTCGGCCGGGTCTTCGCCCGGCTCCAGCCCGCCAGCCGGCACTTCCAGCAGCCGCCGGCCCGCCGCCAGCCGGAACTGGCGCACCATCACGATCCGCCCGTCATCCTGAACCGGCACGATCGCCACCGCGCCCTTGTGGCGGATGATTTCGAGGGTCGCTTCCCTCCCGTTCGGGAGGCGCATCGTCTCCAGATACAGGTGGACGATGTGCCCCTCGTACACGGTTTCCTTGCGCAATGGAGATTCGTCGCCAGCCGGCGGTTCGGCGTGCAGATCGGCCATGCTTCACCCTCTTTCGGCAAAATTGAGGGCGACCGGTCGGTCGCCCTGGGAGTGTTCGAGTGCGCTCCGCGATCGGCTTACGGACAGGGGATGGTCAGCGTATCCCCGGCGCGGATGATATTGATGTTGCTGATCCCGTTGGCATTGGCCAGCGCCCGCAGGTTAACCCGGTAGCGTAGCGCGATCCGGAACAGGTTCTCCCCGGGTTGGATCAGGTGGGTCTGCTGGCAGGAGGTCGTCTCGGTCGTCGTCTGGCCGCCCGCCACGGGGGTCGGGCTGAGCGAGCCGCAGCCAGGGATGATCAACTGCTGGCCGATGCTGAGCAGACTCAGGTTGGTCAACCCGTTGGCCCTCGCGATCTGATCCAGCGTCACGCCGTAGCGCCGCGCAATCCGGTAAGCGGTTTCGCCCGGTTCGACCAGATGAGTACAATCCTGCGAGGGCGGCTGGGCCAGTGCGGTCGCCGTCAGGAACGCCGGATCCAGGGTCGGACCGAGCGTCGGCGTGGCCGTGGGCACGTAGGTCCCCAACGCGGTCGACACCGCCGTCTGAGTCGCCCCGACGCGGGCGGTAGCCTCGGCAATGATCGCCGTGGCGGTCAGTTCGCCCGCCATTGGGGTGATCGCCACCGTTGGCGAGGGCAGAATCGCCGGCACGAACACGGTCGGCGTGGCAATCGCCGCGCCCTGCACCGCCGCCATGATCGCCGTGGCGGTCATCTCCAGCATGCCCACGCTCACGGTGGGCTGCATCGCAATCTCGGTCGGCTGGAAGTTCACCCCACCCTGGCCTTCCAGCAGGCCGCCTTCAAACGTCGGCGACGGCTGGAAAATCGGCTCCTGGGTGGGCAGTTGATTCAGGGCTTGCTGAGTCAGTTCGATTACCGGTACGGCCTCCGTCACGTCGCCTACCCCCTGCGGCGTGGGCGAGGGCACGAACGGGGTATTGGTCGGGAACGCAAAAGCGGTCGGCGGGGCGGAGGCCGGATCGGTCGGTTGAATCCCGCTCTCCGACGCATTCTGGAAACAGCCGCTCAACATCAAGGCTGCCACCGCGAGAACCGCCATCAGCCGCAATAGTCTTGGAGATAAACGCATGAACCGCCCTCCCCCATCATGCCAGGAACCAGAGTCCGGCCGGTGAGTCAAATGGAATTACTCACGATTGCAGCGAAGTCTACCATCAGGCCGCAGTCGGGGCAAGCCGGATTGCCCCTACAAAGGCGACTTCCGGTAACGCGGGAATTCCTTCAGGGCGCGAAAACCCACGCTGCGGTACAGATCGCTGGCGCGCGTGCGGAACTCGGCCACTATGTTGAGCCGGATCACTGCCGCGCCGCGCTCGCGCAGGTCCAGCAGCGCACGAGACAGGAGCGCCCGCGCCAGTCCTCGCCACCGCCACGCCGGACGCACACTGACCTCATGGATCACCGCCCGATTATTCTCAGAATCGGGATAAGCTGGCCGACGATCTGCTCACCTTCCCACGCCACCTGCCAGAGCGTCGAGTCATGCCGGGAATCCGCCAGGTCAGCCGCATACGCGGCGGGGTCGAACGATTCCTGAAACCGGACAGGCACCGCCTCCCTTACGAAGTATCCTCTTTTCGATGCCCAACACAGGGCAGGTCAACCAGGCGTCAATTTCTTTTCCAGTGAGTATCGGGAGTGCCCCAGCGGCATGTCGCTCACTTCACCATAGACCCTGTAGCCATGCTTCTCGTAAAATGGCCGCGCCTGGAAATCCTGGGTATCCAGACAGACATGATGACAGCCGCGCCGCACTGCTTCTTGCTCGGCTTCCGCAAGCAGGCGGCTGCCGTAACCTTGACCTCGCAGGCTTTCTTCAATCCACAGACGGCCGACGTACAGCCATCCCCAGAAGGTGCCGCCAATCAGGCCGCCTGCAATATTGCCCTGCCCATCGCGCACAAAGATCGCCAGCGGCACCCAATCCATGGGTGCTCCATGCGCGGCGTTGTAGGCATCCAGGCCATCACTGACGACCTGGACATCCGCCGGATCAGGCGAGGCAGTCAGCTCAATGCGACACTCCATATTGTCAGCCTCCATCCAGCATGCCCAACCACTTGCAAGCAGATCAAAAAGCGCTCCCCAGGCTGAGGAGCGCTTCTTGCAGTCTTGTCGGGCTAGGGCCGCAGCAGCGGCCGGAACTTGTAGCCGTAGACGATGATCCCGCGCTTGCCATCGGTGCGCAGCTTGCGAGTGACCATCTCGACCTGCATCCCAATCACCGCCGGGCCTTCCAGATCGGTTAGCTGAGCCAGCACGGTCGGCCCATCGTCCAGCTTGACCAGGGCCAGGGTATAGGGCGCCTGCTCCTCGAATCCAGCCGGCGCGTCCATCACGATCGTGTGGCTGAGAACCGTGCCCTTGCCGCCGGAGACAAAAGGCTGCGGCTTCTCGGTTTTGAGCGTTTCAGCCTGCGGGTCACCAATCATCAGACGGTTGCCCTTCTGGCTAGCGGGCAGCCGCGCGGTCCACACGGCTCGACGCGGCAACGACCTTGACTTCCGGCTGGAGCCGGAAAGTGGTCTCCGCCTGAGCCGCGCAGTAAGGGCAGATTTCGCGCGGCGGGAAGATGTTGGCCGCGCAGTGCGGGCAGGTCACCCCCTGCAAGGAATACCGCTGTGAATTCAACCGCCAGTGGCGTGGGATTTGCATTGACCTATCTCCTGAGTGTTGGGCGCAGTGCTAACAACACAGCCATGCCTCTTGTTCCATATGGCACAAATTATGCGGGTGTTGCTCTCTCAAAAGCTATCAAGATAGGCTTTGAGAGGTGTCAGAAGCTATCTTCTATCAAAGTCGCCACCCCAGGCTGTGCAGACTGTCCAGGCCCCAACACCCCAGTTTTCGAGGCCGCGCCGCGTTTTTCCGGGATCCATCAGTCCAGACGCAGCTTACCCCGGAAGCGCGAGTACATCGCGTAGTCGATCTCCGTGCGGCGGTTGATGTAATCGCGCACCGTTGGAGCCTTGCCCACCGCCTCCGTGATCCGTTCGGTCACGGTCAGGTCAAACGCATCCGATCCCGCCCCGCTGCCATAGCTGACCACCAGAATCCGGTCGCCGGGTCTGGCAATGTCCAGGGTCGCGGCCAGCCCGATCAGGCTGCTGCCGGAGTACGTGTTGCCGATCTCGCCGGACAGCAGGCCCGGCTTGAACTGCTCGTCCTTGAAACCGAGCATCTTGGCCGCCCGCGACGGGAACTTGACGTTGGGCTGGTGCAGAATCACGTAGGCGTAATCCGCCGCGGTGGTGCCCATCTCGTCCAGCATGGTCTGGCCCGCGCTCAGGACGTGCTTGAAATAGGCCGGCTCGCCGGTGAAGCGGTCGCCGTGCGAGGGGTACATCTCGCCCTCGCGCCGCCAGAAGTCGGGCGTATCGGTCACGAAGCTGTAGGTGGCATTGATGATCGCCAGCGCGCTCTCCGCCGGGCCGAGGATGTAGCCCGCCCCGCCGGCCGCCGCCGTATATTCGAGCGCGTCGCCGGGCCGCCCCTGGGCCGTGTCCATCCCAATCGCCAGGGTATAGTCCGCCATTCGCGAGCCGACAAACCCGATCCCAGCTTGCATCGCCTCCGACCCGGCTTTACAGGCGAACTCCCAATCCGCCGCCTGGACTCCCGGCACCGCGCCAATGCTCTCGGCCACGATCGTGCTGGTCGGCTTGACGGCGTAGGGGTGACTCTCCGATCCGACCCACACCGCACGCAACTGCTGCGGGTGGATGCCGGCGCGGGCCAGGGCGCTGCGGGCCGCCTCGATCGACATCGTCGCCACGTCTTCGTCCAGGCCCGGCACTGCCTTCTCTTTTACCGGGGAGCCGCCCATCCCGCCCGTCCAGACGCGGGCTATCTCCCGCCCCGGCAGGCGGTAGCGCGGCACATAGGCCCCGTACCCGGCGATACCGACCGGGCGCTCCGGCTTCAACAGCACCGATCCGGCCTTCAGCGGATAAACTGGGTTCGTCATCGCGTCACAACTCCATTCCGATCGCGTCAGTCTTTTCCACACAGAGTGCTACAAATCCGCCTCGGCCAGCAGCGGCACGAGGTAAATCACCGGCTCCTCGTACGGATGGGCGCGCCGGATCGCTTCGACCACGGCGCGCGCCCGCTCGCGCGTGCAAAAGGTCTCGATCCGCTTCTCGTCGACCCGGTTGACCACATGATGATCTCCCAGGGCCGGATGGGCGCCTTCCTCCGGCCGGAAGCGTCCCTGCCCATCGCTGACGTAGCCACAGTGGGTATAGTTGCCCAGCTTCCCGCCGCCGGCCCCGGCAATCGCCTCCAGGACGGCCTCGACGTGCGGTTCCGGCACGCCCACGATGACCATGATCTCCAGCTCATTCACTGGCGCGCCCTCCCATCTGTTGCACCAGCTCGCGCGCCCGGTCGAGCCGGATCGCGCCTTCGGCGATCATCGCGTCGACCACGCGCTGGATCAGGTCGCCGCTCGCCCCGGCTGCCACGGCCATCTGGCGGGCGTGCAGGCGCATGTGTCCCGCCTGGATGCCGGTCGTCGCCAGGGCCCGGATCGCGGCCAGGTTCTGGGCCAGTCCCACCGAGACCAGAACCTCGGCCAGCTCGCGCGCGCTCTGCACGCCCAGGATCTTCATCGCCACTTTGGCGGTCGGATGGACGCGCGTCGCGCCGCCCACCGTGCCCACCGCCACCGGCAGGGTCAGCTTGCCGCGCAGGTTGCCCTCGTCGTCTGCCCACCACTGGGTCATGCTGGTATAGTGCCCGCTGCGCGCGGCATAGGCATGCGCCCCGGCCTCCAGGGCGCGCCAGTCGTTGCCGGTCGCAATGCAGACCGCATCCATCCCGTTCATCACGCCCTTGTTGTGTGTCGCCGCCCGGTAGGGATCAGCCGCCGCGAAGGCGTAGGCTTCCACGATCCCGCGCACCACGTCTGCCCCGCTCAGGTCTTCTGTCGCCAGTTGATCGGCGGGGATGATACACTCCGCCGTCGCCAGACGGTGATCGGCCAGATTGCTCAGGATGCGCAGGTTGACCCGCCCGCCGGTCGCCTCCTCGATCATCGGCGCCAACTTCTCGCAGGCGGTGTTGATCGTGTTGGCGCCCATCGCGTCGCGCACGTCCAGCAGCAAGTGGACGATTAACATCGGCCCGGCCGGGGTATCCAGCAGCGGGCGGACTTCCAGTCCACGCGCCCCACCGCCCAGGTTGGTAATGGTCAGGTCGCAGCAGTTCGCCTCTTCCAACAGGCGATCCTTGATCGCCATCACCTGCCCGGCGGCGATGTACACGTCGGGCACGTCCAGCACCTGAATCTGCCCGATCATGACCGGATCGTCGCTGCTGGTCACGAACCCGCCGCCCGCCCGGATCAGCCTGGCAGCCAGGCTCACCCCGGCCACGATCGACGGCTCCTCAACCACCATCGGAATCAGGTAGTCGCGCCCGTTGATCAGGAAATTGGTCGCCACGCCCAGCGGCAGGGCGTAGATGCCGATCACGTTCTCGATCATCTGATCGGCCTGGGTCGCGTTCAGGCCCGCCATGCCCAGCAAAGTCGCCTGATCCAGAGTATCCAGCCCGGCCCATTGGCCGACCAGGGCCGCGCGCTCGGCCAGAGTCCGTTTGTAGAACCCGGTCAGGCGTGATGTGCCTCGTTTTTCAGTCATCAATCGTCCGCCCCATCGTTGGTGTCCGTTCGAACCAGGCAAAGTCTACCTGCCTCCATCTCTCAAAACCTATCAGATCAGGGCTGCCCGTATACGGCCAACCATTGCAGACAGCCCCCTTCCCCGCCGGTTAGCCGCCAGTCCATCTCCCCCGCCGGGAGCGCGCCCTCGGCGGCCCACTCGCGGTTCAGCCACAACCGCCAGCGATCGCCGGATTCCCCACCCGCGACGAAGTCCAGCCGCAGGCGATTGGCTCCGGCCTGGACGTGGTGAAAGGCGACCGTCCGTCCGGCGTGGCGGTAGAAGCCCGGCGACAGCACTTCCCAGTCCAGGACTTCCCGCCCGGCCGTGATCTCGACGCCCCACGCCGCGTGATCGCGCGAGAGCACGCCGGCTTCAAGCGTCCGCCCAACCTGCGGCGCGGGTAGACTGAGGCTCGCCGCGTCAAGGCATTCCCCGGCCGGGGCCTGGCGCTCCCACAGCACCGGGCCAGGCAGCGCCGGATCCGCCAGACCGGCCGCCAGCAGCAGCGCAAGTCCGATCCCGCCGCACAGGATCGCAACCGGCAGCGCGACCACGATGCGCCACACCCAGGGGGACAGCGCCTCATCCCGCCCGGCCACGCCTGGCCTCCCGCCGCTCGGTGGGATCGTACAGACCAAAGGTCAGCCACAGCCCGACGCCGGTCAGCAGCGCCGCCAGACCAAAGAGCGCGCCGTACCCCGCCAGCGCCACGATCACCCCCTGCACCAGACTGAGGTAGGACGCCATGCCGAAAATGGTGTTGCTCAGGCCGACGTACAGCGGCCGCTGCTCCACCGGGGGGATGTTCAGATTGAGTGCCGAGAAGCTGATGTTCCCCGTTCCATTCATCACCGCCAGCAGGATGAAAATCACCAGGAAGTAGGGCAGCGCCAGGGTCGAGCCGGGCAGGATAGTCCCGGCGGCCGCCAGCAGACCGAAGACCGCCAATCCCAGCCCGGCCGAGATCAGCGCCAGCCAGCGATTGCCCAGCCGCAGGCTCAACCACCCGCTGGCGGCCACCGTCACCAGCCCGACCAGGGTATCGGCCATCAGGAACAGCGGCGCGGTGTTGAGCGGCAAACCGAAGCTGGATTGCCCGTAGACGATGATCAGAGGCGCGGTACCGGCGGCCAGGAGGAGCGCCACTCTGGCCCACACGAACCGGGCGAAAAGCCTGTCCTCGCGTAGGGCGGCCCGCACCTCGGCCAGGCTGGCACGCAGGCCGTGCCGTTCCGGAGGATGGGCCTCGGATTCAGGCTCGCGCAGCATGTGGAAGGTCTGGAGGCCCAGCAGCGTCACGATCGCCGCCGCCGCAAAGATTAGAGCGTAGTTACGCGGGAAACCAAGGGGCGATTCCGGCGCGAGCACCCGCTCGATGAAGGCGCTCGCCCCCAGCGCGAACAGCCCGCCCAGGGCCATCCGCCAGCTAAAAAACGGCGCGCGCAGGCGGGGCGGGATGACCTTGCTGACCACCTCGTAGAAGGCCAGGCCGCTCACCCCCCACACGATCGGATACAGCACCAGAAAGAGCACCGCGGTCACGATCAGCGCCGCCGGATCGTCCGTCAGGACGGGCACCGCCACCAGCGGCAGCCACATTACCGCCCGAAAGATACTCACGGCCTTGTACATCGGTAGGGCACGGGTCAGCCCCCGGACGTAGTTGGTTGTCGCCAGTTGGGCAATCATGAACCCGCCGCTCCAGAGCGCCATCGGCATGCCCAGCAGAATCGGGTTATCCGTCAGGTGCGACAGAAAGACAACCATCACCAGGCTCGGATTGACCAGCGTATCCACTACGCGGAACGCCACGCCGTTGACGACTCCGATCCGGTAGTTCCAGCGCAGGTCCTTATCTTCAGAGAGCGAGTTGTCGGACAGATTCGTCACTGCTGGTCTCATCCACCATCACCGAATAGAAAGCCGATCCAGGTCGAAAAAGCACGTCCAGATGCAGGCAACAGGTTTTTCTGCTTTCGCTCTTCGCGGCGATTGTCCTCGTATGCAGGTGGCACGCGCCAGGGATTCAGGCTACAATGGACTACACTGGTCAAAAATACTTTTCCACCTCAGCCTCAGGAGGTTTTATGACGTCACTGACCTTACGGCGCGCGATTGTGGCGGTACTATCGGCTCTCAGCGGTCTGCTGGGTACCGTGGTCATTTTCCTTGTTTTGGGCACGGATTTCCAGAAGTTCGGCATCGAATCAATTATCGTGATCGTCGCGCTGGGTCTGGCCGCGATGATCTGGCTGGATCGTTTCCTGAGCGCCGAAATCCTGCCGGATTGACCCCTGGCTGCCCACACAAAACAAACACCCCATGCACGGTTGAGTGATGGGGTGTTTGTTTAAGTATGCCAATAAACGGAAAGAAGTTACTGAGAAATCCCTATTTCGTTATGCGCCAGCGAGCGCACAACCCGAATCAATTCTTCCGTGTCAATATCCTTGAGCAGATAGTGCTCGATCCCCAGGTGCTTGAAGCTCAATCGCTCGTCTTCATTGGCAAAGCTGGTAAGGACGACGATCGCCGGGCGGCACTCCATCTTCCGCAACCGCTGGCAGAAGGGCAAGGCCGCGCCGTCGCGCCGCTTGCTCTCCAGAATGACCACATCCGGCCGCTGCTCGGCGATCATCACCGCGGCATTCTCCAGCGAGCTTGTATCGCCGATGATGCGCAGATCGCGGGCGCGAGTCAGCCGCAATACCAGAGCGCGTCGCACCGCTGCGTTCTCGTCCACCACAAGCAGGCGGACATATTGTTCCGTCATGCGCCCTCCCACCAGGGAAAACCGCTCCAAGCCAGGTTAATTTCGACTGGTTGAGTTCACTATAGCAGGCGAGCGCCCCAGGCTGCGAGTGACGTTTATCCCCGCCTCAATGGACGGGAATCATCGGCCAGCGGAGGGAACGACAACGCTTTTTCGGAGGGGAAACGTGGCCGTGACCGTCGTTCCGCGCATCGGCGCGCTGTCGATTCGCAGCCGTCCGCCTACCGACTGCGCTCGCAGCGACATATTCGACAGGCCGTGGCCGAGCAGGTTGTCCACCTGCTCCTGGTCGAAGCCCACGCCGTTGTCGATCACTTCCAGGCGCACATGGCGATCCTCGCGCCGGGCCACGACCCGCAGTTCGGTCGCGGCGGCGTGCTTGGCCGCATTCGCCAGGGCCTCCTGCGCGATGTGAAACAGGGCCGTGCTCGTGCCTTCGTTCAGCACGGCCTCGATCTCGCCATCCATTTCCAGCTTGACCTCGATCAGGGTATTGGCGCGAAATTCGCGCACGAGCTGGCGCAGGCTCTCGCCCAGGTCGTGGGCCTTCATACGCTGTGGGCGCAGGTCCATGATGTAGTTGCGGATGTCGCGGATGGTCTGGTTCAGGGCGTCGATGGCATAGCGCAGACGCTGTTTGGCCGCGTCCCGATCGTCTTCGAGCAGAAGCGAGCTGTGCTCCAGAGTCAGCCCGACCGCGTAGATCGACTGGATGATCCCGTCGTGCAAGTCCATCCCGATCCGCTCGCGCTCCTCCAACACCGCCAGCCGCCGCACCTGCTGGTACAGCCGTGCGTTTTCGATGGCGACCGCCGCGTAGGCGGCCAGCATCTCGATCAGCGACTGGTCGCTGTCGTTGAACAGGCTGCCATCCTCCTTGTCGCACAGGTACAGACTGCCCAGAATTTCTCCACGGGCGATAATCGGCACGCCCAGGAAACTATCCATCACTGGATGGTGCGGCGAGAACCCGGCGGCGCCCGGCGCAGCCCGCATGTGATCCACCCGTACGGTTTCAGAGGAAGTCAGAATCTGCCCAAGCAGCCCTTTGCCCTCCGGCAGGTGCGTCATCCGGCTCAGTTCCTCGTCGGTCATGCCCTCCGTGATGAACTGCTCCAGCCGGCCGCCCGGCCCCGGCACGCCCAGCGCGGCGTACTTGACTCTCACGAGTTGTCTGGCTGTCTTGACGATCAGTTCCAGCACGCGCGGCAGCGACAACTCCGACGTGATCGAAAGCGCTGCGCGGTGAATGGCCCGGAGCATGTCTTCGGAGAGCGCCTGCGAATGGTCTACCATGAGTTCTCCTGTGAAAACATTAATCAACCAACAGTCATCAGCAAGGGCGCCTGCAGCGTGCGGTGAATATCGCCTGCGGTATTCACTCTGCTTCTTCTGGCCTCTGGTCTCAACATGGGCTATTCCCAATCCCAGCGCAGCAGCGCGCCAAACGTCGCCAGGTCGGTCGAGCCGCTGATCCGCACGCGCCGCATCAACAGGGAGGCGTCGGTCGTCTGGGCCATCCCGCCCTCGGTCGTCACCGCTGCCGATACCCCCAGCGTCCGCAGCATCGCCAGCACGGCCTCGTCCCAGCGCCCACCCGGAAAACAGAACAGACGCGGCCGGGTGCCCAGGTGCGCTTCGATGCTCTCCAGACTGCCCTGAATCTGGTAGTACAGAAAATCGCCGTCGCGGGCCGTCAGGTTGGGATGTTCCTTCGTGTGGCTCTCGATGCTCATCCCGGCCTGCGCCATTTGCCCGGCCATTGCCCAGGTCAGGTAATCCGGGTGTCCCTGGTCGAGCAGGGCCGTGATCACGAAAAAGGTGGCCGTGTAACCGAATTCCTCCAGCACCGGGAAGACCTCGGTGAATGCATCCCGGTAGCCGTCGTCGAAGGTCAGCACCACCGGCCGGGGCGGCAGCGCCGCGCCCCAGCGCAGCGCCCGATCCACGTCGTACAGGCTCACCACCTGATAGCCATGCTCGGCCAGGTATTGCATCTGCTCCCGGAACCGGTGAGGCGCGACGGACAGATCGAGCCGGTAGATGTCGGCGTCGTCCGGCGGGTCGCTGACGTAGTGATACATCAGGATCGGCACGTCGATCTCGCGCAGGGTGCCGTCGTTGTCCGCCCCCGCCAGGCTTAGCGCCGGGCCGGAGGCCGCGTCCCCATCATCCACGCCCGCAGCCTCCCCCAACACCGGGGAGACCGGCCGCAATCCGATGATTAGCAGGCCGGCCAGCAGGGCGGCCACCCACCCCAGGCCCCACCCAATTTGCTCCCAATACCCTCGCCGGACGCTGATTGGATGCCTCATTCGACCGAATCCAAGTGTCTTCCACGCCTTGCTCAGGGTATTATAGCTTTCCGGCGGCGAAATTCCGAATAAAAAGGTCATCTAAGCACAGCCTATGTTGAGCGAACACGAGACACGCCCTACCCTGTCCGATCCAGCCCCCCTTCCCCCGGACGCACCGGCCCGGCACGAGCCGATTCACCCGGACGTCCTGCTGCGGGCCGCTGTGGCTTTGGGCGTGGGGATGATCCTGCTCGCGCTGTTCTGGGTGGGTATCGTCCGTCAGGGCGACCTGGGAGGCATCCTCCGCCCAGCCGACCTGGCCTGGCTGGCGCCGGGCCTGGCGATTGGCGCAGCCTTCGCCTGGGTGGTCTGGCGCGCCGCCCAACATCTGGACGGCAGCCGCAAGATCGTCCATCTTCTGGAAGAGACGATCGACCTCAAGGCGATGCGCTTCCAACACGTCCTCTGGTTCAGCCTGCTGGCCGCCTTCCCGGAGGAAATCCTGTTCCGCGGCGTGATCCAGGTCGAGCTGGGACTGCCAATCGCAGCCCTGATCTTCGGCGGGCTGCACGCCCTGACGCGCCTCTACTTCGTCTACGCCACAACCGCCGGGCTGCTGCTGGGCGCGCTGTTCGCCCTGAGCGGCACCCTGTGGACTCCGATCGGCGCGCACTTCGCGATTGACCTGATCACCTTTCTCCTGCTGCTCCAGCGACGGAACCACCATATCGGCTAACAATCCCGAATCGACGGAGTCATTGTCAAGACGAGCAAACCTCGCTATCCTCTGGCGGATTGTCGACAATTGGATTTCCAATAGCACTGAGAGAGAAGAATCGAACCATGAGCAAAGTTCGCGTTGCCATTATTGGCGTGGGCAACTGCGCATCCTCGCTCGTCCAGGGCGTTCATTTCTATCAAAATGCCCGCGAGGACGAGCAAATCCCCGGCCTGATGCACGTCAACCTGGGCGGATACCACGTCCGCGACATTGAGTTCTCCGCCGCCATCGACATCGACGTCGAGAAGGTGGGCAAGGACCTCAGTGAAGCCATCTGGGCCGGCCAGAACAACACCATTAAGTTCGCCGACGTGCCGCATCTCGGCGTCCCGGTCGTCCGGGGCATGACTCACGACGGCCTGGGCACCTACCTTGCTCAGAAAATCACCAAGGCGCCCGGCTCCACCGCCAACATCACCGAAATCCTCAAGGAAACCAAGACCGATGTCGTGGTCAACTACCTGCCGGTCGGCAGCGAGCAGGCCACCAAATGGTATGTCGAGCAAATCCTGAACGCCGGTTGCGCGTTCGTCAACGGCATCCCGGTCTTCATCGCCCGCGAAGCCTACTGGCAGAACCGCTTCAAGGAACGCGGCCTCCCGGTGATCGGCGACGACGTCAAGAGCCAGGTCGGCGCGACGATCGTGCACCGCGTCCTGGCCAACCTGTTCAAGGACCGCGGCGTCCGCCTGCTGCGCACCAGCCAGCTCAACGTCGGCGGCAACATGGACTTCTACAACATGCTGGATCGCGCCCGCCTGGAGAGCAAGAAGATCAGCAAGACCAATGCGGTCTCCAGCCAGCTCCCTTATGAGATTCCGAAGGGGAACATCCACATCGGCCCCAGCGACTATGTGGAATGGCTGACCGATCGGAAATGGGCGTACATCCGGCTGGAAGGCGAGACCTTCGGCAACGTGCCGCTGAACCTGGAGCTGAAACTGGAAGTCTGGGACAGCCCCAACAGCGCGGGCGTGATCATCGACGCCGTGCGCTGCGCCAAGATCGCCCTCGATCGCGGCATCAGCGGCGCGCTGGAAGCGCCCAGCTCCTACTTCATGAAGTCGCCGCCCGTCCAGTTCCCGGACGACATCGCCCGCAACAAGGTCGAGGCCTACATCGCCGGCCAGGAATAGCGGGATCGCTTCCTGCCACAAGACACAAAACGAGGGCGCTACGACAGCGCCCTCGTTCTTTTTCAGACCTTCCAGGCCGGGTCGTGCCTGCCTAGAGTGTGTTTTCCTGGGGGATCAGGTCCAGCCGGTGGCCGACCACTTCAAACGCCTTCAGGGCGCGATCCAGGTGCTCTTTTTCGTGGGTCGCCATGTAGCTCGTGCGCAGCAGGCTCTTGTTGGGCGGGACGCCGGGCGGCACAACCGGATTGGTATAAACGCCTTCCTCGACCAGCGCCAGCCAGGTCAGCACCGTGCGGTACTCGTCGCCGATGATGACCGGGATCACCGGGGTGTTGCTCTGGCCGGTATTGAAACCGAGCTTCTTGAACCCGGCCCGCATGTACTCCGCGTTGTCCCACAGCTTTTGAACGCGGAAGCTCTCGTTTTCGATGATCTCCACCGCCTTGAGGACCACCGCCGCGTTTGGCGCGGGCAGCGCCGCGCTGAACATCAGCGCGCGGGCATGGTGCTGGATATAGTGGACGATCTCCTCATTGCCGGCGATGAACCCGCCAATCGAAGCCAGGCTCTTGCTGAAGGTGCCCATGATCAGGTCGACTTCGTCGGTCACGCCGAAGTGCTCGGCCGTGCCGCGCCCTTCACCCAGCACGCCGATGCTGTGCGCGTCATCGACCATGATCCGCGCGCCGTAACGCTTGCTGATCTCGATGATCTCCGGCAGGGGCGCGATGTCGCCACCCATGCTGTACACGCCGTCGACCACGACCAGTTTGCCAGCGCTGCGCGGAAGCTGCTTGAGCACGTGCTCCAGGCTGCCCAGGTCGTTATGGCTGAAGCGCTTCATCGTCCCGCGCGACATCATGCAGCCGTCGACGATGCTGGCGTGATCTTCCTTGTCGATGATCACGTAGTCGCCCTTGCCCACCACGGCCGTGATGGTGCCCACGTTGGTCTGGTAACCGGTCGGGAAGACCAGGGCGGCGGGCTTGCGCACGAGACCGGCCAGGGCGCAGTCCAGGTCCAGGTGCAGCTTGAGCGTTCCGTTCAGGAAGCGCGAACCGGTGACGCTCGTCCCGTAACGATCGACGGCGTCCTTGGCCGCCGCGCGCAGGCGCGGGTCGGTGGTCAGCCCCAGGTAATTGTTGGAGCCAATCATGACGACTTCCTTGCCCTCGAAGATGGCGACCGAGCCTTCGGTATCGCTCAGCGGCCGGAAGTAGGGATAGATCCCCATTGCCATCGCTTCGCGGGCCTGCGTGAACTGGCCTGCCTTGGCGAAGATATCGGCCAGAGGTGTGTTGGCATCTTCCACCGGACGCGCCGAATCCGCGGCGGTTTCTTCAAGTAAATCGAGCGGGTCAGACATGGATAATCCCCCTATGGTTCCCTCAGCCGTTGGGGTGACGGTCGAGTGATCGGTGCTCAGAGCGTCACCGGCAAAGCCGGAGTTAGTTAAAGGAAAGTCGCCGCCATTGTAACAACCAGCAGGCCCATCAGTCAATCATTCTCGCCGATCGGCCATCCCTCCGGCCGGGGCCAGACGTAGGTCCAGACCGAGCCGATCCGGTTGTATCCCAGTGATTCGTACAGGCAGCGGGCCGGATTGCCGTCCGTCACGCCCAACATGCCGGTCAGGATACCGTCCGCCTGGAAGCTGGCATGGCTGTGTACGATCAGGGCGCGCGCCAGGCCGCGCCGCCGGTGCTCCGGCAGAACGCAGATCTCGGCCGTGAAGCCCTGCCCGCTCCGCCGCCGGGTCGCCAGGGTCACGCCCACCAGTGCGCCGCCCGCGTCCAGCACGACTCCGCTGGCCCGCACATCGAAGGCGCCATAACGCCCAACCGTGGTCTGCCAGACGATCTGGCGCACAGCCTCCTCGGAGCGCAACTCCGGGATGATCTGGGCGTCCAGCGCGCCCACATTGGCGCGGTAGATCACATGCGCCGCCGGAGTCAGATCGGCCGGCTCCCACGATCGGAGCGTGTAACCTGCCGGTGGGGAGGCAGTCCAGGCTCGCCCGGACAGATCGGCCCGCATGATCAGCCGCTCGACCCCCACGAACCCGCACGCACGCAGCGCCTCGCGCACCGGACCGGCCACTTCCGGCAGTTCGGCGTAAATTCCCAACGGCGCGTCCTGAGCCGTCAGGCTCCGCCTGGCCCGTTCGAGCAATGCACGAGCCGCGTCCGGCGCCTGGCCGGGGAGCATGTCTGGCAGGAGATACAGCAGCGAGATCACCCCCGCTCCGTGTTCGACCCGCCAGGCGGCCACGCCGCAGGCCCGCTCGCGCAGGCCCACGCGCCGGACGATCAGCGCCCCATCCATGCGCCCCATCCGGGCCGATTCGCGTACGTAGTCGAGAAGATCGTTGTCCTCCGGCAGGCTCATGCCGCTGGCCTGCATGTGATGCACCAGCCCGCGCGAAAGCGCGTCGAGCGACAGGCCGTTTTCAGAAAGGGAGGTCAATCGGAACATGGGGCCTACTCCCGGCGCGTCGATTCCAGGGCCGCGATCAGGCCGGAGACGGCGAGGACGAGTCCCGTCCAGCGCCGCCCGGACGACAAAGCTCCCAACCCCAGCACGCTCAAAAACCCGGACACGCCCAGTCCGGCCGCCTGAACCGCCCGCCCGGCGCGCGGAAAACTGCTCGTGGCCGCATAGACCGACCACTTGAGCAGCGCTCCACCATCGAATGAAGGAGTCGGCAGCAGCGCCGCCGCGCCAATGGCCGCGTCGAAGGCCAAAAACGCTTCGGCCAGGTCGCGGCCCAGCGGCCCGGAAGGCAGGACCCGGCGCAGCCCATGCCCGATCAGGAGTCCGGCCAGGTTCGCCAGCGGGCCGCCCGCCGCCCGGCCCAGGTGGGCCTGCGGGGGTACACCGCTGTTGGGATACCAGGTAAGCCAGTGGGTGGCGGTGATCACCAGGGCACCCATTGGCGCGCCGGCCGCCCGCGCGCTGACAATGTGGCCCAGGCTGTGCAGAAAGAACACACTGAAGAAAAGTCCCGTCCACAGGCAGGTCAGGAGCGCCCGCAGGGCGACCGAGCGCCCCGGATAGCGCCGCCCAACCAGCAGCCAGCACATCCCCCATACGCCGATCGCGCCAACCGGGGCGGTCGGGTCGACCTGGACGGGAACGCCAGCCAGAGTGAAGATCGTCCGGGGTCTGGGGGGAACGCGAACCTGTGTCATCGGGGATTGTCCTGGTTCCGCCGGACGCGGCCATCACCTGCCGCAAAATCAAAGCCCCACGCATCCGGCGGCGCGTGGGGCTTCTTTGCCAGAAGAGACAGCTAGAACCAGTAGCCTTCCAGCCAGTCGAGATACTCGCCGAGCACGTCCGGCGTGAGGCGGACCGCCGCCTCGAAGCCATTCGGGGAAAACGCATAGGCCCGGATGTTGTAGCGGCGCACGACGAAGATCATGTAATCCCGCTCCCAGCGCGCCCGGCTCCACAGGAAGGCCACGCCCTGCTCGCGCCGCATCAGGTCCAGCCAGCGGCGTCGATCGACCGCCGGCAGGTTGTTGAGCGTGAAACGCAAGGCGAGCATCGCCCCCAGCGTGAAAGTCAGTTCCAGCACACCGGTGATCCGGTTGATGTCCACCGTCAGCGTGGCGCTGTCGTCCTGGCTCGCCAGGATCGCCGTGCCGCGCGGCGATTGGGCCGCGGTCTTAGGCCGCAGGCTGACCCGGGAGAGCAGCGGCGCGCCGTTGAAGCGCTTGCTCAGCTCGGTATCGAGATCGATCTCGCCGGTGAAGAAACGCTGGAGCACCGCCGGCGCGGAATTTTGGATCGTATACTGGTGGCCGGACAGCACCAGCTCCCGCTGGAGCAGTTCCAGGTTCACGTCCGACTGGCTGACGTGAACCGCCGGCTGGGCTGACCAGTACGCCGTTTCCTGGGTTCCACTGGAAGCAAAAAAGTCGCTCATCGCACCCTAACTTCACACCACACCCGAACTACTTCCATTATACACCCACGCGCCCGATCCCCGCAGGGCGCGGAGCCTGCGGCGGCGCCGCCCTATTCCGCCGGGACGGGCTTCAGGACTTTGTTGTACATCCGGTAGCGCTTGTAGACCTCGCCCCGAACCAGATCGGCCACCTGATTCATGGCCTGGTTATTGTCCAGAATCCAGCCGAAGTCGCCTTCGGAGTAGCCACGCTTCACCACCGAGTCCACGACATCCGTATAGAGCATGGCGTCGATCCCCATCCCGCGCCACTCCGGGACCACCCCCAGGAAGGGCACGCGCACCCGGTTCATCTTGGGCCGCACCTTCCAGTGCCACAGCACTTGCAGCAGGGTGATGATCTCCGGCACATTCGGGTTGGGCCGGGCATAGCTCAGGGCCTGGTTCAGATCGGGGAAGAGCACGATGAAGCCCACCGGCTTGCCCTCGATCTCGGCGATCAGGATGAAATCAGGCTCGACGAACTGCTTGAGCTGGTTGATCACATAGTACATCTCTTCCCTGGCGGGCGGGACAAAGCCCCAGTTATCTGACCAGGCGCTGACGTAGAGGTCCATCATCACATCGACTTCGGCATTGAAGCGCTTCATGTCGATCTTACGGATCGTGATATTGCGGCGCTTGCGCTGTTTCTCCAACACTCGCCGTATTTTCTCCGGGACGTTCTCCCCCACCATGGAGCTGGCGGCGATCTTGTAGGACAGCATGTCCATCACGCCCTCGAAGCCGGCTTCCTCGATGTAGGTCTTGTAGTAAGGCGGGTTGTAGGGCATCAGCAGCACGTGCGGCTGGTCGAAGTAATCCACCTGAAGGCCGAATTCATCGAGATCGTTGTAGCTCGCCGGGCCGCGAATGGCGTCGTAACCCTTGGCCTTGACCCATTCCTCGGCGGTCTGGAGCAGCGCCAGCGCCGCCTCCCGATCGTCCATCACTTCGAACATCCCAAACCAACCGATATGCTCGTTGTGGAATTTGTTGTGGCTGTGGTTGATGAAGGCCGCGATCTCGCCGACCGGCTCGGAACCGCGCCAGGCCATGAAGAACTCGATCTCCATGTGGGCCAGCATCGGGTTGTGCTCCCGGTCCATCTTTTCCTTGCGCTGCGAGACCAGCGGCGGAACCCAGTTTGGATCGTTGGCGTAAATCTTCCAGGGCAACCGCAGGAAGGCTTTTTCGTCCTCGCGGGAAGCCACACGGCGAACAGACACATTGGTGGTCATGATTTTCTCTCCCCAAACACGCACGGTTCAATGATACCAGTATCTGGCGAGAAGCAGTAATCTCGACATAAATCAGATAATTAACATAAAAATGATTATATTACTCATGAGTTAGCGGGCATTTGACATTTCGCGTCTTTTGCAGGAAGATAGCCGCTTTTGTACGCGTTGGACGTTCTGAGTATAGGAGAGCAGACTGTGAGACCTCCCAAACGCGAAATGTATCGGATGCCGTGGTCGCTCAACGACAATCCGATCGGCTGGTTGGAAATTACCGATATTTGTAACATCCACTGCCGCGGCTGCTATCGCCGTAATTTGACCGGCCACAAGACTCTTGAGCAGATCAAAGAAGAGATCGATTTTTTCAAGGAGTGGCGTAACTGCGACAATATCTCCATCGCCGGGGGTGAGCCGCTGGTTCACCCGCAGATTATGGAAATCCTGAGCTACATCAAAGCCAAGGGCATGAAGCCGCTGATTCTGACCAACGGCTTCAAGATCAGCCAGGAACCTTCCATCATCAAGGAACTGAAGAAGGCCGGCGCGTTTGGCTTCACTCTGCACGTGGACAGCGAGCAGGAACGGCCGCACTGGCAGGGCAAGACCGAGCACGACCTGCTCGACCTGCGCCTGGAATACGCGCGCCGCATCAAGGAAGCCGGCGGGCTGCATTGCAGCGTGGGCGCGACCGTCTATCCCGGCACCATCGACAGCGTGCCGGAGATCGTGCGCTGGGCCAACAAACACATCGATCTGATCAACGGCCTGGTTTTTATCGCCTTCCGCGCCGCGCCGCAGGACGGTACCTACAAGTATTACGCCAACGGCCAGCAGATAGAAAACGTCGAAGTCAGCTATACCTCGGAAGATGACCACGAGATCGACCTGACCTCGGCCGACATCTACGAGAAGGTCAGAGAAGCCCAACCGAACTATCAGACGTCGGCCTATCTCGGCGGGTCGCAGCGCGTCGCCTCTGTCAAGTGGCTGCTCAACGCCCAGATCGGCGGCAAGGACGAGATGTACGGCTCCCTGGGCAAGAAAGCCATGGAGATCGTCCAGGCCGGGCATCACCTGCGCTTTGGGACTTACATGGCCTACACCAGCCTGAGCAAGTTCCCCAAGCTGGCCTTCCTGCTGGGTCTGTTCGATGACGGCGTGCGCAAGACCCACGCCAATTACTGGAAAGCCATCCGGCGCGACCCGATGCGCTTCTTCAAGCCCGTCTATACCCAAAGCATCGGCATCATCCAGGCCCCGGACATCCTCGTCGATGGTCGCCAGGATATGTGCGACTCCTGCCCGGACATGACGGTCTGGAACGGCGACCTGGTTCACTCCTGCCGCATGGACGAATGGCGTCTGTACGGAACTTACATGGTGGCCCAGCCCAATCACGTGGCCGAGCCGACCTCCGTTTCAGACAGCATCGTGAGCGCTAATCGCTAGTCGTTTTAATCAACATCGCACTTTTCATTCCAGAACAAAAAAGCGAGTCCGGTTCTTCGCCGGACTCGCTTCATTTCCACCCCACCCTGGTCAGGTATGGATGGGTCAAGCCTGAACGAACGGCTTCGTCAGGCGAGCCACCAGGGAAAGCACCCGGAGGGGCAGCTTCTGGCGCATGGCCCATTCCGCCAGTGCCTCGCGCACCTTCAGGGGAATCAGCTTAACCACCCCGTTGCTGCTCTGGTCGACCAGACTGGGGGCGTCCGGCCGGTCGAAGACCTTGTAGCCCAGATACGGATCGAATTTCCAGGGGTAGCCTTTGGGACGTGGCAGCGGCCGGAACGGATAGTGGTAGCTGTTGGCGGCCAAGACCTGGCCTGTGCCATCGCGCAGGGCCAGCTCCACCCGCGCCGCCTGATCGCGCCCGACCTTCCAGGCCACGCCCACTACCCGTTGCGATCCGTTCGGCTCGACCCGGAACGGTACCTCCCCGCGTTCCAGCACCCGGCCATCCGGGCCGGTCACCAGCCAGGCGACCGTGGTTTCCGGATAGGCCTGCATGGTGTCGTTGAACACCCACAAAGCACGCGCTCGCCGCCCATCATGCTCCAGCGCCACATGCAGCGGCGCGGACGCCTGCTTCAGGGCAGCATAGCCGCCCTTGGGCAGTCGCTCGGAATCCAGCACGCCGCAGCCCACCTGCGGCACCAGGTCGGCCAGCCAGAAATGGACGTAACCCGCGCTGCCATCCGGCCGGGTGCGGCGCAAATGCTCGACGTGGAACTGCACCAGGGCGGCCTGGTAAGCCCACAGCGCTTCAATCTGCCCATCCAGGTGCTTGAGTCGCTCCCAAACGTCGGGATAGCGGCCCAGCGTCGAGCGCGCGCCGGGCGCTTCGAAGCCGAATTCGGTGTTCATTCGCATGGCGTGGTGGTAGACGTCCGTGTAGTTGGCGCTCCAGATCGCCCCATAATAAGTGTGGATGTCCCCCGCGCGCCGCCAGTCCTCTTCCATCTGCCCGGAGCAGATGAAGATCGGCCGGGTGTCGTCCTGGGCGAGCGCCGCCGCGTACAGGGCCGGATCGGGCCGCCGCTCGTAGTTGTCCCGGTGGGCAAAGACCATCGTTGGCTCGTTGTGGCAGGTCCAGGTGAGCATGGAGGGGTGATTGAACAGCAGGTCGATCGTATCCTGCTGCAAGCGCAGAGCACGCGCCTCGAACTCCGCCGATGGATCGTGAACCCAGTTCAGCTCGAAGTCCTGCCAGATCAGCATCCCGGCCCGGTCGCACAGGTCGTACAATTCCGGCGGCGAGATGTGGACGTGCACGCGCAGCAGGTTGAGGTTGGCCTCGCGGGCCAGAGTCAGGTCGCGCTCCAGCCAGGCCCGGTCGCATTGGGAGAGGTAGACACCCGGCATGTAGGACGAGCCGCGCAGGAACACCGGGCGCTCGTTGACATAGAACGTGAAGCGTTGCGGCGATCGCTCCAGGCGGACGGTGCGGATGCCGAACACCTGGCGCAGGAGACTGAGCGGATCGCCCTGTCCCGCGTCCAGAGTCGCCTCCAACCGGTACAGGTTCGGCGCGCCGTGATCCCAGGGCCACCACAGGCGCGGCTCCGGCACCTGAACTTCGCGCTCGAACGTGCTCGCACCGGTAGGGATACTCAGCAATTCCGTCAGGGTCACGCCGGGGCCGTCGTGATTCTCGGCCCGGATCGCCGCCGTCAACCGCCCCGACCACGGCCCGCCGGTGGCGTTGGTCGCCGTGAAGGCCAGGCGCAGCGTGCCATCCAGCGCCGTCCGAATCTGGACCCGATCGAGGCTCACCCCCTCGTCCAGCAGCAGCCAGACCGGCCGCCAGATGCCCAGGGGGTTGACGTTGGGCGGGATGACTCCCTCGCCGTGTTCGTACAGCCCTTTGACCAGTCCGCGCAGCACATGGTCGATCGGATAGCTCCCGCGCGGATTGGGCCGGTCCCACGGCGCGCTGACGCGCACCAGCAGCGTATTTTCGCCCGGCCGGATCGCCGGGGTCACGTCCAGCGTGAACGGCACGAAGGCGCCTTCGTGCTCGCCAACAGGCAACCCGTTGAGCCACACCTGGGCGTGGTAATCGACCCCCTCGAAGCGCAGCCGGGCGCGGCGCAACGCTCCATCCGGCAGGGTGAAGGTCCGGCGGTAAAACCAGGCCTGCTCGTTGATCGCCCGCAGGTGGTCGCCCCAGTACGGTTGGTCGGGATACAGAACCGGCTGCAGGTGCGCGCATTCAGCAATCCGCTGCCCATCGAAGACCGGTTCCGCCCTGGAATCCAGCGGCAGGGCCGTCAGTTCCCATTCCCCGCTCAAGCGAAGCGCGCGCGCCGGCTGATCGTAAGTAAGCATCGTTCCCCCTCGTCCACCGCGTCTCATCCAGGCGGCAAGTGTACAGGCTCCCCGCCCGGAACGCCAAGCCTTCGCCCCTTGCGGGTGTACGCGCTATTCTAGACAGGTGCAGGCGATTTTAGGGCCGAGTGTCACTATGTCCCAGTTTGCGGGGCGTCTAGAATCGCCGAGTCTTGGTCGTTCGGAAACGAGATTAACCGCATGCACGAACTGAGCATCACCCAGAATCTGCTCGCGCTGGCCTTGCAGCACGCCGAGCCGGCTGGAGTCAGGCAGATCACGACCCTGCACCTGGTCATCGGAGAACTGTCGAGCGTGGTCGACGATTCGGTCCAGTTCTACTGGGATTTCGTCAGCAAAGGTACCATCGCGGAAGGCGCGCGCCTGCACTTTGAGCGCATCCCGGCGGCCTTCCGCTGCCTGGACTGTCAAACCGAATTCGGGCGCAACGACCGTTACCAGTGCCCGGCCTGCGGCAGCGGCCACGTCACCATCAGCGCCGGCGAGGAATTTTTCCTGAAAAGCATCGAAGTGGAGGAGTAATCCCCATGCCAGAAATCGACATCGTCGAAAACATCATGGATGCCAATGACCAGATCGCCGCCCGCGTGCGCCAACAACTCGATGCCGCCGGCGTGCTGGGCTTGAATCTGATGGCCTCCCCCGGTGCGGGCAAGACCAGCGTCCTGACCGCAACTGTCAACGCTCTCAAGGATGAACTGCGGCTGGCAGCCCTGGATGGCGACGTGCATCCGGTGGACGTGGAGAAGATCGCCAGAACCGGCATCCCGGTCGAGCTGATCAATACCGGGGGCGACTGCCATTTGGACGCCAACAAGCTGATCCACGCCCTGCCCACCCTCGATCTTAGCCAGGTCGACCTGCTCCTGGTCGAGAACGTCGGCAACCTGATCTGCCCCGCCGCGTTTGCCCTGGGGACACACTTCAACGTCGTGATCGCCAGTATCGCGGAAGGCGACGACAAGCCCTACAAGTACCCGGCCATGTATCGCGGGGCGGACGTCCTGCTCCTGAACAAAATCGACATGCTCCAGTATCAGGAGTTCGACCTCGACTACTTCCGGCACGGGGTGGAAGTGCTCAATCCCGGTCTGACCTTCTTCCCGCTGTCGGCCCGCACCGGCGAAGGGCTGCCCGCCTGGCTGGACTGGGTGCGCGCCCGCGTCGCGGAGCGCCGCGCCGCCTCCGAAGCGTAGGGTCTGCATAGGCTAACCGCCCAACATACTCCTGCCCCGGCGGGGTATAATGCGGCCTGAATACCACGATTTTGGAGGATACACAATGAAACGACGATTGCCAGTTCTGCTTCTGACACTTTTCCTGCTCGTTCCCGCGCTGACCGGCCTGGCCCAGAGCGGCGGCACAATCGAGTCGCTGCTGGATGTCGCGGTGACTCGCCTCGGCGAGCAGCTTGGCACCAGTCTGACGCGCAGCGATCTTGCCAACTGGACGTGGCAGGAGAAAATCTTCGCGAATGCGTCGATGGACTGCCCGCAGCCCGATCAGGTGTACGCCGAGGTACTGACCCAGGGCTACATCTTCCTGCTGCAATACCAGGGCGCGACCTACGAATATCACGTCTCCGCCGACGGCCAGGCCGTGACCTTCTGTGGCAGCGCGGCCGCCCCGCCCGCCACGCCTGTTCCGGCTACGACCGTTCCCCAGGCCACGCCCGTGGCCCAGCAAACGCCAACCACGCCCACCCAGGTCGATCCTGAGCAGTTGGTTGACGTGGGGATCGCGTACCTCAACGACCAACTGGCGTTGAACGCCACCCGGACCAACTTCTCGGCCTGGACATGGGAAGCCGCGATCTGGCCCGATACCGGGCTGGGCTGCCCGGTCGCGGACGTCACCTACGACAACCGCACGCCGGTCGCGGGCCACATCATCAAGCTGACCTACAGCAGCACGGAATACGAGCTGCACATGACCAACGACGGCCGCACGATCATGCCGTGCAACAGCGACCTGCTGACGCCCGTGACCGACGGTCCCGGTCTCCAGCCGGGCGAGACTGACGCCTCGGCCGCTGCTCCCGCCGCCGTGATCGCCTACACTGGCGCGGATGGCAACGTCTATCTGGCCTTCGGAGAGGACTTCCCCGGCCAGTCGGTGACGAAGGATGTCACCGATACCCAGCCGGAAGAGCCCAGCGGCCCGATCTTCGATCGCTGGTACGGCGACTATCGCTGGTCGCCCGATGGCGGCTACCTGGCGTTTGTGGACAGCCGGCAGCTTCGCCTGATGCTGGCCCCTGTCAGCGGCGCGACCCCGGTCGTCCTGGCCGAGAACCTGACCGTCGCCTATCCGCCCGCCTGGAGTCCTGCCGGGAACGAAGTCGCCTACATCGTCCCCGCCGGAGAAATCCAGTCCGATCAGCGTCAGCCGATGGAAATCTACGCGGTGAGCATCTCCGCGGCGGGTGAAGTCGGCGCGCCACGTCTGGTCGCCTCGTTCGGCCAGACGGTGGGCTGCGGCGGCGGCAGCCCTGATCCAGCCGACGCGCGCTACCAGATGGAAAACGGCTTCATGGGCAATGCCCTGAGCTTCGACTGGCTGGCCGACGGCAGTTTCCTGCTGTCCGATTCGTGCAGCGGGATCGGCCTTGTCAGGTTAGACTCAGCAACGGGTGAGGTCAGCGTGATCGACGCCGATCTGGCGCGAGTCGCCCTCAACCCGGATCAGACCCACGCCGCCGGAATCGTCTTCGACGAAAACCGCAACGGCCAGCTCGCTGTCGTCGACCTGGGCAGCGGCACGCGCCAGATTTTCGCGCTGGCCGCCACCCCGGATCAGGTAGCGTGGACGGCCGACGGCGCGGCCCTGCTCGTGAGCACGGTCGATCCACTGGAGACGGTCACCGACCCGGTCGACCAGAACCAGTACACGTATTCCACCGTCCGGCTGTGGCAAGTCGGCGAAGCGGAGCCAACCCTGCTCTTTGAGCAGGAAGGGCGTGGCATTGGCCACATCCATGACTTCGGAGATGGCAGCCTGATCTTCGATTTTGTGGAAGGCTCGCGGAGCTGGTTCACCGCCAGGGCGGAAGGCAAGACCGGCGCGGAACTGCGCGCGACGGCCCCCGCGATCTGGATTCTACGCCTGGACAGCGCCGGACAGATCACCCGGCTCGGCCAGGGCAGACACGCCACCCCGCTGCCGGATTTGACAGCCGAAGTCGGCTGACCTGAACCGGCCCTGATGGCCTGCATGAAAAGTCTGGCGCTCTCCGCGTGGGGGCGTCAGACTTTTTTGTCCCCGCGCGGGTCGAGCGCGTCGCGCAGGCCATCCCCCACGAAGTTGATGCTCATCACGGTCAGGATGATCAACAGGCCAGGATAGAACCACAGCCAGGGCGCTTCCTCCAGGTATTGGTACGCCCCGTCAAGCATGCTGCCCCAGGTCGCGGTCGGAGGCCGCACCCCCATCCCCAGGAAGCTGATGTAAGCTTCGGAGAGGATCGCGCTGGCCACACCCAGGGTCGCCGCGACAATGATCGGCGCAAGCGCGTTGGGCAGGATATGGGACAGGATGATCCGCCGGTCGGGGATGCCCAGCGCCCGCGCCGCCAGGATGAACTCCTGCTCGCGGATCGACAGGAATGTGGAGCGCACGATCCGGGCCAGGTACGTCCAGCTCGTCAGGCCGATGATCAGGATGATCACGATCACGCTGCCGCTGAACGTGCGGCCCAGCAGATTGACGTCCGGGATTTTCCCACTGAAGAACTTGGCCATCACCAGCAGCAGGAGCAGCGACGGAATGCTCAGCATCGCCTCGGTCAGGCGCATCAGGATGCTGTCCACCAGCCCGCCGTAATACCCCGCCAGCGCGCCGATGGCCGTGCCCAGCGTGACGGCCACCGTCACCGCCAGGATGCCGATGATCAGCGAAATCTGGCCGCCATACACCGTCCGTGCCAGGATGTCGCGTCCAACCGTGTCGGTACCGAAGGGATGCTCGGCGGAGGGCGGCTGGAGCCGGAGGCTTGTATCGTTGTAGTTGGCGTAGGCCTCGGTGAAAATCAGCGATCCGATCGTGACATACAGCAGGATTCCAACCAGGATAAAGAAGCCGATCAACGCCATCCGGTGCTTGATGAAGCGCCGCAGCATCATCTGCCACAGCGACCGGGCAGGAATCTCATCATTCGCCAGCGAAACGGGCAGGGAGGGTGCTTCAGTCGTTGCCATGTTTCGCCCCCTAGGCGTACCGGATGCGCGGATCGAGCCAGGTATACACGAGGTCGGTCAGCAGTTGGAAAACCACGACCGCCACGGAAATCAGCATCAGCAGGCCCATCATCACCGGGAAATCCGCCCGGTTGAGATGATCCAGGAACAGGCGACCCATGCCGGGCCAGGCGAAAATCCGTTCCGTGACCACCGCGCCGGCCAGCAGCAGCGGCAGGTCCATCCCGACGATCGTCACCAGTGGCAGAGCGGCGTTCTTGAAGGCATGCACGAACAGGATCGACCGCTCGCGCAACCCCTTGGCCCGCGCCGTGCGGATGTAATCCGAGTTGATCACTTCGAGCATGTTGGAGCGGATGTAGCGGCTGTAGCGGGCGATGTCGATCAGGGCGATGCTCATCGCGGGCAGAACCAGATGGGAGGCCACCTGGGCAAACGTGCGCCCGACGACCGGATCGTACATGCCCACCGTGGGCAGGTAAGGCAGCCCCCAGGCCTTGAAGCGAATGGCGAAGATATACATCAGCATCAGCGCGATCCAGAAGATCGGCATGGAAAACGTGATAAAGGAAAATCCTGTCAGCACGTTATCAAAGAAAGAATACGGGTGCAGCGCGGAATAAACCCCGATGAACAGGGAAAAGATAATGATCAGCGCCTCGGCCGTCAGCATCAGGATGAGCGTGTTGGGAATCCGCTCGGCGATGACCTGCATGGCCGGTTGGCGCGTGACCAGGGAATTACCAAAGTCGCCGCGCAGCACGCCGAGACGCGTGCCCGGCTGATCGCCGGTACCGTCGCCATTGACGTCGACCAGCGTCCAGTCATTGCCGATCAGCCAGTAAAGGTACTGGACCAGGATCGGTTTGTCCAGGCCCCACTGGCGGGCCAACCGCTCGCGATCTTCAGCGCGTGGGGGCTGGCGTCCGCCCAGGGTAGCCAGCGGATCGCCCGAAGCCTGCATGAGCACAAAGAGGACCAGGCTGATGATGAACAGCAGGGGCACAGCCTGGAGCAAGCGCCGGATGATATATCGGCCCATTCGCATGCCTCCAGGAAACAAGGGCGGGGTCGAAGTGACCCCGCCCGCACGGCAGTTAACGGAGAATCTTACTCGGTCACATCCCACTGAGCGATATTCCAGAACGGCGACGCGCCATTGATGGCGGCGTTCTGGATGCGGGAATTCAGAATCCAGGTGTCTGCATCGTACCACACGCCGACCCAGATCACGTCATCGTAGATGACCTGGCTGATCTGGTGGAAGATCGCCACGCGCGCGTCGTAGTCCGTGGTCTTGGCCTGCTCCGCGAACAGGGCGTCGAGCGCCGGGTTGCAGTAGCCCTGCCAGTTATCGCCCATCGGATCGTCGGCGGTTGGAATCTCGTCGCAGGTGAAGCGAATAGTATCCGGATCGGGGAAGCCGTTCGGGCTGGACGACCACTCGGCGAAATCGTACTGGCCGGTCGCGATCGGGCCGCCGTCGGCATAGCTGTTGAAGAAGATGTCCGACGGGTAGTTCTCCAGCACCACTTCGATGCCGAGTTCCGCGAACGCCTGCTGCACGACCACCTGGACGTCCATTCGAATCTGGCGAGTGTTGGTCACGAAGCGCAGCGAGAGGGCCGTGCCATCCTTATCGCGGATGCCGTCGCCGTCGCTGTCAACCCAACCGGCCTCGTCCAGAAGCGCGGCGGCTGCCGCCGGGTCGTAGGGGTAAGCCGCGAGATCGGGATTGCTGTAGGGCGTGCCTTCCCAGTAGGTCACAGCCGGATAGGTGTAGCCCAGCAGCAGGTCGTTGGTAATCTGCTCGCGGTTGAAGGCCATCGCCAGCGCTTTGCGGACGTTCACGTCCAGCATGGCTGGATGCGCCGTCTCAGGATTGACGTTCATGTACCAGGCTTCGTTGTAGCCCGACACGTAGACGCCCACGTTCAGATGGCCGGTCGCCTCAAGTTCGGGGATGTCGGAGTACGCCACGAACGTGCCCACATCCGCGTCCCCGTTCTTCAGCGCGGCCAGGTAGGACTCGGCATCGGGGATGAAGCGCACGACGATCGTGTCCAGCACGGGCGCGCCGCCAACGTAATTCTCATTGCGCACGCCGCGGATGAAGCTGCCCACTTCCCAGCTATCGAACACGAACGGGCCGCTGCCCACCACCGGGGCGCGGTTCCATTCCGCGTTGTCCAGGGTGCCATCGGTCTCGAAGTAGGGCTGCAGGATGTGCTTGGGCAGGACATAACGGAACGTGCCCAACCAGGGGGCATACGGCTCAGGGAAGGTGACCACGACGGTCAGCGGATCGGGGGCCTCGACGCTGGCGATCTTGTCATACGGATCGCGCGTCAGAGGCGAATTCTTCTCGGAAACGAACATCTCGTAGGTGAACACGAAGTCTTCCGAGGTGAGCGGCTCGCCATCCGACCAGAGCAGGCCTTCCTTCAGATGGATCGTAATCGTCGTGCCATCCTCGCTGATGCCGCCATTTTCCAGGCTGGGGATCTCGCTGACCAGCACAGGATTTGGGGTCAGATCGGCGTCGTAGTTCCACGCCCCGGCGAGGAACAGTGCGTACACGTAACCGGCGAACGTCATGGTCGTGTACATGGGGTTGAGGCTGTCCGGCTCCTGATCAAAGGCAATCGTCACCGACTTGCCCTGCGCGGCAACCGGGCCGATGGTCGTCACCACCAGCATCGCCACGACCAGCAGAAGTACCAAGCGTCTTAAGCTCATATTTCTCCTCCTCCGGAGAGAACGAAGCGGAGCCAACAAAAATCATTCGGGGCAACTCCAGCTCGTGTCCGATGGACACATGCAGCCATTTCCAATTTAACATACCCGTATGCAATCGTAAAGCACAGACCACCCAAACAAACGTAGCCGCCAATGATGGATTTTGTACAGCCCTGCCCTGGGCAGGCTGGACACCCCAACCACCGGACGCAGCGGCGGGCCTGTCTCGCCCACAAAACCGCGATCCTACCGTTGAAATCCAGCCGCTCGCATGTTACAATGCTGGCGCGTGCGGCCCCTGGTCGCCGCTGTTTATGTACATCAAGATGCCCGCAGCCCGTTGGGTTGACAATTAGGCCAGAAGGACACGACATCATGAGCAACTTGGTCCAGGCATTGGAAGCGCCCGCCCCGGAGCATCCTCAGCTCCGTCCCGGCGATACCGTGAAAGTCCACGTCCGAATCGTGGAAGGCAACCGTGAGCGTATTCAGATCTTCCAGGGCGTGGTGATTCGCCTGCGCAGCGGTGGCAATGACGCCAATTTCACCGTCCGCCGGATCGCCAGCCACGGCATCGGTGTGGAGCGTACTTTCCTGCTCCGCAGCCCGCGCGTGGAGAAGATCGAGGTCATGCGCAGCGCCAAGGTCCGTCGCGCCCAGCTCTATTACATGCGCGGCCGTACCGGCAAGGCGGCGCGTCTGAAGGAAAAGCGCGACTGACGTTTCACGCCGGTCAAACCAACCCATGAGCGCATCCAACCCGGCTTCTACCCAGTCGCCCGTGATCGGAGTCATTGCCGAGCATGAGTTCATGCCTTCGGCAAGCTGCGGCACCCGTGTTTTCGTGGGCATCTATGAGTCATACCTGGCCTGCCTGATGGCCGCGGGCGCCGTGCCCGTGATCGTCCCGCTGGGGCTGGCCGAGACGGATTTGCGCGCAATCTACGAACGACTGGACGGGGTCTTGCTCACCGGCGGCGGTGATGTGGACCCCGTTCATTTTCACGCCACGGCCGATCCCGGCCTGCTGGTCGATGTCAACCCGGCGCGGGACGCGGCCGAACTGAGCGTCACCCGCTGGGCGGCCGCCGACGATGTCCCCTTGCTGGGCATCTGTCGGGGTCACCAGGTCGTGAACGTCGCCCTGGGCGGCACGCTCTACATCGACATTCCTACCGAGTGCCCTTCCGAGCTGCACCACAGCACGGATTCGCATCTGCCCCTGTACTACCATGCCCATGAGGTCACCCTCCAGCCGGACTCGCACGTGGCCCGGATTCTGGGGACGACCCGCCTGGCGACCAACAGCCGCCACCACCAGGCCGTGCGCGACCTGGGCGCGGGCCTGGTCGCCACCGGCCATGCCGACGACGGCCTGATCGAAGCCATCGAAATCCCCGGCAACCGCTTCTTCATGGGCGTGCAGTGGCACCCTGAGAACATGGGCGACGATACCCCGGCCATGCGCCGCATCTTCACGGCGATGGTTGAGGCGGCCCGCCTCCGCAAACAGGACGTGCACGCCCCCGCCTAGGAGCGTCGCCAGATGAATCACAGCGCTGGCCCCGCCTCCGCCCCGCTGATTGGCGTCCTCGACTCAGGCGTGGGCGGTCTTTCGATCCTGCGCGCGCTGCGCCAGGAACTTCCCGCTGCATCGTTCGTCTACATCGCCGACCAGATTCACCTGCCCTACGGCCCGCGCCCCCTGGACGAAATCCGCCAGTTCGCGCACGGAATCGCCCGCCACCTGCTGGATCGCGGCGCGCACGCCATCGTCGTCGCCTGCAACGCGGCCAGCGCGGCCAGCCTGCTTTACCTTCGCCAGACCTTTCCCGGCGTGCCTTTCGTGGGCATGGAGCCGGCCGTCAAACCGGCCGCCGCCGCGACCCATACCGGCCGTGTGGCCGTGCTGACCACCGCCGCGACCGCAGGCGGCCCACTGTATGCCCGCGTGCTGGATCGCTTCGCCGCGAACGTTGACGTGCGGACCGTGGTCTGGCCGGAGCTGGTGCTGGCCGTGGAAACCAACCGGATCGCGCTCGACGACCTGCGCCCGATCTTCGATCGCGACCTGGCTCCCCTGCTGGCTGAAGGCGTCGACCAGATCGTTCTGGCGTGCACGCACTTTCCCTTCGCGGCACAGGCCCTGCGCGCCTACGTTGGTCCGGACGTGATGATCGTCGATCCCAGCCCGGCTATCGCCCGCCAGACCCGCCACGTCCTGCCAGATCACGCTCCAGACAGAAGCAGTATCCCACAGGCATCCCCATCCAGCGTGGACTACTGCACGACCGGCAACCTGGCCCGTTTCACTGTAGTCGCCAGCGCTCTGCTCGGCGAATCGATCCAGGCCCGCCAGCTTACCTGGCAGGCCGATGGGTCCCTGGGGCCTGATTGAAGTGACCGGGAAAACAGATCACCGGGGCGGGATGGCGGAGCACACCTACCCCGCGCCATCCACAGGTCTTGACCACGAACCACCCACTACAAACCAACCACCGTTCTATCTGGCCAGCTTCGCCCG
Organism: Aggregatilineales bacterium; assembly: GCA_029976005.1. Classification (GTDB taxonomy): domain Bacteria; phylum Chloroflexota; class Anaerolineae; order Aggregatilineales; family Ch27; genus JARKOQ01. Next base: position 36,482 of record JARKOQ010000037.1, on the reverse strand, counting down.
CTCCTCCGGCCGGATCGATCGCCGTGTCTCATCGAAGGGCTGGACGTGCCGGGCATCAGCCGGAGGGTGAATCGGCAGCACGATGTGGAAGGTGCTGCCAGGGAAATTGACCGGATCGTAACCGGCACTCTCCACCCAGATCCGCCCGCCGTGCCCCTCGATCATGCCGCGCGTGATGGTCAGTCCCAGGCCCGGCCCCGCGCCGAGGAATTTGGTCGAGCCGGTCGAATGCAGAGAGGGGTCCGCCGCGCGGAAGAACTTCTCGAAGACCAGCTCATGATGGGCCGGGTCGATGCCGACCCCGGAATCGCGCACCATGACGTGCACCATCCGGCCGCTGGCATTGGCCTCCTCGGCCGCTTCGACCTCGATCAGGCCCCCATCCGGGGTGTACTTGACCGCGTTGACGATCACGTTGCGGAATGCCTGAACGAGGCGCTGCATGTCGGCCTCGATGGAGGGCAGGCTGCGCAGGCCGCGCGCGGAGAAGGTCAGCTTGCGGCTGCGCATGGCGTCCGTCAGCGGTTCGATCGCCATCCGGATCACGCTCTCCAAGGTGATCTCGGCAAAATGCAGGTCCATCGCGTCCACGTCGAGCTTACTCACGTCCAGCATGTCGCTGATCAGAATTTCCATCCGCTCGGTGGCGCGCCGCAAATTGCCGATCAGCCCCGTCATCTGGGCCGGTTCGAGCATGTCCGCGTCATTGAACGTCTCGATGATGTCGGCGTAGCCCCGAATCTGGGCCAACGGCGTGCGCAGTTCATGGCTGGCGATGGTGATGAAATCCGTCTTGACCCGGTCGAGTGTACTGAAGCCCTCGTTCGCCTCGGCCAGCTCCCGGTTCAGCCGCCGCAGGTCGGTCACCAGCCGGGCATTGCGCAGCGCAGCGCCGGTCTGGCTGGCCAGGGTCGCCAGCAGATCGAGGTCCGGCGGCCCAAACGGCTCGTCGTTCAGGCGCGGGCCGGAGGCCAGGAGGCCAATGGTCAGGCCATCGATCACGATGGGGGCATAGGCACTCATCCGCAGCCGACGGAAGAAGGCAACCTCGGCGGGGTCCGCCCCGGCGAAACGCCGGTTGAATTCCAGGTCGTACTGGAGCAATGGCTGCTGGTCGCGCACCAATGTCTGGTAGATGGGACTGCCCGCGCCGAGCGCCCCCGATTCGGAGGGCAGCGCCCCACCCTCGCCGCCGGTCATCGCTTCCAGCGTCACGCCGTCCCTGGCGGACGTGATCAGGATGATGCCGCCGGGCCGCGCGCGCAGCACGGCGACCAGTGTCTGCGTGACCAGCCGGAGGACTTCGCCCGGTTCGATCACGGCCGTGATTCGCTGGCTGTAGTGGCGCAGCGCGGAATCGGCCCGGCCCGCGGGCGACAGGAACCGCCCGACGATCTGGCTCACAACCACTCTGGCGGCCACGTACAGCGTCGCGGCAATCACCCCCAGCGCGAACAGCAGGCCGATATCCGCCGGGCCGCCGCCCCTGGCGCTCTCGGCTACCATCAGCACCGCGAAGATCAGCAGGGCCGTGATCAGCGCTTCCATGACCCACACGACGCTCTGCCGCAGGCCGCGCCGCACGTCCAGCACCCGCCCGCCGCCGGCCGCGTAAATCGCGCCACCCATGCCCGCCAGCTTGCCCAGCAGCCCGGCCACCGCCAGCATATACGTCCCGCTGGCGGAAAAGACCACGCCAAGCAGCAGCGGCAGGATCACCAGGGTCCAGAACAGCGCCCGGTTGGCAACTTCAGGCAGGGGAGCGGTGTAGAAGGCGTAGAAAACCGCCCCGGAGAGCGCCAGCCCGGCAACCAGCCAGCCAAGCAGCGCGATCCAGCCGGCCGGCGCGCCGGTGGAAAGCGCCTGTCCGAGCCAGCTTTGCCCGACGGCCGGCTGTCCGGCCAGCAGATCAACGGCCAGCAGGACCAGTCCCCACGCGCCGCCCCCGATCAGCCAGACTCGATGCCAGGTCTGCTGGAGGTAGGCCAGGCTCAACAGGCCGAACACGATGATCAGCGCCGCGTCAATGAACACGCCCAGGGAAGCGCTGCGCGGAAATCCGGGGAGGAGAAAACGAAGCGCCCCCAGCAACCCCAGGCCCAGGACAACCACCAGCCAGCTGAAATAGGGGCCGCCGCGCGGCGCGCGGCGGAGGACGTAGACCAGCAGCGCCCCATTCACGAGCGCCGCCAGCAGGGCAATCACGGTCACAAGGTCTGGCAAGGCGGTACTCCAGGGCTACTTCAGAATATAATACGTCCCCTTCTTGGAGCCGATTTTGAGCAGCAGACCCTGTTCGACCAGATCGGCCAGGTCCAGCCGGATCGTCTCGGCCGACACATCCGGGCACAGGGTGCGATACTCGCGGTTGGTGATCGATCCGTGGTCGCGCACGTACTGCATCGAGCGAAGCTGGCGCGCGTTGAGCGTTTTGCCTTCGGCAAAAACGGGCATCCGCTCGCGTGAATTGAACAGGGTCACGGCGAAGGAATACGGGCGGGCGTCGAACTGGGGCCGTTTGTGGCCGGATTGAAGCATCTCCTCGATCATGCGATCGATCCCCAGCCCCAGCTCCTCGATATACCCCCAGTGGAACAGCGATCCGACCAGCATCGGGTTGCGGCTGAAATGCTCCTCGACGATGTTGTCCACCGTGATGAAGCCGGGCAGCCCACCGGGGGAGATCACCTCCAACCGGTCGCGGTACATGCGCACCTCGATCCGCCGCCCGCGCAGCCGGTAATCCCGGTGGCAGACCGCGTTGACGATCGCCTCACGCACGGCAAAGGACGGGTACTCGTAAGTCTCCTCGCGCTCCAGTCCGCGCACCACGGCGCTGACCGCCATCTCACTCCAGGTCAGCTCCCAGATGTTTTCGATCAAGCGGGCCAGCGGGCCGGTGATTTCTTCGCGCCGGGCATACCCGGCCATGCCATCCTCGCCGCGCGGCTCGGTGCCCACGAACTTCACGAACACCAGGCCGCTCTGGGGCAACCATTGCTGGGGATACTTGCTGAACAGCAAGACACCCGCCACGGTCGGCTGGCCGCTGTCGGTCAGCGCGCCAATGTCGCGCAACAGCTCCTTGCGGTCGCCGGTGAACACGCGACGCAGGCGCTCCTCGCGCTTAGCGAAATACTCGTCCAGGATGTCCCGGTCGAAATCCTCGTAAGTTGCGCCGGGAACGCCTTCGGCCTCGAAATCGCCCGTGCTCTTGGTACTGGCCAGCCGGCGAATCTCGTCCCCACCCAGGGGGCGGTTCTCCGCGCCGGAACGAACCAGCACGCGCCCATCCTCCAGGGCATGCAGTTCCACACTGCGCGGCACGCGCAGCGCCACCACCGAGCCACCCTCGGCTTCGAACTGCTCCCAGTTGCCAAGCACAACCGGGGGACGGCACATCGTCTCCGCTTGGCGCAGGATCCCTTCGAGGTCCTCGCTGTAGCCCTGGCCGACGTACTGGCCCGTTTCGTCCAGGCCAATCACGATCATGCCCCCATCCGTATTGGCAAAGGCCACCAGGGTCTCGGCCAGATCGTCGGGGGTCGGCTCCGCGAGAAACTCAAGCCGGCTGCTTGGACCGCTTTGCAACAGAGTTGGATCTAACATGGCTGTCAGTGTAGTCGGCTTCCCTTCCACGCGCCAGCGAAAACACCCGCCGCACAGGCAGACGGGCGTCGATTGATCAAGTCAGGCAACTAGGCCTCGTCGTCATCCAGATCAGGTTCGTCGCCGCCATTCCAGTCCAGGTCCTCGGCGTCCGCCATGATCTCGGAGTCGGCCAGGATCAGATCGGCGGCCAGCTCATCCTCGATCGCGCCGTTTCCATCCGCCGTCTGAGCGCGCTGCTCGTCCAGAATGGCGATCGAGGCGACCGTATCCCCAGGGGCCAGGTGCATGAGCTGGACGCCCTGCGTGCTGCGCCCGGTCTGGCGGATGCTATCGATCGAGGTGCGCAGGGTCTTGCCCTGGACGGTCAGCAGGGTGACGTCGTCAACAGGGTTGATCACGCGGGCATCGACGATCGGGCCGGTGCGATCGTTACGGGCCAGCGTCCGCACGCCAAGCCCGTAACGGCTCTGCCGGTTGTAGTAGTCCACCCGCGTGCGCTTGCCGAACGCATTCTGAGTCACGATCAGCAGGTCCGACTCCGGGGAAGTCACCACGTCCATGCCCGCCACCACGTCGTCCGGATGCAACCGGATGCCGTTGACGCCCGCCGCCGGACGGCCCATCACCCGGACGTCCTGCTCATGGAAGCGGATCGACATGCCATCCGCGGTCACCATGACGATGTCCTGGCGGCCTGTAGTGCGCCGCACCCAGCCCAGCGTGTCGCCGTCGCTCAGCGAGATCGCGATCAGGCCGTTGGAGCGCACCGAGCTGAAGTCGCGCAGGTGGACGCGCTTCACCCGGCCCTGGCGAGTCGCCATGATGAAGTAGCCTTCCTCGTCGAAGTTGGGCACGGCCGCCATCGCCGTGATCCGCTCGTCCGGCTCCAGGCTAAGGACCGCCTGGATCAGGATACCTCGCCCGGCGCGCGCGCCATCGGGAATCTCGTACGCTCGCTCGGAATAGACCTTGCCGCGATCGGAGAAGAACAGGATGTGATCGAGGCTGCCCGCCGCGAAGATGTGTTCGAGGACGTCCTCGTCGCGCGTCTCCATGCCGGAGGCCCCCTTGCCGCCGCGAATCTGGCGGCGATAGGCCGCCGACGGCACCCGTTTGATGTAGCCGTGCTGGGTGCAGGTCACGAGCACTTCCTCGTCCGCGATCAGGTCGGATTCCTCGAAGGCCGTCCCGACCCCGTGAATGATGCGCGTCCGGCGATCGTCGCCATACTTCTGCGCCATTTCGAGCAGGTCCTGCTTGATCAGGTTGAGGACCTTGTGCGGGCTGCGCAGCAGGTCTTCCAGGTACGCGATCCGATCGCGCACCTGCTTGTATTCGTCTTCGATCTTCTGGCGCTCCAGGGCGGCCAACCGGCGGAGTTGCATCTCCAGGATGGCGCGCGCCTGGGCTTCCGTCAGTCCAAAGCGCGTTTGCAGCGCCAGGGAAGCCCGCTCGGCGTCTTCCGCCTTGCGGATGGTCGCGATGATGTCGTCCAGCGAGGCCAGGGCCTTGAGCAGCCCTTCCAGGATGTGCCCGCGCTCCCGCGCCCGCGCCAGCTCGAACTCCGAGCGGCGGCGGATCACTTCCTGGCGGTGCTCGATGTAGATTTGCAGGGCGCGCCGCAGGTTGATGAAGCGCGGCTCGCCGTCCACCAGGGCCAGCATCTGGACGCCGAAGGTGCTTTGCAGCGCCGTGTACTTGTACAGGCGGTTGAGCACCTTGCGCGGCTGGGCGCTGCGCCGCAGTTCCATCACGATCCGCATCCCGCCCCGGTCGGATTCGTCACGCAGGTCGGTGATCATGTCCAGCCGGCCCGCGCGGGCCATCTCGGCGATGCGCTGGATCAGGGTCGTCTTGTTGATCTGGTAGGGGATTTCCGTGACCACGATCCGGTAGCGACCGCCGCGCATCTCCTCGATCTGGGCGGTGGCGCGCATGATGATCCGGCCGCGCCCGGTTGCATACGCCTGGCGCAGCTCCTCGCCGGCCATGATCTGCGCGCCGGTCGGAAAGTCCGGGCCGGGAATGAACTGCATCAGGTCTTCCACGCTGATCTCGTCCACCTGATCGAAGTGATCGATCATGTACACGCAGGCGTCGACGACCTCGCGCAGGTTATGGGGTGGGATGTTGGTTGCCATGCCGACCGCGATGCCGCTCGTCCCATTGAGCAGCAGGTTCGGCAGGCGGGCCGGCAGTACCACCGGCTCCTGGAGCGTCCCGTCGAAATTATCGGTGAAATCGACGGTGTCCATGTTGATGTCTTGCAGGATTTCGCCCGCGATCCGGGCCATCCGTGCCTCGGTATAGCGCATGGCCGCCGGGCTGTCCCCGTCGATGCTGCCGAAGTTGCCCTGGCCGTCGACCAGGGGATAGCGCATGGAGAAATCCTGGGCCATGCGCGCCATGGCGTCGTACACCGCGAAGTCGCCGTGCGGATGGTACTTGCCCAGCACGTCGCCCACGATGCGGGCGCTCTTGCGGTACTGGGAGCCCTGTCCGAGGCCCATGTCATACATGGCGTACAGGATGCGCCGGTGGACGGGCTTCATCCCATCCCGCGCGTCGGGCAATGCGCGGGCCACGATCACGCTCATGGCGTAATCCAGGTAGCTGCCGCGCATCTCCTCGTTGATGTTGACAAGCCGAACGGTGCCAATATCCATCCGCGTATAGTCGTCGTTATGTTCCATAGAATCCAGCCGTCACCAGCCCGCAGACGTGTCAAAGGCCCGGCAAAACACCGGGCATACCAAAACCTGATTATACCTCAGGACTGGGGTTCGGGCCAGTTTCGAGCCGTGGGACACGCGACCGGCCAGCGGCGCAGCAGTCATCTGCATACGCCATATCTGGTGGATTAACCCTGATTAAATTCCCATATCTAGCCATACTGGTGCGAGCATGCCCGTGTTGGCGGTGGGCCATCCCCGGCGCTACAATCGCCCACATGCGCAAACGAACAATCGCCATCCTGGCAGGCCTGCTTCTCGCGTTGATCGGGCTGGGCATGGGCATCGCCCGCGCCCAGCCGGCCGATCCGCCAGCCGTGCTCGTCTGGACTTCCCCCCTGCCCGCCGATCAGGCGGCCTGGGTCGACTCGCTGGCCGCCGACCTGGCAGCGCTTCTTCCCGGCGCGGCGGTCGAGCGGGTCACAGCCTCCCGGCCGCCGGATCGGCAAGCACCGCTGATCGTCCGGATCACGCCCTACGCGGAAAGCGCCCGCGGCCTGCGACTGGCCTTTTCGCCCCTGCCACCCGCCGGCAGCACGCTCCTCTCCACCGATCTGGAGCGCGCCATCCTCGCCAGCGCCCCGTGGACAATCAACCTCCCATTCGCCGCCCAGCCCCCGGATCGGGAACGGCTGGCCCGGATCGGCTCCGCGCTGGCCGCTTACGCCAGCGGGGACTGCGCCAGCGCGCTGCCCGCCTTCGATGCAGTACAGTTGTACGATCCCGCCCCCTTGCTGGCCTTCTACCACGCACTGTGTCTGCGCCAGAATCACGACTATCCCGCCGCGCTGGACATCCTGACCGGCGAAGCGCGCCTCACCCTGGCACGCGACGGTGCGCCCCAAGTCGTGCGGCGGCTGTGGGAGGCCTATCTTGCGGATAGCCTGGCGCAGGACTTCGCCTTTGACCGGGCCATCGCCTGGGACAGCCGGGCCATTGCCCGGACGGCCGCGCTATTGGCCGGCGACCCCCTGGGGGACCGGCTGCGGGCCGAGTTGACGCTCCAACGCGGCCGCCACCGCCTGTACCTGTACGAATGGAATGCCGCCCTGGCCGATTTCGACGCGGCCCTGGCCATGCCGGGAGTCCCGCCGCGCGCCTACTACGATCGGGGGGTGTTGTACTATACTCAGAACGAACGGGAAGCGGCCCGCGCCGATCTGGCTCGCTACCTGACCCTGGAGACCGACCGGCAATCGCGCCTGATCGCGCTGGCCCAGGCCATGCTGGCCGAGCTGGATCGCCTGCCTGCCACGCCCGCCGCGCCAACGCCCTGACTTGATCGACACCGGGACCTCATGACCACTCACTCGCTGTTCAAACGTCTTTGCATGCCCGCGATCGCGATGCTGCTGGCCACGACCCTCCTGTGTCCAGACGGCCTGTCGGCGGCGCAAGATTCCGGGGACTCACCCCTGATCGTGATCAACGTGCCGGGCGATCGGGGTGACATGCTCGCCGTGCGCGTCCAGGCCCTGCTGGATCGCTACCTGCCCGGCCAGACTGTCCGCCAGCGCCACGCCTCGATCACCTCGGCGGAAAGCGCCCGGCGCACCGGGCGACTGGACGGCGCGAGTCTGGTCGTGTGGGCCACCCAGGACGCTCCCGATCTCCTGCACACCGCCACGGTCATCCAACCGGCCGTTGCCCCCCTGCCACTGGAGGCCGACCTGCCGCTAACCCTGGACGACACCCGGTTGCGCCGGATGCTGCCGCTGCTGGTGGTGGGTCAGGCCGCGGCGCTCCTGAACCAGGCCGAGGCCACCCGCGCCGCGCTGAGCACCGCCGAAGCTCTCGCCCCGCGCGACTGGCCGGGCCGGGCCGAGATTCTGTACTATCGCGGCCAGAGCCAGGCCAGCCAGCTTGCCGCGCTGGAAGACTACCAGGCCGCCTTCGATCTCCAGCCGCGCTGGCCCTACGCGCATGCCCTGGCCTGGGCGCACGACAACCTGAACGAGCCACGCCTGGCCCTGGAAGCCATCCAGCAGGCGATCGCGCTTGCGCCCGACCTGCCCGCCCTGCGCCTGGACAGCGCCTACTTCTTAGAGCAGACCGGCGATCTGACGGCCGCCATCGCTGCCTATGACGCCGCCCAGGCGCTCAGCCCGGCCGATTCCACGATTTACTGGCGGCGGGCCAAGGCCTATCTGGCGGCAGGCGATCCGGCGTCGGCCCAGGCCGATTTCGACCGGCTGGTCGCCCTCATGCCGGACGACCCGGCTGCCTATCTCGCCCGGACCGACGCCGGCTTCGCCCGGCAGGATTACCAGGCGGTGCTGGACGACGTGGCGGCCGCCCTGACCCTGCAACCGGCCGATCCGGCCCCCTACCTGTTCGCGCAGGGGCTGGCCCAGCTTTACCTGGGCGATCACAGCGCCGCGATCGAAAGCCTGGAAGACTACACCGCCCGCCGGCCCGGCGATCCCTCCGGCTGGATCAACCTGGGCCAGGCCTACGAAGGCGCGGGTAACACCGTCGGAGCGTTCCATGCCTTCGAAACCGCCCTGGGCATCGATCCGGAAGCGACTTATCTGCATGCCAGTCTGGCCCGCCTGTACTACACCACCGCCCTCACCCTTTCCGAACCCTCCCGGACGCATTACCTGAACGAGGCGATCGACGCCGCGACCCTGGCCGTCGCGGCCAACCGCCAGGATACCGGCTCGTATCTCTACCGCGCCCTGGCGGCTCTGGCGCTCAACCGGCCGGAAGCCGCCCTGGAAGACCTGAACGCCGCGCTGACGATCGATCCGGCCTTTGCATCGGCCACCTACAACCGGGCCATCGTCTATACCCGGCTGTCCGATTCGGCCCTTGACGCGAGCGAGCGCGAATCCCTGCTGCGCGCCGCCTCGGCCGACTACGACACGCTGCTCCGCGCCAGTTTCGCCGAATACAGCTATCTGCTGATCTACCAGGGCTACCTGCTGGTCGAGCTGGGCGAATACCGCGATGCGATCGACCACTTCGCGGCTTACCGCGAGTTGTACCCGGATACGCCCTACGACCAGACCTGGGCGCTATACGAAGGTCGGGCCTATCTTGGGCTGAGCCGCTTCGAGGAAGCGCTCAACGCCTACACCCTCGCGCGGGAAGGCTCAACCCCGATCTACCGCTGCGAGGCGAACCTGCAAAGCGGGCTGCTGCTGGGCACGCGATTCGAAAATCCGGCTCAAGCCACCAACCGTCTCCAGACGTATCTGGACGAGAACTGTACCGGCAACCCGCTGCTGCGTGTCACGGTCAGCACCCTGGCCGAAGCCTGGGCCGGGGTCAGTCCCTGAAGCTGGCACGGGTTGCGGGGGTGGAGAACACGTTCGTTCTGCCTGGCAGGGAGTCTGTATGAAACCTCGCGCGTTGTTCTTGTCGATCGCGTTATGTGTTGTGCTCTCCATCGTCCTGAGCCTGGGCGGACTGCTTGCCTTCAACCTGAGCCGGGTGCTGCCCGAACACGATGGCCTGGTCTACCTGCCCAATCTCGACGCGCCCGTTGAAATCGTCCGCGACGAATCGGGCATCCCGCACATCTATGCCAGCAGCGTCCACGACCTGTTCTACGCCCAGGGTTACGTGCACGCCCAGGATCGCTGGTGGCAGATGGAGTTCGAGCGCCACACCGGCACGGGCCGGATCGGCGAGCTGACCGGGTTCAATCCGGCGGTCGTGGGCAATGACCTGTTCATCCGCACCGTCGGCTGGAATCGCGCCAGCGAGGCCGATCTGGCCGTGCTCGGCGACGAGTCGCGGGCCGCGCTGGATGCCTACTCCGCCGGAGTCAACGCCTACCTGGCCGACAAACCGGGCGGCGCGTTGGCCCTGGAATACACCCTGCTGGGAAGCACCGGAATCGCTATCGAGGTCGCGCCGTGGGAGCCGCTGGACAGCCTGGCCTGGATCAAGGTCATGGCCTGGGGGCAGAGTGGCAACCAGGGCGCGGAGCTGGCCCGCCTGGAACTGGCCGAGGAGTTAGGTCAGGAATTCGTCGATCTGTATTCCCCACTGTATCCCTACGACCAGCGCCCCACTATCCTCACCCACGACGATCTGGCGGCAAACGATTGGACTGGCGGATCGGTGCCAACCGTGACCACCCGGCCCACACCGGCGGCGGTCGCCGCCTTGCCGGTGGATTACCGCAGCCTGGATGTGCCTGCCGGGCTGGCGGGAGGCGTCCCCCCGGATTTCGCGCCGATCCTTGGCGCAGGCGTGGGCAGCAATAGCTGGGTTGTCGCCGGACAAAACACCGCCTCCGGTAGCCCGCTGCTGGCCAACGATCCCCACCTGGGCATCCAGATGCCCTCGATCTGGTACGAGGTTGGGCTGCACTGCCGCCCGGTCAGCGAAGCCTGCCCGTACGACGTGGTCGGCTTCAGCCTGCCCGGCCTGCCCACCATCCTGATCGGCCACAACGCGCGCATCGGCTGGGGGCTGACCAACGCGATGGGCGATATCCAGGACCTCTACATCCTGCGCGTCAACCCCGACAACCCCTACCAGTACGAATACAACGGGGAATGGCGCGACATGCAGGTCGTCACGGAGACGATTCGCTTCGGCAAGGCATACCCGGCCGCGCAAGACGATCCCGCCACCGAAGCCTGTGAAGGCATCCGTGAACTGCCCATCGACGAGAACGGTGCGCTCACGATCGAAGTCCGCCTGACCCACTTCGGACCGATCGTCACCGACAACCAGATCGTGGATTGCGCGTTCGTCCCCCGGGCCGATTCCGGGCACGCCCTGGCCCTGCGCTGGACGGCCCTGGAGCCGAACGACCTGCTGGCCGCCACGCTGGGGATGAACCGCGCCGCGAACTGGAATGAGTTCCGCGCCGCCCTGAGCCACTTCGCATGGCCGTCAATCAACTTCGTCTACGCCGACGTGGACGGCAACATCGGCTACCAGCTTCCGTTCCACGTGCCCGTGCGCGCCCCCGGTCACGACGGCCGGATGCCCGTCCCCGGCTGGACGGACGAATACGAGTGGCGCGGCTACATTCCCGACGATCGCCTGCCGCGCATCTTCAACCCGGCGCGCGGCTGGATCGTGACGGCCAACCATGCCATCGCGCCGCCCGAATACCAGACACAACTCGCCGCCGCGCTGGCCGACCAGTTCGGCCCGGACGCCAGCTACGTCCTGACCACGGACTTCGATTTTGGCTACCGGGGCCAGCGCGCGGTCAATCTGGTCAGCGCCCTGCAAGCCCACACCATCGACACGATGGCCGAAATCCAGGCCGATAGCCACAGCCTGCACGCCGAGGAGCTTCAGCCCTACCTGGGGCGTCTGGCTCCGGAAGACGAAACCCTCCGGACCGCGCTCTACTTCATGCTGGGCTGGGACCTTCAGACCGACATGGATAGCCCGCAGGCGGCGCTGTTCGAGGCCTTCTGGGCCAAACTGGTCGAGAATCTATGGGCCGACGATCTGGGCTATCTCCCCGCCGGAGGCAGCTACCTGGCCTGGGCCACCCAGCGTCTGCTGGAGTTACCCGGTCATCCCACCTGGGACAATCAGGCCACTCCCGGCGTGGAAACGCGCGACGACATCCTGATCCAATCCATCCAGGATGCGATCGATCTGCTGACGGAACAACAGGGAACCGACTGGAAAGCCTGGCGCTGGGGCGCGCTGCACACGGCCACCTTCGTCAGCCCGCCCCTGGGCCAGAGTGGAATCGGCCTGGTCGAGGCCCTGGTCAACGCCGGGCCGGTGCCCACCAGCGGCAGTTGGGACACGCTCAACCGCACCAACTGGAACGTGGACGCGCCGTTTGCCGTGCAGGGCAGCATCTCGTCGATGCGCATGATCCTGGATTTCAGCGACCTGGACGACAGCCGCACCATCCTCACCACCGGCCAGAGCGGCCATCCCTTCAGCGCCAACTACCGCGACATGGTCGATCCCTGGCGGCTGATGGGGAACCAGCCAATGCGCTTCAGCCCGGACAGCGTCGAAGCCGGCGCGCGGACTCGCCTGGAACTGCGCCCGTCGCCGCTCAGCCACACGCGGGCGGAAGCCGAATAACGCTCCGCGTTTGCAAACAAACGCGGCTGGCCCCCCGATGGGGACGCCAGCCGCGTTTTTTGACTCGCTCGGATGGTGGTGCTACAGACCGATATCGATCCGGCCCAGGGCGATCAGGATCAGCGTACCGATTACGGAGGTCGCCAGGAAAAGCATGATCGAGAGCAGCATCCGTTCCACGGCATTCATGCCCAGGATGCGCCGCTCCTCCACTTCGGCATCGGGAACGGCCACATCGGCTTCCAGCTCGGCCCCAAAGAGGTCGTCGTCATTCTCCAGCGCGCTTTCGCGCAGGCGGTCCAACATCGACATCGCGTTTCCTCCGCCAGACTCAAGGAACCACCTGTAATCGCCATCAGGATATAGCGTTCGGCCGTCCGTGTCAATCGCCGGGGAAGGCCGGATCGGCCACGCTGCGCCGCCACACCCCATCCACCAGCCGGAAAGTGATCGGCCCTTCGCTCCCGTCGGGGTAGCGCACCACGACCCAGGCGCGGCTGTCGCCATCGCTGCCCGGCCCCACCACCACCCGGATCACGGTCAGCACGGGCGCGCTGACCGCCTGCGGATCGTTGACCAGGGCCAGGGCCTCATCGACCGCCCGGTCGTCGTACAGGGCCAGCAGCCCGGCCTGATCGCCCTGCCCCAGCAGGAAGGGTTCCAGGGCCAGCCGCCACTGGAAGAACTCCCGCCACTCGACCTGAAGCTCGTCCAATGGAATCTCGAACGCCGCCGTCAGCATGCCGATGTTCGAATCTGGCTGGACCACGCGGGCCAGCATCCCCACCGCCTGATCGCCATAGGCCTGCGCCAGGCTTTCCACAAAACTGGAACCGAGCGCCCCACCATCGCCCAGAAAGCGCCCGGTCAGCCAGTCCCCCAGCGCGCCCACCACGAAGGCGGCGTCCGCCGTTGGCTGGGGTTGCAGCCCGCCCAGAGCCTGGCGCACCAACCGCTCGGCCAGCAGCCGGCCCACCTGCCCGGCCAGGTCAGGCTCCAGCGGCACGGCGACCCTGGCCCGGTCGGTCAGCGGCGAGGCGATCCGCAGTTCGTCCGGTGCATCCGGCGACCAGGAGACTCCGACCACGGCTTCCGGCACGATGCGCACCGTCAGCGCCGGGAGCGGCGTGGCGCAGGCCAGCCAGCGGCAGCCTTCCCCCCACACCAGATCGAGCGAGGGCTTGAGCGCCTCAGCCAGCGGCCGGTCCAGCTCCGCGAAGATCAGGCTCAGATTGCTGCCTTCCAGGCTGACTTCCTGTCCCCAGAAGGTGACGTCCGCCGGGACGTGCCGCCAGCCGTCGGCGTAGCGCCAGTAGAACCATAAGCGCTGGTAGCGCTCGCCGTCGATCACTTCCTCGACCAGGGCGCGCGCCCGGTTCTCGTCGATGGTCAGCCCCAGCACCCGGCCGGTCAGGTCAACCTGCCGCTCCAGCTTGAGCTGCTGGTAGGCCCAGAACAAGCTGGTCTGGCCCAGCACCCAGCTTTCGCTCTCGCTGCGCTGGATGTTCAGGTAAGCGGCGATGTCGCCGATCCGCAGGGCGGTCGCCTCCGCCGCGATCGTGTCGCGTAACTGGCGCTCGATGGTGCTGTCCACCGTCCACAAGCGCCACAGCACCAATCCCACCAGACCGACGATCAGGCCCGCCACCAGCAGAATCGCCACAATCGCCCGGCGGCGGTTGGCCCGGCGCTGCATCCGGTCGCGGGGGTGCTCGCCCAGATCGCGGTACGCCTCGCGCTCGGATTCGATCTCCCAGTCCAGCTTCACGCCCATGCTCAGGCCAACCCATTCTCGCGGAGACTGACGTCCCCGGCTAACAGGCGGTGCAGCGTCCCCTGGGCGTCACACACCAGGAGCGCCCCCTGCTCGTCGATGTCTTGCGCGATCCCGGTCAGCGTATGCTCCCCCTGCTGGACGGTCACCGGACGCCCCAGCATCCCGGCGCGGGATCGCCATGCCGCCAGCAGCGCCGCATCGCCCGCCCTCGGCAGCCAGCCATCCAGCCGGTCCAGCAGATCGCGCAGCAAACGCCCGCGATCGGGAGCCTGCCCCAGCGCTTCCTCGATCGTGATCGCGCCCAGAGCCTGCGCCTGGGCCTGACTCAGGGCCGTGCGCCGGACGTTGACCCCGATCCCCAGCACCACCCCGGACAGGCGATCTCCCTGCCAGACAGCCTCGGCCAGGATACCGGACACCTTGCGCCCCTCGATCTGGACGTCGTTCGGCCATTTGATCCGGGCGGCCAGGCCCAACCCTTCCAGGCACTCGGCCAGCGCCACCGCCCCCAGCAGCGGCACGCGGCCCAGCATCTCCGGAGCCAGGGCCGGGCGCAGGATTACCGAGAACAGGAGCGACGATCCGGGTTCGGCCAGCCACGTCCGGCCGAGCCTGCCCCGTCCGGCGGTTTGCTCGTCGGTCAGGACGATGGCCCCATCCGGCGCGCCGGTCAGCACCCAGGTGGATGCCTCACTGTTGGTGCTGCCTGTCCGGGTGTAATACCGGCAGGGTCGGTCCATCTCCACCAGCCAATCAGGAAGATCGTTGCGTTCCATATCATCCTCGTTTCCGGCCGGATTCTAGCGCCCTGCCGGGGGAACGGTCAACCGCCGCCCGGCCGACGATTAGGCAATCGGCCCGCTCTTGAGTACAATCAGGCCCATAGGACAGGCTCTAAACCGGACAGCGATGCATGGATCGTTTGTGGACGCCCTGGCGTATGACCTATCTGCGTGGTGACGCTCCCCGCCCGACCGGCTGTGTTTTTTGCCATAAAATCGAGGCCGACGACGAATCCGAGCTGGTCGTTTACCGCTCGACTCACGTCTTTGCCACGCTCAACCTGTTCCCATACAACAACGGCCACCTGCTGATCGTGCCCTACGCCCACGTCGGCGACCTGACCGATCTCGCCCCGGATGTGCTGGCCGATCTGATGCAGACCGCCCAGCAGGCGGTCGCGGCCCTGCGCGCCGTCTACCACCCGCAGGCCTTCAACATGGGCATTAACCTCGGTCCGGCGGCGGGGGCCGGCATCGCCGAGCACCTGCACATGCACGTCGTGCCGCGCTGGGAAGGGGACAATAACTATATGACGGTGCTCGCCCAGACCCGAATCATCCCCGATCTGCTGGCGGACACCTACCGCAAGCTGCACGAGGCCTGGCCCGCGCGCACCGCCTGATTCAGTCTGCTCGCCCCGACCAGAGTCGTGCCAGGTCCGGCGCGACAACCGCCCGGCCCGCCGCCGCCATCTGACGGCCATTCGACGCGGGCCCACGCAATCACCCTGTCTCCGACCCTTCCCTGGCGGCGTTGGGAGACGACCACTGAAAAGAGCGAGAGCCATGACCCAGCGATTTGAACTGGAGCTGACCCCGGAAGAGCGCGAGGCGCTGAACGCATTCGCGGCCTCCGCCAGCCAGACCCGCGCCCGTCGCGCCCGAATCGTGCTCATGAGCGCCCAGCGCGTGCCCCAGGTCGCCATCGCCAGCCAGACCGGCCTGTCCGAGCGTCAGGTACGACGCTGGCAGCGGGCTTTCCAGCGCCGGCGCATGGCGATCTTCGAGCCGGCTCCTGGGCGCGCGTCCCGTACCCCGCGCAAGCCGCGCGGCGCGGCGGCCGAGTCGGCCCCGCAGCCGGCTGCACCCGCGCCACGTCCGGGCATCGACGCCCCGCGTAAGGCCCTGACCCTGGCCGACCGGCCGGGCACGCTGCCGGATGATCCAATGAGCGAAGCGGGTCGCAAAATCCTGGCCTTCCAGTTCGAGCGCATGCTGCTCCACGAGCCGGGCAGCCGCCTGGGCGAGGACATCGAAGCCGTGCACGATATGCGCGTGGCGATCCGTCGCCTGCGCAGCGCCTTCCGCATCTTCGAGCCGTACTACCGCCGCAAGGTGCTCCGCCCGCTGCTGCGCGACCTGCGCAAGACCGCCCGCTGTCTCGGCCGGGTGCGCGATCTGGACGTGTTCATCTTCAGGACCGAGGCCTATCAGGCCACGCTGCCGGAGAAAACCGGATTGGAGCCGCTGCTGGAATTCTGCCGGGCCGACCGGGAGACGGCGCGGGCCGACCTGATCGCCCACCTGGACAGCCCTACCTTCGCCCGGTTCGTGGAAGCGTTCGACCGGTTCGTCTCCACGCCCAATCACGGAGCCAGACCCATCCCGCCGGACGCGCCGGTTGCCTTCCAGGTGCGGCACGTCGTCCCGCGCCTGATCTACACCGCCTACGAGAACGTGCGGGCCTACGAGACGGCCTTCGACCAGGCCGATGTATTGACCCTGCACGCGCTGCGGATCGAAGGCAAGCGACTGCGCTACGCCCTGGAGTTCTTCGAGGAAGTCCTGGGTGGAGAGTTGAAAGGCGTCATCCAGATGACCAAGCGGCTTCAGGATCATCTCGGCGACCTGAACGACACGGAAGTCGCCGGGCATTACCTGCGGGAGTTCATGGAACGCTTCGAGCAATCCCAGGCCGCCCTGCCCTTTGGCGAGCGAGCCAACGTCGAGCCGGTCGTGCAATATCTGGCTTACCAGTACGCCGAAAAGCATCGTCTGCTGACGACCTTCCCGGAAACCTGGGCCGCCTTCAACGCACCGGAGATCAAACGCGGGCTGGCGCTGGCCGTTGCCGCATTGTAGCGATCCGGCCGGCCAGCCAGTCAAAGCCGGCGGCGGCCAGGATGGCCTGCACCGGGTAGAGAGGCATCGCGTAGCGCTGCCAGGCCAGCGGGATCGAGATCAGGATCGCCGC
Organism: Aggregatilineales bacterium; assembly: GCA_029976005.1. GTDB lineage: Bacteria > Chloroflexota > Anaerolineae > Aggregatilineales > Ch27 > JARKOQ01. The sequence continues at coordinate 19,355 of JARKOQ010000037.1, read as the reverse complement.
CGCGTTGAGCAGCGCCCACAGGCCGATTGCCCATCCGGCCGCCTGTCCACGCCGCAGCGCCTCCGCCACCGGCACGCAGCCCATCAGCGTGAAGACCAGCAGCCCGACGCCAATCGCCGTCGTCAGGCCATTCGTCCCGGTCTGGATTCCAGCCCACGGCGAGGCGCGGTAGGTCTCGATCTGGGCTGCCAGCTCCGGGTACCCGGCCCACCAGGGCGCCTCGAAATAGACCGGCGGGGCGACGCTCAATTCGCGCAGCATCCCCCCCAGGCGTGCGCCAGTGTCCGGATACACGCTCTCCGGGAAAGCCGCGACCTGGTCGGTCACTAACCCCTGGCGTAGGTCCAGCACCTCGCCCACCCGCGCGACCGGGTCGCTCCACCAGGCCGGATTCAACGCCAGGAACACCGCCAGCGCCACGATCCCGCTGGTAGCCAGCGCGGCCAGCAGGCGCAGTGTCCGGCGCATGGGAAAGCGCTGCCAGAGGATCGCCAACCCCACGCCGCCGTAGGCCGCCGCCGCAACCGCCGCGCCGCTGTGCTTGCTGGCGACCAGCAGCCCGGCCGCCATGCCCAGCCCCAGCGCGCCGCCCCACATGGCCCGCCGGGAGATAACCGGGCGGGTCAAGCGCTGCCCCCATGCCACCGCGATCAGAATCGCCAGCACCGAGAAGAAGAGCAGCGCGCCTTCCATGTAGGCCCGCCGCCCTTGGATCAGCACGACCGGGTGAAGGGCCAGGATCAGGCTGGCGGCATACGCCGCCCGCCGCCCGCGCCACAGCCAGCCCAGCCCGAACATCGCCGGGACGCTCAAGGCCGCCAGGATCGCCGACGACCAGCGCGCCGCCAGCAGCAGCCCATCGGAGGGCATGTGCCCGTCGGTCACGTTCCACGCCCAGTCCGCGCCCCACAGCCACTGATCGTTGAGGTCATCGCTCCCGTACCCGCCCGCGAGCGCGGCCAGCCCGATCAGATATTTGGGCAGCGTGCCATTCAACAGGCGGAGGTGCTGCTCGGTCGCGTCGGGCGGCTCCACCTGGTAGAGCAGGCGCGATCCATCCCCTTGAAGGATGTAGTAGACGTCCCGACTCATCATGATCTGAGTCGATTCGTCGCCATGGAAGGGGACCAGACTCGTTCCAGCCAGCACGTACACCATCAGGGCGGTTATCCACAGGAGTTCCACCCCGATTCTGACTTCACGCCGGGCAAACCATGACCGAAGCCGCTTGATCACGTGATCGTCACCAGGGTTTTGTTCTGCTCGACATTCTCCCCGGCCTTGACGTGCACGGCGTGCACCTTGCCCGCGCGGGGTGCCTTCAGTTCATTCTGCATTTTCATCGACTCGAGGATGACCAGCGTCTCCCCGGCTTCGACGTCCTGCCCGGCATCCACCGGCACCTCGACGATCAGGCCGGGCATCGGGGCCCGGATCGCGATCTCGGTTCCGGAAGGCACAAACAAGGCACTGGATTGGGCCAGCCGCTGTTCGCGCTCGTCCATCACCTTGACGTTGTAGAGCGCGCCCCACAGCAGGACTTCGTACTGGCCCTCCGCTTCGCGCACCAGCCCTTCGTAGGACCGGTTGTTGACCAGCAGGGAGTAAAACGCCTTCTCGTCCAGCGAGAGGAAATTGACTTCATGCTCGTGGCCGTCGACCAGCAGCTTGCCATCCGGCTGTAGCTCGATGGTGTAAGTCTGGTCGTTGACCGTCGCCAGGTATTTCATGGTTGGCTCCTTGCTAGCGGTGCAGCCGTTCCCAGCGCCCGACCCACTTCCAGTTGGACGTATCGCGCTCGTTGGGCTGGACGATCTGGGCCGCCTGCTGGCGCTGGCGATGCGCGACCAGGGTCGCCATGATGGCCGCCACCTCCGGGTGCAGGTCGCGATTGTCACGTTCCAGCTCGAAGCGCTGTTCGACGAAGGACGTATCGAAGCTGCCCGCCAGGAAACGGTGGCTGTCCAGCAAGGTCTGGTGGAAGGGGATGTTGGTGTTGACCCCCATGATCCGGTACTCGCTCAGCGCGCGCCGCATGCGCAGCAGCGCTTCCCCGCGCGACTCGCCCCAGCAGATCAGCTTGGCCAGCATACTGTCGTAGTACGGCGTGATCTCGTAACCGTCGTACACCCCGCTGTCCACCCGGATGCCCGGCCCGGTCGGCGCGACGATGGCCGAAATCCGGCCGACCGAGGGCATGAACTGGTTGTAAGGGTCTTCGGCATTGATCCGGCACTCGACCGCCCAGCCCTTCATGGTCAGCGATTCCTGGGTTGGGCCCATGCGCCGCCCGCGCGCGATGCGGATTTGCTCTTTGACGAGGTCAACGCCGGTGACCATCTCGGTCACGGCGTGCTCGACCTGGATACGGGTGTTCATCTCCAGGAAGTAGTAGTTCCGGTCCCGGTCGACCAGGAACTCAACCGTGCCCGCGTTGAGATAATCCACCGCCTGCGCCACGCGAATAGCCGTCTCGCCCATCCGCTGGCGCATGTCGCCTTCCAGAAACATGCTGGGGCATTCTTCCAGCAGCTTCTGGTGGCGGCGCTGGATGGAGCATTCGCGCTCGCCGAGGTGGATCGTGTTGCCATGCTGGTCGGCCAGCACCTGAATCTCGATGTGGTGCGCGCCTTCGATCAGCTTTTCCAGGTAAACGGTGCCGTCGCCAAAGGCGGCTTCCGCTTCACGGCGGGCCGTCGCCAGCGCGCCGGGCAGGTCCTCCAGACGGTGGACGATCCGGATGCCCTTGCCCCCGCCGCCCGCCGCCGCCTTGACCATTAGCGGGAAGCCGACCTCGCCCTCGGCGACGGCCAGCATCTCGTCGTCACGCAGGCCCGGCCGGGTACCGGGGATGAGGGGCACGCCCGCCTTGCGCATCGTCTCGCGCGCGGCCAGCTTGTCGCCCATCATGCCGATACTGTGCGGCCGCGGGCCGATGAAGATCAACCCTTCGTCCAGGCATGCCTGGGCAAAATCGGCGCGCTCCGCCAGAAACCCATAACCGGGATGAATCGCATCCGCGCCGGCCCGCCTGGCGGCTTCCAATACCTTATCGATCACCAGATAACTCTCGGACGGGCGCGGCCCGCCGATCAGGTAGGCTTCGTCCGCCTGACGGACGTGCAGGGCCGTGCGATCGACCTCGGAGTAAATCGCTGCCGTCTCGATGCCAAGCTCGCGGCAGGCCTGGATGATCCGCACCGCGATCTCGCCCCGATTGGCGATCAGGACTTTCTTGATTAGGGTTGTTTCAACCATGATTCCATTCCCAGAGTTCAGCGAACTGTGCGCAACGCTACACGCCTCTGTTACAACGGAATATTGCCGTGCTTGCGGGGCGGATTCGAATCGCGCTTGTTGCGCAGCATTTCCAGGGCGTTGATCAGGCGCGGCCGGGTATCGCGCGGCTCGATGATATCGTCGATGTAACCCCGCGACGCCGCCACGTAGGGATTGGCGAAGCGCTCCCGGTATTCCGCCACGAGCTTCGCCCGCAGCGAGTCGGCGTCTTCGGCCTTGTCCAGCTCGCGCTTGAAAACGATGTTCACAGCCCCTTCCGGTCCCATCACGGCGAATTCGGCCGTCGGCCAGGCCAGGTTGAGGTCAGCCCGCACAGCGGCGCTGTTCATGACGCAGTATGCGCCGCCGTAGGCCTTGCGCGTGACCACGGTAATCTTGGGCACAGTGGCTTCGCAGTAGGCGAAGAGCAGCTTGGCCCCGGAGCGGATGATCCCGCCGTGTTCCTGAGCCACCCCAGGCATGAAGCCCGGCACATCCTCGAAGGTGATGATCGGGATATTGAACGCATCGCAGAAACGGATGAAACGGGCTGCTTTTTCGCTGGATTCGATGTCCAGCACGCCGGCAAGCACAGCCGGCTGATTGGCGATGATCCCCACGCTGTGACCGCCCAGCCGGGCAAAGCCTACCACGACATTCGGCGCATAATGCTCGTGCACCTCCAGGAAGCGCCGGTCATCCACGATCAGGCGCAGGACTTCCTTCATGTCGTAGGGCTTGTTGGGGTTGTCGGGCACGATCGAGTCGAGGGCTTCCTCGACGCGCAGGGGATCATCCTGGGTGGGCACGAAAGGCGGATCTTCCAGGTTGTTCTGGGGGAGGTAGCTCAATAGCTCCCGGATCAGGAACAGGCAGTCTTCCTCGCTTTCGGTGGCGAAGTGGCTGACCCCGCTGACCGAACTGTGAGTCACCGCGCCGCCCAACGCTTCCTTGGTGACCACTTCGCGGGTGACCTGCCGGATCACGTCCGGCCCGGTTACGAACATGTGGCTGGTATCCTTCACCATGAAGATGAAGTCGGTCAGAGCCGGGCTGTAAACCGCCCCACCCGCGCACGGCCCCATAATCGCGCTGAGCTGCGGCACCACGCCGCTGGCGAGGGTATTGCGCAGGAAAATGCTGGCGAAGCCATCCAGGCTGACCACGCCTTCCTGGATGCGCGCGCCGCCACTGTCGTTGATGCCGATGATCGGCGCGCCGTTCTTCATCGCCATTTCCATGATCTTGACGATCTTCTCGGCGTGGACTTCGCTCAGGCTGCCGCCCAGCACGGTGAAGTCCTGGGAATAGACATAAATCAGCCGCCCATCGACGGTGCCCCAGCCGGTCACCACGCTGTCGCCCAAAAACTGCTTGTCCGGGTCGTCCATGCCAAAGTCCCGGCCGCGCTGGACGACAAAGGCGTCGATCTCGCGAAAGCTGCCCGGATCGAGCAGGATGTCCAGGCGTTCGCGTGCCGTGAGTTTGCCGGATTCGTGCTGGCGGTCGATGCGGTCCTGCCCGCCGCCAAGTCTGCCCTGGGCGCGCTTGGCGCGCAGAGCCGCGATTTTGGGATCGAGTTCAGTCATCGGGTACGGTCCTCACCGTTCGGCCGGGGAAACCCCGGCCTGTCATATGCCCGCACGGACGGGCGATTCAAAACCCAGGCTACCAGAATGATACCGAGCGCGGTCATCAGGACGGCGAACGGCCAGCGCTGCACGGCATAGTCCGATTGGGCATAGATCCGCCACCAGGCCGCTTGCGCCAAGCCATAAGCCACAACGAGAAGGAACACCCGCCGCCGGAATCCGTTACGTCGCCGCCAGGCTCGCCAGGCCATCCACGGAAAAGCGACCGCCCAGATCGCGCTGAAGATCATCTGCGCCGCCGGAGGAAAGCTCACACCCAGCGCTGCATAGTCCGCGCCAAACTGGATCGCCCGGATCGCCGCGATCAGGTGGACGATCCCGATCGCCACGAAGGCCGCGCACATCAGGCGCAGTCCCTTTCCCATGCCTTGCCTTTCTCCGCGTTTCTCCCTGGCGTCTTTGTGGTTCAACCTGCTCTTCTCAGCCCAACAACCGGCGGCGCTCCTGGCGACGGCCGTATCCGCAGGCCATTTCGCACGGATGATAGATGCGATCCCCCCTCAAAATCTATCAGATTGGGGAGCCGGGGTGAGATTGACCCCGGTTTGGTCGGGCAGGCCCGGACAAACACAGGCGGCGGACACGTCTCCGTGCCGCGCCGCCTGACTGTCGCTTTCGATTCGTCTGGCCTGTCAGATCATCACGTCCGGCCGGTATTCGCCAAACACCTTGCGCAGCACGCCGCAAATCTCGCCCAGAGTCGCGTCGTGCTCCACGCACTCGATGAACAGGGGCAGCAGGTTCTCCGTCCCGCGCGCGGCCGTATCGAGCCGCCCCAGCAGTTCGGTGACTTTCGCGCCGTCGCGCTCCGCGCGGAGTTGGGCCAGCCGGGCGCGCTGCTGCTGCTCGATCGCCGGATCGACCCGCAGGATGTTCATGTGCCGGGTTTCCTCGACTGCGAACTGGTTGACCCCGACCACAACCTGGTCATGCGACTCGACCGCCTGCTGGTAGGCGTAGGCCGCGTCCTGAATCTCGCGCGTCATGAAGCCGTTTTCGATGGCCGCCAGCGAGCCGCCCATCGAATCGATCCGGGCGATGTACTCGCGCGCCTTCTGGTAGATCGATTCGGTCAGGGCCTCGACTGCGTAGCTACCACCCAGCGGGTCGATGGTATCCGCCACGCCGCTTTCATAGGCGATGATCTGCTGGGTGCGCAGCGCGACCTGGACGGCTTCCTCGGTGGGCAGGGCCAGAGCCTCGTCCATGCTGTTGGTATGCAGCGACTGCGCGCCGCCCAGTACCGCCGCCAGGGCCTGGATCGTCACCCGCACGATGTTATTCTGGGGCTGCTGGGCCGTCAGCGTGCTGCCGCCCGTCTGGGCATGGAACTTGAGGCGCAGGCTCTCGGCCTGCTGCGCGCCGAAACGCTCGCGCATGATCTCCGCCCACAGCCGCCGCGCCGCCCGGAACTTGGCGACCTCCTCCAGGAACTGATTGTGGGCGTTGAAGAAGAAGGAAAGCTGCGGGGCAAACTCGTCGACTTCCAGCCCGGCGGCGATCGCCGCTTCGACGTAGGCGATCCCGTCGGCCAGGGTGAAGGCCACTTCCTGCACGGCCGTGCTGCCCGCCTCGCGGATGTGGTAGCCGCTGATGCTGATCGTGTTCCACTTGGGCACGGACTGCTTGCAGAACGCGAACAGGTCCGTGATCAGGCGCATGCTCGGCCCCGGCGGAAAGATGTACGTCCCGCGCGCCAGATATTCCTTCAGGATGTCGTTCTGGACGGTGCCGCGCAGTTTGTCCGAGCCAACGCCCTGCTGTTTGGCCACCGCGATGTACAGCGCCAGCAGGATCGCCGCCGGGGCGTTGATCGTCATGCTGGTGGATACCTTGTCCAGCGGGATGCCTTCGAACAGCCGGGCCATATCACGCAGGCTGCTGATGCTCACCCCGACCTTACCGACCTCACCCAGGGCCATCGGATCGTCGGCGTCGTATCCGATCTGGGTCGGCAGGTCGAAAGCCACGCTCAGACCGGTCTGCCCGGCGTCGAGCAGGTAGCGGTAGCGGGCATTTGATTCCTCAGCGCTGGCATAGCCTGCGTACTGGCGCATCGTCCACAGCCGCCCGCGATACATCGTCGGCTGGACGCCGCGGGTATACGGGTACTGGCCCGGATAACCGCTGGTCGCCTCGTAATCCTGTGGGACGTCTTCCGGCGTATACAGGCGCTCCAACGGAATCCCGGACGAGGTCTGAAAATCCGGCCGCCGCTCCGGAAAACGCTTCAGTGCCGGGCCAAGAATGGTCTCTTCCCACTGCCGTCGCTCGTCGCTCATAGCGCTGGTTAATCCTCCGAGGGTGCAAAGGCTTCCGGCGGGACGCTGATCCCCGCGAAATTGGCAAAAGTCAAATCGGTGAAGGTCAGGCCAAGCCGGGCGCGAACGCGATCGAAGAGCTGGGCGTAGCTCTCCCGAAAACGCTGGCAACCGGACAGCCCCAGGGCCTCGATCGCGGCCTCGATCGGCTCCGGGCGGCCCTCGATCTCGACGAACAGACCGTAGGGCATCTCGTCCAGGACGATCTCGACCTCGCCCAGTTCGTAGGTCGTGCGGTATTTCTCGTACGCCATCACGGGATGGTAGCCCAACCGGCCGAGGATCAGGGCCATCGTCTCGAAGTCATCGAGCGTCACCTCGGCCTCGAAGCGCTGGGCCACGAGCGGCCCCGCCAGCACTTCGGCCGGGCGCTCCTTGTAGGTCAATCGAATCTGGCTGTCCTGGCGCAGACGCAACACGATCCCGGCCGGAATCAGGCTCCCGGCAGCATCGTCGTAGCGGACATTCCGTTCCAGGACGCGCGGCTTGCGCTGGATGGCGCCCAGCGCGGCCAGCCTGCCCGCGATCGGGCCAAGGTCTTCCACCAGCAGCTTGGCTTCGATCTCCAGATACCGCGCCGCCTGCCCATTCAGGTCTTCGGCCATCGGCAGTCCGGCTAGCGCCGCATCCCAGCCACGATCTCGCTGATCTGGGCCTTCAGATCGACAAAGACCGGATAGACGTCGCGGTTGGCGTCGATGACGCGGAATTTGAACCGGTCGGCCATCGAATCGAACTGTTGGATGATGCTGGTCTGATAGGTGATGTAGTTGTGATACAGGTCCGTGCCGGCCAGGAAGTCAGAGCCGCTTTCCCAGTAGTCGAAGGCCCCTCGCGACGCCAGGACGCGCGGCACGATCGAGTCCAGATCGGCGCGGAGGTAGAAGATCGCATCGGGCACGATCGCAAAGCCGTAGACCGAGGTAATCCAGTCCGGGTCGGCCCCGCGTGCCAGAGCGCGCGCGATCGGCGCGTAAATGTAGCGGTCGGTCAGCATCACGAAACCCGCCCGCAAGGCCGGGAGAATCTCTTTTTCCAGCCGATCCACGAAGTCGGTCGCGTAGAACAGGTCCATGGTCAGCGGGCTGAGGGTGTTGCCCTGCTTGGCCTTATTGATGCCCTGCGCCGCCAGCGCGGAGCGCGCCAGGCCGGTCTGCACCGCGCCGTAGCCATTCTGTTCCAGCCATTCGCGCAGCAGGGCCACCTGGGTGGAGCGTCCCACGCCGTCGGTGCCTTCGATCACGATCAGCTTGCCGGGCAGTTCGTCGTCGGGCATGCCGGGCAGCGGATAGCCATAGGTCTGCATCTGGGTCATGACGATCTCTCCTTAGGGATGGCTCATGCCGCCGGTCAGATAGCGCCCGTACAGCGATTCACGACTGAGCGTTTCGCGCCAGGCGATCGGCTGGGTCTCCCGCACGCCCGCCAGGTGCGGCTCGACCACCTGCCGCACAAACTGCTGCTGGGCGACCAGGGTCTGGGTCGCGTCGACGACTTCCAACCCGAATTCACCGACCATCCGGTCGTATTCGTTCAGAATGCGGCTCTGGAAAATCTTGAAGGATTCGTAAGGGTCGGAGGCGAAGCCCATGTCCAGACCGGCCTCGTAATACTTCAGCTCCGGACGGCCGGTCATGATCCGCTCCAACGATTCGTCCAGCGGCACGCGGAAATAGAAGGACACGGTCGGGCGCACCGCGAAGTTGTACAGCTTGCGAATCCAGGCCCGGTCGAGGCCACGTGCCGCGTCGCGGGCGAAGGCAGTATAGATGTAACGGTCGGCCAGCACGATTGCACCGGCCTTGAGCGCCGGGATGATCTGGCGCTCCATCCGGTCGGCCAGGTCGGCGGCGTGAATCAGGCTGAAGCTCATCGGCGTGAGCAGACGATCCTTCTTGCCCTTCTTGGTTGTGGTGCGCACCACGGGGGATGAGTTCCACTCCGTGAACACCACCACGTAGCCTTCGCCCAACAGCCACTTATGAAGGATATCGAGCTGGGTGCTCTTGCCGCTCCCATCGATTCCTTCCACGATGAACATTTTACCGGGGAGCTGGGTCCCATCCGGCAGGGTTGCCATAATGCCTCGATCCCTTCTTCCTTGTCACCGGCAGACGATCCGCCAACGGGTTGGTTGTTGTATAGAGTAGTATACTCAAGCCTGGAGATAGCGTAGACCGCAATATCGCTGATTGTAGCGCAGGAGCCCCGGCTTTGACCACGATCAACCCATCCGAATGCATCTTCTGCCGTATCCTGAACGGCCGCGCGCCGGGCAGCTTTGTCTACCAGGACGACTTCACCGCCGCCTTCATGGACATCCGCCAGCCGGTACCCTATCGTGTTCTGGTCGTCCCGCGCGCGCACGTCGAAACCGTGTACGACCTGGACGCCGCCCAGGCCGAAGCTCTGTTCAGGACGACCGTCCAGGTCGCCCGCGCGGTCAAGGCGGCCTCCGGCTGCGAAGGGCTGAATCTCTTCCAGAACAATGGCCCGCTGGCCGGACAGGATGTTCCCCATGTCCATATGCACATCCTGCCGCGTTACCCAGGAGACGCCTTGCAGCCCAGCCTCAAGAGCTTCGCCCAGGCCATGGGCCTCCCGATGCCCGATCGGGCCGAGTTGGACCGGATGGCTGCCGAACTGCGCGCCAGCCTCGCCTGACGCTAGCCGCACAAGGAGGTCGCATTGCCCCCCAAACGAATCCCCTGGCTGGGTTTGCTGCTCCTGATCGCGGGCAGCCTGGGCTGTAACCTGCTCACCCCCCAGCCGACCGCCGGGCCGCGCCTGCCCGCGACCATCACCCCACTCTTCGCCGGCACACCGCTCGTCAGTCCCACGGCCACCCCCGGCCCCACGCCGGTCCTGCCCGCCTGCGCGCCGGCCGGCTGGTTCGCCTACGTCGTCGCGGCAGGCGATACCCTGTATGACCTGGCCCTGACCAGCGGAACGACCATCGACGCTCTGGTCACGGCCAACTGCCTGACCGACGCCGATCAGATCGTCGAAGGCCAGGTACTGGCCCTGCCCATCCCCCTGCCCAGCGGCGCGCAACCACCGGGCTACTACCTGATCGCCCCGGACGATAACGGTCAGTCCGGCCCGACCGTCGGCTGTGGCGATTCGGCGGTCTTCGTCACGACCGGCAACCCATCCAGCGGCGATCCGGCCACCGACCTGCGCTTCGCGCTGGGAGCAATGCTGGCCTACCGCGCATCCGCGTCGGGAAGCGGTCTGATCAACGCCTTCGAAGACAGCGCCCTCACCGTCCAGAACGTAACCGTCAATGGGGATTACGCCGAGGTCGCCCTGTCTGGCAATCTGACACTCGGCGGAGCCTGTGCCGCTCCCCGGATCGAAGCCCAGATTCTCCTGACCATCTTCGAACTGCCGGAGATCGAAAGCGCCCTGATCACAGTCAATGGGCGGAATCTCAAACAGGCACTCGATGCCAGCGGCCTGCAAGGTCCCACGACATATACCCGCGCCGGTCTGCCCTAGGCGGCCCGCCAACCGAGTGATCCGGGCAGAGCGACAGGGCGAAACTGGTCAACCCACACAGGGACGCCCGCGCCGGAACGCGGTACTATCCAGGCAGTTCAGGCTGGATGTCAGGAGCAAGTCTATGGCGAACAAACCGCGTCTGCGCGACCTGGGCATTTCCATCGGGAGGCTGCCCACCGGCCCCTACAACGCCATCACGGACGTGCCCGGCGTGCGCGTCGGCCACACGACGGTGATCTTCGATACGCCCAAGGTCGCCCGTACCGGGGTTACCATTATCGCCCCGCGTGAAGGCCCGACCCGCGAAGATCACGTCTTCGCCGGCTACTACAGCTTCAACGGCTGCGGCGCGATGACCGGCCTGTTGTGGCTGGAGGAATCGGGCCAGCTCATCAGCGAGATCGCCCTGACCGGCACCTACACCGTGGGCACGGTCTACGATGCCCTGGTGCAGGCTACGACCGACGGCGGTTATGGCAGCCAGCTCCCCGTAGTAGGAGAGACCTACGACGGATTCCTGAACCAGGGCCCGGCGTTCCATGTCACTCGAGAGCATGTCTTCCAGGCCCTGGCAGGCGCGGCTGGCGGCCCGGTGGTCGAAGGGAATGTCGGCGGCGGCACGGGTATGAAATGCCATGACTTCAAGGGCGGAATTGGCACGTCATCCCGGATAGCCACAACCCCGTTCGGCCAGTACACGGTGGGCGCGCTGGTCCAGGCCAACCAGGGCGAGCGTATTGACCTGATGGTCGCGGGAGTTCCGGTCGGACAGGAGATCGGCCCGGAGGTCGTTCCTCTGGCTCAGCGCGGCCCGGAAGAACATGAGCCCCAATCTTCCATCCTCGCAATCCTGGCGACGGACGCCCCCCTGCTGCCTTTTCAATGCAAGCGCCTCGCCCAACGAGCCACGATCGGCCTTGCCCGGTCGGGTAGCTACGGCCACAACTGGAGCGGGGATATCTTCCTGGCCTTCACCGTCGGCAATCACCTGTGGCCGTATGCCTCGGCCCCGGACTGCGTCCAGATGCTGCCCAACGAGCAGCTCGATCCGCTCTTCCTGGCGGCGGCCGAAGCAGTCGAGGAATCGATCCTCAATGCGCTGTGCGCCGCCGAGACGATGACCGGCCAGCAGGGGCGCACGATCCACGCCCTGCCCCACGATGCCCTGGTGAGCGTCATGCGCAAATACGGGCGACTCTAGACGGTCGGTGAGTCAGAGAGAGGGCCTGCCTCCGGACGGCAGTCCAGGGCGCGGGCAGGTCATTCGCGCTGGATGGGGCGTATCGCCAGGGGAATCTGCGTCTTGACCGCGTCCAGAAACCAGCCGTACACCCCATCGGCCAGCTCCGGAGACATGACTACATCGTGAAAAAAACTGCCGGAGGCACGCTCGATCAGCCACAGGTCGACTCCCAGGTAGGGCACCTCGGACTGGTCGTCGCGCCGGTCGAAGCCCAGGCGGCGCATCGTGAGATCGAACTCCCGGTAACGCTCCGGGTCCAGGGGATAGTCGAACGAGGGCTGGGAGTTGGAACGGCGATAGATCACGCTGAGTCGGGCAGACGTAGGCTGTCCATAGATCAGCGTCGCCACCTGATCGGCGTAGTGCCCGGCGTGATATTGGATCGTGATGCGATAGGCTTCGTTGATGCCTGGCTGGCGCACGACCTCCCGCAGGTCCGGCAGCCCCAGGCGCATCGCCACGAAGCGCAGCGCATCGGCGCGGCGCAGCATGAATGTAACTCGTTTCCGATGGCTTGATTGATGGTTCCCGATTGTACCCCGCGCGCTCGGCCGGAGCACTTTTCCGCCGGAGCAACCCGATCGCGCCTGGCGCGTCGATGCCGTCTCCCATCTTCTGGACGCCTACCGGCAGGCGCATGCACCCTGGAATCAACAGGCCGGAGGTCGAACCGGCCTCCGGCCCTCAAACACGACCGCCATCCAGTGTCCGACTCTGAACCTGCACGCCCAGCTCAGAGATGCGCGATCGCCAGGGCCAGCGCGCGGCGAAAGTCCACGGAGAAGAAAGCATCCCATACCGTGACGACCTGGCGACGCGCCTCGGCCAGCCAGGCATCCTGAACGCGGGCCATGTCCACCAGGGCCGGATCGAGCTGGGATTTTTTGCGCTTGCGCCCGTCGCTCCCGGGCTGGGTGTAGAACATCTCGCGCACGGTCTCTCCCAGGATCATGTCCCGAAGCTGCGACTCCAGGGGCTGCACGACGGCCAGTACGTCCGCCAGTTCCTCCCCCAGAAGGCTGCTCAAGAACTGCAAGAGGTGGTGGAAACTCGCGATCGCGCGCCACTGGCTCTCAATGTCCAGCCCGGTCACGTCCATATCTCGCAGCGTGTTAAACTCCGTCCAGATCATGAGCGCGGCCTGCCGCCCGATTCGCGCGTCTGCCGCCTCGCCAGGGAAAACCCCCAGTCCCGGCTGGCGGGCAAACGTGATCAGGTCGGTCAGAAACTGGCGATAACGCCGCCCGGAGAGATTGCGCGCCAGATCGTCGAAAGCGGCCTCGACCTGCGCCCGGCACGCCTCGGCGGCGGCCCGAAGTTGCTCCGCCAGATCGGGGATCATCGGCGGATCGTCCGCCGCGCGCACCAGGATCGCCACCGCCTGCCGGATGATGGCCTCCTCGGCATGATTGGACAGCCAACGGGCTGTCTTCTTGAATTCCCCCACGACAGACGCATCGTAGTAGCGGCCAAAGCGCTTCAGGACGGCGTGCAGCCGGCTCACGTCCCGGTCGAAGAAAGCCAGCGAATCCCACTGGCCATCGCGGAGCTGCTCGGCGTGCTGCTCCACCAGAGTCATGTAGTGGCCCATCAGGACGCGCCCGGCTTCAGGCAGGCTGAGGTCCGGCTCCAGGCGGGCGCGTACCAAATCCGCGCGCACCGCATCCATCGGATAGTGCTCCCAGACCTGGACCACCATCTCGAACTGGTTCTGAAAGAGGTCGGCCAGTTTCTCGGCGCGGGCCGCGTTGAGGTCCGAGGCGGCCCCCTCGACGACGATCAGGACGCGGCCCGCGTTGAGCCGAATCTCGCCGATCGTGGTCGTCTGCGTCTGGCTGAAATCCAGGCCGTCCGCGATCCGCAGCAGGGCGGACAGGCCCAACACCTCGCGCTGCCGCCGGGCGTCCAGGCCGGCGAACAACGGCTCACGCTCCGGCCGGACCTTCTTGCGATGGAACACGGTCAGCAGGGCCAGCATCCGCTGCTCTTCGTCCGTGAAACCCTGGAGCGGGTGCTTGAGGATGATGTCGCGGCCAACTTCGTGGTGGTTGTCCGGGCTAAGCTCGTAAGCGACGTTGTGAATCAGGGCGGCAGCTTCGAGGATGTCCTTGAGCCTGGGTGAGAAACCATGCACGGGCAGCAGGGCATCGAACAACTGCGCGGCGAACTGCGCCACGTGCCCGGCATGGGCCATGTCGATGCTGTAGCGCCGGCACAAATCCACCAGACTGACCTGACCGCTGGCCCTGGACTCGGCGCCGACCTGGGGATCGTCCTCGGCAAGCGCGGGGAGTTCCTGCGTCGCGTACGGATTGTCTTGCGCCAGGACCGGAGCCTCCTCAAACAGCGCCAGCCCGGCCTGCCGGTAACGGCGCAGCCAGTAGCGCACCCCCGACCGGCTCAACCCCACTTCCGCGGCAATGGCGCGGAAGGCTGATCCCTGCCCGGCCAACAGCACAATCCGGGCCAGCCGGCGCAGTCGCGCCGTCCCATCCTGGGCGACACGCTCCAACCGGCTGATTTCCTGGGACGAAAGGGACGGAAAGAGGTATGATCGCCGCTTGCTGCCAGTCATCGGAGAACTCCTGATGGAAGGATGTTGCCTACTTCAGACTTAGCTGGATCACGCAGCGTGCTCACCGCTTACTGATAAGTATAGTCTAAGTTGCCAAAAGAGCTAACCTATGACGCTGTGCAGTCTGAACTCACGTCTGAGCGCTCAAATACTGTAGAATGGGATATTCGCCCAGGGGGAAACCATGTCACCCACCCAGATCAACCATGTCGCCATCGTCGTCGAGGACCTACCCACAGCCCTGCATTTCTGGCAGGATGCCCTGGGGCTGAGCCTCCAGCGCACCGAGGACAATCCCGGCGAGGCCGTGCGGATCGCCTTCCTGCCGCTGGGCGAGAGCGAGATCGAGCTGCTGGAACCGACCACGCCGGAAAGCGGCATCGCCAAGTACCTGGCCAAACGCGGCCCCGGCATGCATCACGTCTGCCTCCAGGTCGACGATATCGAAGCGGCCATGCAGCGCCTGCGCGACCACCAGATCGAGCTGATCAACGAATCGCCGCGCATCCGCGAGGATGGGACGCGCTATGCGTTCGTGCATCCCAGAAGCGCGGGCGGCGTCATGGTGGAGCTGTACGAACTGCCGGCCAAAGCCTGATTCATCGCCCACCACCTGGCCCCTGGAAAGGAACCGCGCCATGCCATCCGACACCGTCACCCGCGCCGACATCCTGGCTGGCCTCAGGACGCTGGGCCTGCCGCCGGGGGCCAAAGTCCTTGTTCACAGTTCCCTGAGCAGTTTCGGCCACGTCGAAGGCGGGGCCGATGCCGTCATCGATGCGCTGCTCGATTCGGTCGGCACGCCGGGCACCGTCCTGGTGCCTACCCTGACTGGCAGCGAGGCGCTCTCCCCGGCCAACCCGCCGGAATTCGATCCCAAACGCACGCCCTGTTGGACCGGTCGTATCCCGGAAACCTTCCGCCAGCGGCCAGAAGCCGTGCGCAGCCTGCATCCGACCCATTCCGTGGCAGCGATCGGACTGGGCGCGGCCGCCCTGACCGCCTACCACATCGCGTCCGTCACACCGTGCGACGAGCTGTCGCCCTACGGGCGGCTGGCGGCGCTGGACGACAGCTACATCCTGTTGCTGGGCGTCACCCACGCAGCCAACACGGCCCTGCACCACGTCGAGGAACTGGTCGGCGTCCCGTACCACATCCAGCCGGGCTTCGCCCGCGCCCGGCTAACCGTCAACGGACAGGCGGTCGAGCGCCATTACCTTCTGCACGCCTACGGCACGCCGCGCGCCTTTGACCGGATGGAGCCGATCTACCTGGAGCGCGGCATCCAGCGCAACAGCCAGATTGGCCGGGCCACCGTCCGGCTCCTTAAGGCGCGCGAGATGGTCGTCCTGACCGCGCAGTGCCTGCGAGCCGATCCGGGCATCCTGTGCGTCCGGTAGGCTGGCTGTTGGCCGCCGGCCTTTTGACAATTGACTACACGAAGCATCGGCGTCTGGGCTTCTTCCGCCTGCATCTTGAATGCGCCGCCCATCTGGCGTACCATGGTGCGGTCTTTGCTCACGCCCGATCCCTATCACCACTGGATTCGACCCATCCCATGAAAAACCTCCCCTTTGACAGGCCCGGCCACTTCTACCGTGGCAATCTGCACACCCATTCCACCCGCTCCGATGGCGAGCGATCGCCCGAAGCCGTGTGTACATACTACCGCGAGGCCGGTTACGACTTCCTGGCGATCACCGACCATTACATGCAGCGCTTCGGCTTTCCGGTGACGGATACGCGCCCCTACCGCACGCCGGAGTTCACCACGATCCTCGGCGCGGAACTGCACGCCGAAGCCACCGAATTCGGCGAGTTGTGGCACCTGCTGGCCGTCGGCCTGCCGCAGGACTTCACTCCGCCCCAGCCGGACGAAAGCGGTCCGGCGCTGGCCGCCCGCGCCGTCGCCGCCGGGGCCTACGTCGCCGTGGCCCACCCGGTCTGGCATGCCATGACCGAAGCCGACGTCCTCGCGATCAGCAGCGCCCACGCGATCGAAATCTTCAATGGCGTCTCGGTCGATCACAACGACCGGGCGGACAGCATGTACATGCTCGACCTGGTGCTGACGCGCGGACGGCGGGTGTTCGCCTGCGCGACCGATGACGCGCACTTCGATCCCAAATTCAACGACACCCAGCGCGGCTGGGTGAACGTCAAGGCCGAGGCCCTGGACCCCGACGCGCTCCTGGCCGCCCTCCGCGCCGGAGCCTACTATTCCAGCACCGGCCCGGCCATCCACGACATCCAGGTGATTCCGGGCGAGGAAGTCTATGTGCGCTGCTCGCCTGCGGAGCGCATCTTCCTGACCGGGCGCACGTGGCAATCCACCTTCGTGCATGGCCCCGGCATCACCGAGGCCCACCTGAGCCTGAAGAATTTCACCAGCCCGTACGGGATCATCACCGTGCGCGACCCCTACGGCCGCCGAGCCTGGTCCAATCCCTTCTGGTTCTAGTTATCTTGGGGGAATTTTGCGAGGTTTCCTGCATTATAGCACAGTTCATCAGTGTCCACAGAACACCCGTAGGTTCTGCGGCCACGATGCGTCCATTCTCGACGTAGAGCGACCGAAAGAGCGACCTGTATAATGCCTTGCGCTCCTCCACCGTTGCTGCCAAGAGCAGCGTGCCGAAGTCCTTCAATACCGCTGCCACATCTTCGACGCTGGCGATTATATCCCGCTTCGTGGGCGGCAAATCAGGCATCTGCTGCTGCACTTCTGCCCGGATTCTCTCGTACTCCGCCTTGGCAATGTCGCCCTCCAAAAAGAGCGCCTTGGCCCGTTCCAACTTGTGCTCCAGCGTGCGCATCAGCGCCTCTCGTTGCTCCTCTTCGTTCGGCGCAACGTCCTCCAGCATCATCAGCACGCGATTCTGCCAGTCGTCCGGCAGCTCCAGCTTCAGTTCTTGAAGAAAGCTGTCTACCTGTTTTTCCACCCGGTCTGCCTGCGCCGATCGGGGGTACTGTTGGCAGTCGTGCCCATTCTCCAACGATGTATCCCGGTAGTAGCGATTGGTGCCGCGAGTCTGCCCCTTATACTTGTCCCCGCACTGGCTGCAACGAAGCAGGCCAGATAAGGGGTACGTGCGGACTCCCCGGCTTGGGCTGGTGTTCCCCATCGCATGGGCGCGTTGCTCATCCACCCGCCGCACCTGCTCGTACAACTCGCGGCTGATCAGCGCCTCGTGACTACCCTCCAGACACTCCCCTCTGTACGAGGTCTTGCCCAGATAGAAGCTGCTCTTCAGCATCTTTCGCACCGTCGGGCCGGAAAACAGGATGTGACTGACCGCCGTGCGGTACCCGGCTTTGTTCAGTTCCCAGGCGATTTGCTGGTATGTATAGCGTCCAGTCGCACGCAACGTGTAGGCCAGTACCACTCCCGGTGCGTTGAAAGGACAAGGGACGGCAAACGTCTCCGGCAGACTGCCGTAGCGCTCCAACGCCTGTTCCAGCAGTCCTGTCTTGCGCTCATACTCGTCCAGTTCAATCTTCTGCGCCGTGTAGTCTTCTCCAAGCTGGACCAGGTCACGGCGTATGCGCGCCGGGGTCGTATATCCAAACGACAGCCAACCGTTCCAGCCGCCGGACTTGGCACGCTGCTTCTTACCCTTCCGGACTTCGGCTGCGAGGTTGTCCACGTACCATTGGGCGAAAGCCCCAAGCACAGCCAGAATCAGCTTTCCGAACGGGGTGCTGAAATCGAAATCCTCCGTCGCACTTACAAAGGCCACATTCGCTTTATTCAGCCGATTGAGGTACGTCAGCACGTCCAGAAGTGAACGGCTGAACCGATCCAGCTTGTGCACGACGATCACGTCGAACTTGCCCTCTTCGGCATCGGCGATCATCGTCTGGAACTGTGGCCGGAACACACTCCTGCCCGACCGCCCGCGCTCCTCGTAGCGGGCGACGATCTGCCACTCCCGAAACTCGCACAACCGCTGCACCACGTCGGCCTGGGCCTCCAACGAATAACCGTCAAGCTGCTCCTCGGACGACACACGGGTATAGACTGCTGCTCTCATGCTGCACTCGCTTCCTCCTGGACACTAGCCACGCGCTGGACGATGCCCGCCAGAATCCGCAGGAAGGCATCGACCTCGGTCGCCGTGGGTTCCCCTGGGGTGCCCACCAGCGCCACATTATGTGGCCATTGTAGGGAAGAACGTTTGTGCGAGCGAATCTCGGATGAGCCTGTTAGCTGCAAAGAGGCGGTATAACCTGACATAGCATCTCCGGTATTCTTTAAGACAAGTAGAACTAACGTTCTAGACTGGTTCTACTTTAGCAGAGGGGGGAAAGAGCGTGGGCAACTTTTGTGGCCGAATCGTGGAAAGATGTGGTTGATTTGAGGAAAGGTGGTAGGAACAGCCCTGAGTGCTAATCTACGGCAGTATGTTCGTCGACAGTCATGACCAGTATCGGGCCGAAGTCTTCCGGAACTTCGTTTCCACCCACTTTCAGGACGGCGATATATGCGGAGATCGCATCTCGGATGTTCGCCAAAGCTTCTTTCAGCGTGTCACCTTCGCTGATACAACCTGGGAGGCTGGGCACTTCAACGGTGTAACCGGTTCACCCCCACGGGCGTGGGGAAAACGCGGCCTGACTTTGTGCTCCACATGGACTCGGCGGTTCACCCCCACGGGCGTGGGGAAAACTTTGATTGCCAGCGCATGGCTAATCTCCCAGGCGGTTCACCCCCACGGGCGTGGGGAAAACGCGGGTCGGTCGCGGACCGCCACAGCGCGTTAGCGGTTCACCCCCAC
>JARKOQ010000033.1 GCA_029976005.1 Aggregatilineales bacterium | reverse complement strand
CAGACGGGAGGGTTGGGGGCGCATGATCCAACCCGGTCTGTGGGACAGATTCTCTCGCCATTTTGATCGGCGAAAGACGCGGATTGACTTATTAAAAGTATATCATGCGGCGGGTTGTTTCACAAACCGCCGGTGGCGCCGGGTGTATTCCGAATTGGGGGCAAGGTTACGGAAAAACAGGAATGGGACACGGATTTACACGGAAAAGGCACGGAAAAACACGGATTCAAAGCAAAACTGGTGAAAATCCGTGTCCAAAGTTTTTTGACTGCCCCCAATCTGAAACACACCCGTGGCGCCGGGTGTATTCCGAATGGGGGGCAAGTCAGGCAGGGTCAATGGAAAAACAGGAATGGGACACGGATTTACACGGAAAAGGCACGGAAAAACACGGATTCAAGGCAAAACAGGTGAAAATCCGTGTCCAAAGTTTTTTGACTGCCCCCAATCTGAAACACACCCGGACGCTGCCGGCGGTCAGTCCTGCAATTCCCCCAGGGCGGACTTGAAGCGCTGCAAGGCGGCGATGTGGTCCTGCGGGGCGGCGAAGCCCGCGCCCATCGTGTTGACGCACAGGTGAGTCGCCCCCAGGGCGCGCCATTCGGTGGCGTAGGCTTCCCAGCCCGGCTGGGTCAGGCTGCCCAGGTTGAGCCGCACGTCAATCCCGAAGGCGGCCGGGTCGCGCCCCGCCTCGGCCAGGTAGCCGCGCAGGGCTTCCACCAGCGGGCGGCCCTGTTCCGGGGGCATGGTATTGGGCATCCAGCCATCGCCCAGGCGGGCCATCCGGCGCAGGACGGGATCGGCCGCGCCGCCGAACCAGATCGGGATCGGGCGCTGGAGGGGCAGCGGATTCAGCCCGGCGTCGCTGACGGTGTGCCCCCGGCCCTGGAAGGTGACCAGCGGCTCCGTCCACAGGCGGCGCAGCAGGCTGACCTGCTCCTCGATGCGCCGCCCCCGCGAGCCGAAGTCCTGGCCCAGCGCCTCGTATTCGACCGCGTTCCAGCCGATGCCGATCCCCAGCCGCAGCCGCCCGCCGCACAGCACATCCAGGGTGGCCGCCTGCTTGGCGACCAGGACCGTCTGGCGCTGGGGCAGGATCAGGATGCCCGTCGCGAACTGGAGGCGGCGGGTTTGCCCGGCCAGATAGGCGAACAGGACGAACGGCTCCAGGAAGGGGTGGCGGTGGGTATACGGCCCCGACCAGCCGCCGGGCCGGTCCGGGTTGGCCCCCAGCACGTGCTCGTAGGCCAGCAGGTAATCGTAGCCGAGGTCTTCCACGGCCTGGGCGTAATCGCGGACGACCTCCGCCGACGGCACGATTTCGGTTTGGGGAAAGACGACTCCGAGCTTCATGGGGCTTCCATCCTGGAATCAAAACGCGGCGCTGGCGGATATTGTAACCCGCCGCGCCGCGATTCTGTGGCGATCGAGGCCAGGATGTCTAAAGCTGGTAGCGCGCCACGAGTGATTCGAGCTGGCGGGCCATCTCGGTCAGGTTTTGCGCGCCGTGCTCGGCCTGTTTGGTGCTGGCCGAGGTCTGGATGCTGGCCTGGAGGATCGACTGCATCGCCACCAGAAGCTGATCCATGCCGCTGGTTTGCTGGTGGGTGCTGGCCGCGATCTGGGTCGCCGCCTGGGCCGATTCCTCGATCACCCCGGCCAGATCGTGGATCGCCTGCCCGGCGCGCGTCACCAGCGCCATGCCGCGCTGCGCGCCCTTGCTGCCCTCTTCGGTGACCATCACCGCGGTGTTGGTCGCCTGCTGAATCTCGCTCAGGATGGCCCGGACGCGCGCCGTCGCCTCGCGGGACTGTTCGGCGAGCTGGCGGACTTCCATCGCCACCACGGCGAAGCCGCGCCCTTCTTCCCCGGCGCGGGCGGCCTCGATGCTGGCGTTGAGGGCCAGCAGCTTGGACTGCTCGGCGATGTCGTTGACCGTCTCAATGATGTCGCCGATCTGCTGGGTGCGCTCGGAGAGGGCCAGGATATTCTCGGCGATGGCATTGACCCGATCCTGGATCATCTCCATGCCTTCCACGGTGTCCGTGACGGCGGCGCTGCCCTGCCGCGAGACTGCCAGCGACTGCTGGGAGGCATCGGACACAGCCTCAGCGCGCTGCGCGGTCTGGCGCACCGTGGTCTGGACTTCTTCGACGGTGGCCATGGTCTGCGTGACGGCCGCCTGCTGCTCGACCGTGCTGGCGTTCTGTTGGGAGGCCGCCGACAGGATTTCCACGGCGGTCGAGGAAACTTCCGAGGCGGACTGCCGGATCTGGCGAGCCAGCTCGCCCAGGCTGGCGACCATGGCGTTCAGGTTGACTCCCAGGCGGTACAGGTCGTCATCCCCGTGATCCGAGGCAATGGCCAGCCGCTGGGTCAGGTTGCCGCCGGCGACGGACTGCACGAAGGCGGTGTAGTTCGCGACCACCGTCTCCAACCGCTGCGTGCTGGCGCGCTCGGCATCCACCATCTGTTGCAAGTTCTCGGCCATGTGGTTGAAGGCCGCGGCGAGCTGGCCGGTCTCGTCCAGGGAGCGGATGGGCACGCGCGCCTCCAGTTCGCCGGAGGCGATCCGCGACGAGGCGCTGACCATGTGCTTCAGCGGTCTGGCGATGCTGCGCGAAACGACCAGGGACGCCCCCAGCGCGACCACCAGGGCCACGAGAGATACCAGATCGATCTGAGTGACCGTGTCCGACGCGATGCGCTGCTGTTCGTTGGTGATCGCCAGCAGCGCGGTGCGCGCCGCCTCGGCCGCCTCGGCTTCCAGGGCTTTGGACTCCTGGCTCTGCCGCGTGGCCGCCAGGATCGCCAGATTGGTCTGGCGCGTGGTGGCGGTCTCCGAATCGAGCGCCAGCAGGGCCAGAATTTTGTCGTTCAGATCGGACAGACTCTGGATCATCTCGTCGACGAGGTTGTTCTCTCCGGCCGGATTCGCGGCCAGCGTTTCCCGCGCGGTCTGCAAAGCCTCCACGCCGGCCATGATCGCGTCGCGGGCCTCCTGCCCTCCCATGACGAAGTAGCGATCGATGCCGGCATCCAGGTCAGAGACTGTCACCGCGATTTCGTGGAATGTTGAACTCTGGATGCTGTAGGGCAGGATGGCCGCCGCGTTGGTGCGCACGTGATCGAGCTGGAAATAAGTCAGCCCGTTCAAAACGACGATCAGGCCGATGACGATCCCAAACCCGGTCAGAATACGCCGGTAGATTGAGGTTCTCCACAAGCGATGGAAGAGGTTCATGGTCGTGTTATTCCTCGATTCCAATGATTTCATCGGCGTTCCTGAAGATGGACGGGAAGAAGACCACTTTGAGTTGATCGGCCATGTCCAGGTTGAGGATCAGGTTGCCAATCTGGTTCTGGGTGACCGGAATATCCGTGATGGGCGTGCCGTCGATGATGCTCAGCGCGGTCTGCGCCGCCCATTGTCCCTGCTCCTGCCCAATCCGGGCCATCACCAGCAGCACGTAGGGCGCCAGCCAGTCCTGGCGGGAGGTCGAGGGGATGCGGGTGTTCCTGAGGATGAAGTCTCTCGCCTCCTCCGCGTTCCAGCCTTCGATTCCCGCGTCGTTACCGATCACGAGCATGTCCGCTTCCGTCTGGATTTGCAGGAAGGTTTCCTTGAACTCCTCGAAGGTCGTGACCAGATACACCTGCATGGCCCCATCGAAGAAGCGATCGTTGTAAATGGCGGTGGTCTTTTGCTCGGTGGCGATGTCCGGCCCCAGGTAAGCGATCCGGTCGCCGTTCGCGTAGAGTTTGAGCAGGTCGATCGCCTGCTGGATCAGATCGACCTCGACCATGCCGGTGATGTGTTCGTTCGGATACCCGTAAACGGAAGCGTCCCAGTTGACCCCGGCGAACACGATCGGCAGGTCGGAGTCCATCAGGTGGGGCACGACCAGGCATTTCTGAGGGGAGTCGTCGGTGACGATCAGCACGTCCGGCGCGAACGCCTCGATCTCGGCCAGGGCAGCCTCGCCGGCTGACTCACAGTAACCCGCTTCGGTGTGCCGGTTGGTGTCCATCCGCACGATCTGGAAGTCCACGCCGCTGGCGTCCAGGACGCCGCGCAGACCTTCCTCGATCTGGCCCGACCACGCGTATTCCGCGTAGTACGCATCCACCCACATGATGCGCTTGCCGGTATAACTGGCTGTCGCCGGATTGTCTGTCCCTTCCGGGGAAGACGCATCCTCCTGGACGGGTTGGGCCGTTCCGCAGCCACTCAACAGGAGGGCAACCACGATCAGGAGGATAAGGACCGGATTGATGTGTCGGATGTTCATGGCTCCCCTTTGCTTCTCAGAAAGATACTCGTGCTACAGGCATAGCCTGGCTCGTCCCTGGGTATCGGACCTGTAACCGGTGAGATCGGATGACATGGTCCTGAGACGCCTTGCTGTTGGCGTCGCTGAAAGAGGGTGGAGGCAGACAACTGACCAGGGTCTGTATTGGTACAGTCAAGGGGGAAGCGCTATTTTGAATGTATTTAATAGTTGATTTGAGTTGATTGACAATGAAACGTCAATACTCTATTTATTCTATAGCGCCTGTCAAAATTGTCAAGCCATTTGAAAGACCAGTTTCAGCCCGCAGCGCTCGATCCAAACGGAGGCGTATTGCCGGGGCGGCGCCGTGCCGGTCGCGGGGCAGGCCCGCACTCGATTCACTCCCGGCGTGTGCTATAATCCCCCTGACTTCGCGCCAATCGTGAGCTTACCTGAGGGTCTTATGGCGGCACTTCCCTTTCAAGACGTGATCATGAAGCTGCACCAGTTCTGGGCCGACCAGGGCTGCGTGCTGTGGCAGCCCTACAACATCCAGCTCGGCGCGGGGACGGGCAACCCCGCCACCCTGCTGCGCGTGCTCGGCCCGGAGCCGTGGAACGTGGCCTACGTGGAGCCTTCCGTCCGGCCCGATGATGGCCGCTACGGCGAAAACCCCAACCGGATGCAGTACTTCTACCAGTACCAGGTCATTCTCAAGCCCGATCCCGGCAACCCTCAGGAACTGTACCTCCAGTCGCTGGAAGCGCTGGGCATCGACCCGCGCGAGCACGACATTCGCTTCGTGGAGGACAACTGGGAATCTCCCGCCCTGGGCGCGTGGGGCCTCGGCTGGGAAGTCTGGCTGGACGGCCAGGAGATCACCCAGTTCACGTACTTCCAGCAGGCCGGGGGCATCAACCTGGAGCCGGTCTCGGTGGAGATCACCTACGGGCTGGAACGGATTGTCCTGGCCTTGCAGGACAAGAACCAGGTCTGGGACATCGACTGGCTGGGCAAGGCCGCCGTGTCCTACGGCGACATCTTCCTGCGCCAGGAAGTCGAGCACTGCAAGTACTACTTCGAGGTCGCCGACGTCGAGGGCCTCCGGCAGACCTACAACGTCTACGAAAGTGAGAGCAAACGCGCCCTGGAAGCCGGGCTGGTCATCCCGGCCTACGACTACGTGCTCAAGTGCTCGCACCTGTTCAACGTGCTGGACGCGCGCGGCGCGATCGGCGTCACGGAGCGCGCGGCTTACTTCCAGCGCATGCGCGCCATGACCCGCGACGCGGCCAAAGCCTTCAGCGAGCAGCGCCAGCGGATGGAATACCCGCTGCTCGATCGTGGCTGGACGACCCCGGCCGTCAGTCAGTCCGCCGCCCTGCCGGCCCAGATGCCGGCCGCCCCGGCCGACTTCCTGCTGGAGATCGGCACGGAAGAACTGCCCGCCGGGGATATCGACGCTGCCCTGGAGCAGCTCCGTGAACTCGCGCCCAAGTTTTTCGCCGACCAGCGCCTGAGCCTGGAGGCGCTCAAGGTGTATGCCACCCCGCGCCGGCTGGTGGTTTTCGCCAGCAAGCTCGCCCCCGTCCAGCCCGACGTGGAGAGCCTGGTCAAAGGCCCGCCCGCCCGCGCCGCCTTCGACGCGGACGGCAAGCCCACCCAGGCCGCGATCGGCTTCGCGCGCGGCAAGGGGCTGGACGTCGCCGCCCTGCGCCGGGCCGAGATCGACGGCGGCGAGTACGTGGTCGCCACGGTCAGGCAGGCCGGCCGCCCGGCGATCGCCGTCCTGGCCGAAGCCCTGCCCGGTTTCATCGCGGCCATCAAGTTCGGCAAGGCCATGCGCTGGAACGCCAGCGGGGTCGCCTTCAGCCGCCCGATCCGCTGGCTGCTGGCCCTCCACGGCGATCAGGTCGTGCCCTTCAGCTATGCCGATACGCCCAGCGGCCGGATCACGCGCGGCCTGCGGCCCTTCGGCTCGCCCGACCTGGAAATCGCCAGACCGGCCGAGTATTTCGTCGCGCTGGGCCAGCAGGGCATCCTGCTCGACCGCGAGGAGCGCGCCCAGGTGATCCGCGAGCTGGCGGGCAAGGCCATCAGCGAGATCGGCGGGCGCATCCCGGACGATCCCGGCTTGCTGGCCGAGGTGACCAACCTGGTCGAGCGCCCGACCGCGCTGCGCGGCAGCTTCGCCGCCGAGCACCTCAAGCTGCCGCGCGAGGTGCTGGTCACGGTCATGCGCAAGCACCAGCGTTACTTCCCGGTGGAGGATGAATCCGGCCGGTTGCTGCCCTATTTCGTCGCCATCCGCAATGGCGACAAACAGCACCTGGACAAGGTCATCCACGGCAACGAGCACGTCCTGCGCGCCCGCTTCGCCGACGCGGCCTACTTCTACCAGAAGGACACCGGCAAGCCGCTGGAAGCCTTCCTGCCGCGCCTGAGCACCCTGACCTTTCAGGAACAACTGGGCAGCATGCTGGACAAAAACAACCGCGTGGCGGGCCTCGTCCCCGCCGCCGCGAAGCTGCTCGGCCTGAGCAGAGAGGATGAGAAAGTCGCCCGGCGCGCCGCCGCGCTGGCCAAGGCCGACCTCGCCACCCAGATGGTGGTCGAGATGACCTCGCTGCAAGGGGTGATGGGCCGCCATTACGCCCAGATGGGCGGGGAACCGGCCGCCGTGGCCGAGGCGATCTTCGAACACTGGCTGCCGCGCGGCGCGGGCGATAAGTTACCCGAAACCCCGGCCGGAATCGCCCTGGCGCTGCTGGACCGGATGGATTCGCTGGCCGGGCTGTTCGCCGCCGGGCTGGCTCCCAAGTCGACCGCCGACCCCTACGGGCTGCGCCGCGCCGCGCTGGGGATCGTGCAAATCCTGGCCGAGCGCCGGATCGACCTCGACCTGGCCGGCCTGCTGGCCCCGGTCGCCGAGGCCCAGCCGATCCCGGTCGACGCGGCGGCGCGCGCCGCTGTGCTGGACTTCATCGCGGGGCGGCTCAAGGTCTGGCTGCAAGGCGAGCAGGGCGACCCGCACCTGGTCGAGGCCGTGCTGGCCGAGCAGTCCCGCAACCCGTACCGCGCTCTGCTGGGCGTGGGCGAGCTGGCCCTGTGGACGGCCCGCCCCGATTGGGCGACCATCCTGGACAGCTTCGCGCGCTGCGTGCGCATCACCCGCGACAAGCCGGCCTACACGGTCAACCCGGCCCTGCTCAAGCTCGACGCCGAGAAGGCGCTCCACGCCGCGACCCAGGCCGCGGTCAGGAAGCTCGGCCCGGACGATAACATCAATGCCATGCTGAGCGCGTTCGAAGCCATGATCCCGGCCGTGACGGGCTTCTTCGATGGGGTGCTGGTCATGGACGAGGATGCCGCCATCCGCGAGAATCGCCTGGCCCTGCTGCAAGCCGTGGCCGGTCTGGCGAAGGGCCGCGCCGATTTCAGCCAGTTGCAGGGGTTTTAGACAATCATTTACAGTGGGGTCGTGTAGCGTCGGAATAGCAATTCCGACGCTACACGTCGAATCGAATCAGCCGCCTGCCGGGGACTCCTCGGCAGGCGGTTGGTTTTGCCGGATATTGGATTGCGCCGATCGTGTGTGCAGGCCACGCGGCAGGGTCAAACCCTGCCCTGGACTTTGGCCTTTTTTTTAGCCATCTAGAAGGCAATCTTTCCCGTGATAACCGCTTTCCCAGCTTTTTCTTGCCCGGTTGCCCGACAACACCATACAACCGGCCTGGATTTTCCTCGCCGAACCCGGTTCGCTTGGCTTAGAGAAGCTGGATGGAACTGTTTCCATGTAGCGTGTCCAGGCACTTCCTTGCGCTCCTTTGGGGGAGAGCATACTCTCCTTCTACGATGCTATCCCGGCTCGGCCCCCTTGTCACAAAAGGCCAAAGTCCAGGGGACGTTCAGTTGAACGTCCCTACATCCACCGCGCCCCCCGTTTTTCGCCTGGATGCTTGCCGCCTCGGCGCGCTCTTTGTCTGGTCTCGGCGCAGCTTGCGCCGCGCGGCCTCTGGAATCCCCGGCGCCCCTCCGGTAGTCTGGAGAGGCGCCTGGTCTTCGGGGAATATTGGGGAGTGTGGTGTCGGGTCCGTGGGGGGCCACCGGCCCCGCACCACGTTTATAAGATACGCCATTCCGGCCCCCCGATCTTGACGCCTCCCGTCCGCCTCGCCGCCGCCCACCTGACGGCTACCTGATGATTGGACAACAAAGGCGGTGGATGGTTATTAGTGGTCAGTTATTGGTTAAAGACAAGAGACGCGAGGCGGCTTTCCAGGGTCGTGTTTCTCTCCTGTTTTTCCTTGGCGTTCCTGGCGTTTTGGCGGTTCGCTCTGCTTTTTCCCGGTAGCGGCGCGACCGATCCCCCGCTATAGTCAATGGGTAACACCCCGCTCCGGTGTTACGCCAACCGGAATCCCAGGTTTCACCCCCTGCGAGGTGGGTTCTCATGACCAATTTCTCCGACGTCTATGAGGCAGTCTACCAGCGCGGCGATCTCGGCGGGATCGACCGCCGCCTGCCCGTCAACCCGCTGACCGATCCACCTGCCGGCGCGCGGCCCAACAGCCTCGCGGTCGAGGGCGGCGCGTTCGGCGACGAGGGCAAGGGCCGCGTCGTGGACGAGGTCTGCGGCCGGATGATCGGCGTCCGCCACCAGGGCGTGGTCTATCGCTGGAACGGCGGGGCCAACGCCGGGCATACCGTGATCGTCGGCGAGCGGCGGCTGGCCCTCCACCAGGTGCCTTCCGGGGCGCTCTTCTCCGGCGTGACCGCGGTGCTGGGCAAGGGCATGGTCATCCACCCCGGTGACCTGCTGGCCGAGATCGCCGAGGTGCGGGCCATCGCCGGGGAACTGCCCGCCACGCTCCAGGTCGACGAGATGGCCGTCCTGGCCCTGGATACCCACCGCGCCCTGGAAAACGTGCTCAAGACCTGGGCCGAGGGCGGGCGCGGCGCGACCGGGCGCGGCATCTCGCCCGCCTATGCCGACGTGCTGTTCCGCCACCCGCTGCGCGTGCGCGACCTGTCCGCCGCGGACTGGCAGGAGCGCCTGGGCCGCCACTACGACCTGTACGCGGCCTTCGTCGGCGGGCTGGGCGGCGACCTGGCCGCGCAGCCGGTTGTCCGGCTGGATGGCAGCCCGATCCCGGTCGGCAGCAAGACGGAATTCCTGTTCCGGCTGGGCGAGCAGCGCGCGGCGCTCCAACCCTTCATCCACAACGTGTACGGGCTGATCCGCGAGCTGTGGGCCGACCCGGCCGTGCCGTTCATCTTCGAGGGCGCGCAGGCGGTCGGGCTGGACCCGCGCTTCGGCGTCTACCCCGACGTGACCTCCTCCGACCCGACCTTTCACGGGATCGTGGCCTCGACCGAAGGGCTGATCCAGACCGGCGACATCGCGGTGCGGATGGCGACCATCAAGGCGACCTATACCTCCAGCGTGGGGACGCGCCGCCTGCCGACGATGATGCCGCCCGACCTGGCGGGCCGCATCCGCGAGGACGCCCACGAATACGGCGCGACCACCAAGCGCCCGCGCGACATTGCCTTCATCGATCTGCCCTGCCTGCGCTTCTTCGCCCAGGTCAGCGGCGCGAAGCACCTCGTCCTGACCCACCTGGACATCGCCTACCCGGACGTGCCGGTGCGGGTCTGCACCCACTACCTGGACGCCCAGGGCCGGCCGGCCGGCTACCGGCCCGATCAGGTCACTCTGGACAGCGTCCAGGCCCAATACCTCGATCTGCCGTCGTGGGATGGGGCGGCGGTGCGGAATGTCTCCCGGCTGGATGATCTGCCCGACGCGGCATTGCAATACATTGCGTTCCTGGCCGGGGCGCTGGGCGTGACGCCGCTCTTCGGCACGACCGGCCCGGCCCGCGAGGCCCTGATCGCCTGGCTGCCGGGGTAAGACAGGGCGAACCGCCAAGGCGCCAAGAGCGCCAAGGAAAAACGCGGAGAGAAGCAAAGCATAGAAACAGTTCACCGCGGAGGGCGCGGAGAACGCGGAGAAAAGCAAAGGCATAGAAAAAGCGTTACCACAGAGGACGCGGAGGAAGGGCTTTTCCCTCCGCGTCCTCTGCGTTCTCTGCGTGAGATGTTTTTGCTTGCGGTGAATATTCTGTGCCTCTCGCCCTCGAATCGCGATTCCGGCTATACTATGCAGGTCATCATCGTCCCGCTGAAAGGATGAAGTCGCCCGTGAAGATCAGCCGCGACCAGGTGGAACACATCGCCGAGCTGGCCAAACTCGACCTGACCGAAGCCGAGGTCGAGATGTACGCCGAGCAGCTCTCGGCCATTCTGGACTACGTCGAGCAGTTGAACCGGCTGGATACCTCCGCCATCCCGCCCACGGCCTCGGTCCTGCCGCTGCACAACGTGCTGCGCCCGGACGAGGCCCGGCCCTCCCTGCCGACCGGGGAGGCGCTGGCCAACGCCCCCGATGCGGCCCAGGATCAATTTCGCGTGGCGGCTGTGCTGGATGAAAGCCCCTAGGCGGGGCGCGGGCGTGTGCCGGAGGAGCGACTGCCAATGACCGACCAGACTGATCTGCGCAACCGGATTTTGCTGCTGGAAACCGACGAGGACGTGATCCGCCCGCTGGAGGTCTATTTCCGCGAGCAGGGCATGGAATTCCTGGTGGCGGGCGAGGCCGAGGCCGGGCTGCACCAGGCCGTGCGCGCCCGCCCGGACGTGATCCTGCTGGCCTCGTCGCTGGGTCAGGTGGATGGGCTGGACCTGTACCAGGCCCTGCGCGCCTCCCCGCTGACGGCCCACATCCCGATCATGTTCATCACGGCCCAGCGCGATTCCGCGCGCCAGAACGAACTACTGGCCGCCGGGGCGGACGACGTGATCGTGCGCCCGTTCGACGTGGAAATCCTGGCCCTGCGCGTGCGCAACGCCATCCAGCGCTCCCGCCGCGAAGGGCTGACCGATTCGCGCACCGGATTGCCCACCGGGGCGCTGATCACCGAACGGTTGCGCGACCTGGAACGGGGTGGGGCGGTCGCCCGGCTGGAGCTGTCCATCGCCAACTTCGAGGCGTTCCGGGCGCGCTACAACTTCATCTCCGGCAACGACGTGCTGCGCTACGCCGCCACCGAAATCTGCGAGGTGGTGGAGCAGGTGGCCCCCGGCGATTTCGTCGGCCACCGGGACGAAGCGCGTTTTGTGGTGCTGACCGCGCCGGAGCGTCAG
>JARKOQ010000032.1 GCA_029976005.1 Aggregatilineales bacterium | reverse complement strand
GCGCGCCCAGCACCGACGCGCCGCCCAGCCCCCCCAGCAGCGGCACCACGGCGCTGCCATCTTCGGCAACGGCCAGCACCGGCGGTTCGGCGCCTTTTTCCAGCAGCAGCGGGGCCAGGGTGCGGATCACGATCCCGGCCGCGCACAGGGCGATGATGGGCGTGTCCTGTTGAGACAGCTGGCGCAGGGTGACGCCGAACTCGTGATAGATCCGATCAGCGCCTTCGACCCGTTCCGCCAGACCGTGGATCAACGAATCGGGATACAGCCGCTGGATCTGCCGTGCGGTGTCGAGACTGCCTTGGCCAAGGATGACGATGGCCGGAATTGGACGGGCCATCAGCCTTGCCACCTTTCGCCGGGCACGATGATCAGCGAGAAGTACGGCGAGGACATCGGCTCCACGTCATCCAGCGGCACGATCTTCTGGTTGGCCATGGTGGCGCGCTCGACGTACAGCGCACGCTGCGCCAGCCCCAGCTCTTCCAGGACCTGGCGCACCTTGGGGAAATTGCGCCCCAGCTTCATCACCACCGCCGCGTCGGCGTCCGCCAGACGCCGCTTGAGTTCGTCATGGGGCAGCACGCCCGAAAGCACCGACAGGCTCTGGTTGCGATACACCAGCGGCGCGCCCAGCACCGACGCGCCGCCCAGCATCGAGCACACCCCGGGCACCACTTCGGCCTGGTAACGCTCGGCCAGACGATCGTGCAGGTACATGTAGGAACCGTAGAAGAACGGGTCACCTTCGCAGATCACCGCCACATCCCGACCGGCATCCAGATGCAGCGCCAGCTCCTGGCTGGCGCTGTCGTAGAAATCGCTGATCACTTGCTCGTAGGACAGCGGCGCCGGCAGCACTTCGGTGGTCACCGGGTACACCAGCGGCAGCAGGGTCTGGGCCTGTTGCAGGTGCCCTTCGATGATGCCGAAGGCGTTGCCTTTCTTGCCCTTGGCCACGAAGTAGGCCACCACCGGCGACTCGCGCAGCAGGCGCAGGGCCTTCAGGGTAATCAGCTCCGGATCACCAGGACCCACGCCAAGGCCGATCAAACGTCCAGGTTGCTGCATCATTCGATCTCCGTGGCCAAGGCGTTGACGGCGGCGGCGGCCATGGCGCTACCGCCCAGGCGACCCTGCATGATCACAAAGGGCACGCCGCGGCTGTCGGCGGCGAGCATCGCCTTGGATTCGGCGGCGCCGACGAAGCCCACCGGGAAGCCGAGGATCAGCGCCGGTTTCGGCGCGCCGGCGTCGAGCATTTCCAGGAGGTAGAACAGGGCGGTGGGCGCATTGCCGATCACCACCACGCTGCCTTCCAGATGCGGACGCCAGAGCTCCAGAGCCGCCGCCGAGCGGGTGTTGCCCAGCTCTCGGGCCAACTCCGGGACGCTGACATCACGCAGGGTGCAGATCACTTTGTTGTTGGCCGGCAAGCGTGCCCGGGTAATGCCTTCAGAGACCATCCGCGCATCGCAGAGGATCGGTGCCCCGGCGGCCAGGGCATCACGCCCGGCCTTGCCGGCGCCCGCGGCGAATTGCAGGCCATCGATGGCCTCGACCATGCCGCAGGCGTGGATCACCCGTACCGCGAGTTTTTCCAGGTCGGCGGGAATGCGATCCAGCTTGGCTTCTTCGCGGATGATCGCAAAGGAGTTGCGATAGATCTCCTGACCGTCGCGGATGTAATCAATCATCTAGGTGGCTCCGTGGGC
>JARKOQ010000006.1 GCA_029976005.1 Aggregatilineales bacterium | reverse complement strand
CCCTTTCTCATCCGATTCTAAGCTGGCGTTCAGTCTCGCCTAAGCTGAGTCTGGCATCCTATGGATGCAGTCAAATTGAACGTCAGAGGTAAAGATGTTCAGGGTACTCCCCCCGCCTTGCGCATCTGTCCCCCCGAACCTCTGACAGGCGCACAGCCCGCTCCGGCGGGCTTGCTGCTTTTTAGGGACGGAAGCGCCTTTGGCTCTTGGCTCTTAGCTTTTGGCTAACAGCGAAAAACCAAGAGCAAATAGCCACAACCTACTTCGCCGCTTCCCAGGCCTCGCGCAGCCAGTCCCGGACTTCCTCGTCAATATCCGTCACGGCGTACAGTTCCAGGTGGTGGGTGAACCGGCCGGGAGCCGGTTCCACGACCTGCTTCCAGCACGGCGACTCGGCGCGCCCCCGCCGGAAGGCGATCTGGCTCTTGCCAACCCGGATACCCGCTTCGCCAAGGGACGCGATCGCCTGGCAAACTGCTTCATACAACTGCTTCGCCAGGGCTTTATCCGAGAAAAACTCGTCCGGCGTCGTCACGGGGTATCCCCCTGAGTCATCCTACGGCCTTGAATCCATGCCCTATTCCTGGTCTTCCCGGCCCACATCCTATCTGGCCGGGCGCGAGATCAGGTAAATCGCCCCCAGGATCAGCGCCACGCCGACCAGCCCGAAGGGCGACAACGCCTCGTGGTAGACCAGCAGGCCGATCAACACGCCGCTGACCGGCTCCAGCAGGGCCGTGATGCTGGCGCTCTGGGCGCTGATCCGCTGCAAGCCCTGGAAAACCAGCAGGTAGGGCAGGCCCAGGGCGACCACCCCCAACGGGATCAGGATCGGCAGGTTGCGGGCCACCACGCCGAAATCCGTCCCCAGGGCCACCGGCAGGAGCATCAGCGCGGCCACGCCCGACCCCCACCAGATCTGGGTCATGCTGCCGACCTTGCCGCGCAGGTGGCGGCCGATCATGATCGGCAGGGCGTACATGAAGCCGGAGGCCAGCGCGGCCACGATGCCGGTCACGTCGCCACGAAGCTGGCTGGCGGGTGACGGCTGCCCGATCAGCCCGGTCAGCAGGGCGACTCCCAGCGCGGCCAGCCCCAGGCTGATCCAGGTGGCGCGCGGGCGCGGCTCGCGCAGCAGCCACGGGGAGAGCAGGGCCACGTACAGCGGCGAGGAGTTGTTGAGCAGCACGGCCGTGGCTGCGGTCGCGTGCTGGACGGCGTAGGTATACAGCACCGAGGTCAGGCCCATCGCCATGCCCAGCCCGATCAGCACCCGCACGTGCGGCCGGTAGCGCTCGATCCTGAGCGGTTCCCGGTAGCGAACCAGCAGCGTGCAGAAGAACAGGAAGGCGAACAGGGTGCGGTAGAAGGTGATCGCCGGGGCGATCATGCCCTCGATCGAGCGCATGAAGATGATCCCCGTGCTGAAGCCAATCGCCCCCAGGCCGACCATCACGACGCCCGGCCAGGCGGCGGCACGCTGCGCGGCGCGCGATGTGCCAGCAGGCGTCGAGGCAGGCGTCGAGGTCAATACGAATTCAGTCTCTTCAGTCATCGTCGGGCCGGGTTCGAGCGATCCGGTGGCCGGCCGGGATCGCGCTGGGAGAGGACGCAAACGGCATGAGAGCCGGGCAATGGGCCGGGGAAGACTCAGCCCGGCGAAAGCGGGCGTGGGTTTACCTGGCCGCGCAGGGCGCGCACGGTTTCAAAGTCGCCCGCGGCGGTGCCATCCAGGCCGGCCGCGGCCGCGCCGCAGGCCACCCCCCAGGCCAGGGCCGCATCGGGCGGCTCCCCCTGGCTGAAGGCCCAGACCGTCCCGGCGATCAGCGCGTCCCCGGCCCCGATCGGATTGCGCACCTGGACGCGGGGCGACTCCGCCAGCCAGGCCCGCCGCCCGATGGACAGGACCGCCCCCGCCTCCCCCAGCGAGACCAGCACCTGGCGCGCCCCCAGGGCATGCAGGGCCGGCAGCGCGCCGGGCAGGCTGGCGGCGCTCAGATCATCCCGGCGCAGCAACTCGCGGACTTCCTCCAGGTTGGGTTTGATCAGGGCCGGACCGGCCGCGCAGCCCAGGCGCAGGGCTTCCCCGCTGCTGTCCAGCACGGCCTTGCCGCCCGCCGCCTGGATGAGACGGACGATCTCGGCGTAAAACGCGGCCGGGATGCCGGGCGGCAGGCTGCCGGACAGCACCCACCAGTCCCCCGGCGCGGCCAGCCGCCGGACCTCGTCCAGCAGCGCGGTCTGCTCCTCCGGGCGGACGGTCGGGCCGGGCTGGTTGACCTTGAACGTGTGGGCGTGCGCCCGATCGACGACGCTGAAGTTGGTGCGCGTCTCGCCGGCCACCCGGATCAAGTAGCCGGCGATGCCCTCGGCTTCCAGCCCGGCGGCCAGCAGATCCCCGGCCCGCCCGCCCACCAGCCCCAGGGCGATGCCGTCCGCCCCCAGGGCCTTGAGCGTGCGGGCGACGTTGAAGCCCTTGCCGCCCGGATCGACGCGGCCGCTTTCGGAGCGCAGTACCGTGTCGAAGGCCAGCGCTGGCACGGTCAGCTCGACATCAAGGGCGGGATTGAGGCTCAGCGTGTAGATCATGGACGTGCTACCTCCGCCGGCTCCAGGCGAAACCGGCCTATTATACCCGGCTCCCGGATTGCCCCCACAGGCATTGGCCTGCCGGGCATTCCGGCGGGGCGTTCAGTTGAACGCCCCGCCGCCAACCTTACCCTGCCCTGCCCGATGGCTGTCACCTGTCGACTGCCCCCTCCCAAACAAACAGCCTGCGCGAGGCAGGCTGTGCAGGGTCAAACCAGGGCCTCAAATTCGCTCAGTCGGGCTGCTTGGCGTCCACGAACGTGACCTGGAGCTTGAGGCGGCCCAACCGGATCTCGTCACTGTCGCGCAGGATGCGCGGCTGGTGCGGCGTCAGGCGCAGGCCGTTCAGGTAGGTGGCGTTGGCGCTGCCCAGGTCGGTGATGTAGAGCGAATCCTCGTGGACGGTCAGGCGGGCATGCTGGCGCGAAACTCCCAGGTCGATCGCGTTGAATGGCGCCAGGTCGACTTCCGGCACCTCGCCGCGTTGGGAATCGTAGCGCCCGATCAGCGCGCCGCCCGGCTTGCTGATGTCCACGTGCAGAATCTGGCTGGAATCGGTCACGCGCAGGATCAACGCGGTCTGCTCGTCGAAGCGGGCCGTGCCCCAGCGCGGCTGGTTCTCGCCGCTGTCGCTTTCACCGAGGTTGCGGGTCTGCGCCTGCTGCGGTACCCGGGTCGGATCGACCAACTGGCCGCAGTACAGGCAAATTACGGTGCCGTCCGGATTCTCGCGGGTACAATGAGCACACTTGACCACAGGCTATCATCCCCTGTCCCAAACTTAGTCGCGAACACCAACGATAAGAACGCGAATAACGTGTTTATTATACCATGCCGAAAACGTTTGCACCCGGCAAATAATAACTGCTCGATCACTTGTATTGACCAATATTAACCAGAAGCTTGTGGAGCAACCATCCCCATTATAGCATTTTTCAGAAATCTGACTGCCAGGCAAGCCTCCCCGATCAGGGCAATCGCATCAAATCGCAAAAAACATCTCACCAAAGGGCAAACCAGTTCACCGGCTTTCGATTCGTGGCTTCAGTGGTGCAAGTTTTCCTGATTTTCGCTTGTCTCTGCGTTTTTCCTGGCGCTCCTGGCGCGACCTTCGGGCCGGATCGACTGGTACCTTGGTCCTTGCCCACCCGAAGCCAACCGGATGAGAACAGACGGTCTATTGACGTGAACGGTCACATTGTTATATCGTGACAATAGAGAGACATTCACGTGACAAG
>JARKOQ010000001.1 GCA_029976005.1 Aggregatilineales bacterium | reverse complement strand
GCGCGCCGACCTACACCTACAACCTGACCTGCACCTACCCGCTGCCCGCCTTCACCGGCAGCCCGGCCGCCCCCGGCCCGCTGGTGATGTCCGGGCCGAGCGGCGTCGCGCAGACGGCCAGCTTCACGGTCAGCAACAGCGGCGCGGCCGGGTCGCTGCTGGACGCGGCCCAGGTCTCGCTGACGGCGGGTTATACCCTGACGGGCGGCCTGCCCATCACCGGCCTGGGGACGGCCGATCCGGCTTCGACGGTCACGATTGGCTGCACGCCGGGCACGACTCCCACAACCGGGACACTGGTGATCCAGACCAACGAGACCGGCGCGCCGACCTACAGCTATAGCCTGTACTGCACCCTGCTGCTGCCTGGGTACAGTTCCTCGCCCGCCGCGCCGGGCGGGACAATCGACGCGGGGAGCGTGACGCTGGGCACGGCGCGGGATACCACCCTCTCCGTGCAGGAAGTCGGCGGCCTGGACCTGCACGTCAGCGACCCGCTGTTGGGCGGGCCGGACGCGGCCGAATTCAGCCTGGTCAGTCCGGCCTTCCCCTTCACGATCGCCGACGGCGGCCCGGCGCAGCCGGTCGTCATCCGCTGCGCGCCGGGGGCGCTCGGCCTCCGGACGGCGACCCTGCAATTCACCACGGACGATCCGGCCAATCCCACGGTCGATTACACGCTGACCTGCACGGGCGTGGCGGCCCCCGTGGCCCCCACGGCCGATGACGATCGGGACGACGACGGCCTGATCAACAGCCGGGACAACTGCCCGGACGCCTACAACCCCGACCAGCGCGACTCCGACCTGAACGGCGTGGGCGACCTGTGCCAGGACTGCCCCAACGGCCGCCTGATCAGCCTGGCCTACAGCCCGGCGGCCCTGCCCAACGGCGGCGGCATCTACTGCCGGGCCACGCCGGAAAGCCTGGGCTACCTGACCCCGCTGCCCCCGGCCGGGACGGTATACGCCTGCGCCACGCCCTACGAATGCTACTTCGAGGTCTTCGGCATCGATCGCGGCGGGTACGACTTTGATCCGCTGGGGCCGGTGGAAGTCTGCTTCGCGCCGCCGGCAACCGCCTCGGCGGCCGGGTCGCTCGCCATCGCCCGCTACCGCAGCTTCCCGCCCACCTGGCAGGCCACCTGGGAGCTGCTGACCACCTACACCCGCAACGGCCTGGTCTGCGCGCAGACCGACCGGCTGAGCGAGGTGGCGCTCCTGCGGTCTGATGGCTCAACCGCGCCCGTCACAACGGGGAGCAGCGCCGCCCCGGCCAGCGCCGCGTGCACGGTCGTCACCACCCACATCGTGACCTTCCGCGGCGGGCCGTCGGCAGACGCGCCCCAGGTCGCCAGCCCGGATCGCATCCCCTACCAGACGCGCCTGACGGCCACCGCCCAATCCGGCGGCTGGTACCGCGTGACCTACCTGGGGGTGGAGGGCTGGGTCTCCGGAGAGTTCGTCCAGGCGGAGGCGGGCTGCGCCGGCCTGCCCACGCCGTAACGCGCATGAACACATCCCCCACCGGGGACGGGAACCTGTCCGGTGGGGGAAAACAAGCCCGATGCCAACGAAAAAAGCCAACCCGGCCGGGCTGGCTTTTGTGGTGGCGACGACAGGACTTGAACCTGTAACCTAGGGCTTATGAGTCCCCCGCTCTGCCAATTGAGCTACATCGCCATGTGGAAAATATGATAGCATCTGGCCGCGCGTTTGACAAGACTTTGTTCGAGCGGCAGCGGGGCTATGAAAAACCAGCTCAGCGCGGAGGATGCAAAGAGCGCGGAGGAAAAGATGTCGCAGGGGCGGTGCGCGTCGATGCTGATTAGGCGTCAAGTTAGGCGTTTTGACGGGTGACGAAACGAGGCAATGAGGGCGCTGCGGCCACGCCGGGGACTCAAGTCCCCGGCTACGGACACGAAGTCCGCTGAAGCGGACTGGGGGATTGGGCATCTTATGAGTCCACTTTCAGTGGACTTGGTATCCCTGGCCCGCGACTTGAGTTGCGGGCGGTCCAACGGCCAACACCCCAAGATCGGAGAAGACGTCTCATCTTGACGCATATTGGCGGGTCGCAGACCCGCCCCTGCGGGACGGCTCCATCTATCGGGGTTCTGATCCAGGCCGCGGTGCCATGCCAGAATGCAAGACTCCAAAAACCCCTTGTTCAACTCGGCGTGCGCTGTTTTGAAAGCGAATCACGAACCGATTTGCAGCAATGGCTCTCATCCCAGGAGGCCCTGTGCCCATACTTCCCTACCGTAACCCTGCCCTGACCGTCGAAGAACGGGTCGCCGACCTGCTCGGCCGCATGACCCTTGAGGAGAAGGTCGGGCAGTTGATGCTGTGGGACGCCCGCGGCGACGATCTCTCGTTCATCAATACCTACCACGCCGGTTCCATCCTCCATATCCTGGGCGAGAAGGTCGGCCGCGCGATGGCCCTGGCCGCCCAGACCCGGCTGGGCATCCCGCTGCTGGTCGGCGAGGATGGCATCCACGGCCATTCGTTCTGGAAGGGCGCGACCATCTTCCCGACCCAGTTGGCGCTGGCCGCGTGCTGGAACCCGGCCCTGATCGAGCAGGTCGGGCGCGTGACCGCCGAGGAGATGGCCCCGACCGGGATTCACTGGACGTTTTCGCCCGTGCTCTGCCTGACGCGCGACCTGCGCTGGGGCCGCACCGGGGAGACGTTCGGCGAAGACCCGTATCTGATTGGGGAATTTGGGGCCGCGTTGATCCGGGGCTACCAGGGCCGGGGCCTCGACGACCCGACGGGGGTGCTGGCGAGCGCCAAGCACTACGCGGGCTATTCCGAGACGCAGGGCGGCCGCGACGCTTCCGAGGCCGACCTCTCGCGCCGCAAGCTGCGCAGCTACTTCCTGCCGCCGTTCGAGCGCGCCGCGCGGGCCGGCGCGATGACCTTCATGACCGGCTACCAGTCGATGGACGGTATTCCCTCGACCGCCAACCGCTGGCTGCTCACGGAAGTTCTCAAGGATGAATGGGGCTTCCAGGGCGTGGTCGTGACCGACTGGGATAACGTGGGCCGCCTGGTCAGGGAGCAGCGGGTCTGCGCGACCTTCGCCGAGGCCGCGACCGTGGCCCTGCGCGCCGGCAACGATATCATGATGACCACCCCGGAATTTTACGACGGCGCGCTGGAGGCCGTGCGCAGCGGCCGCCTGGCCGAGTGGGAGATCGACGCGCCGTGCGCCCGGCTGCTCGCGCTGAAGTTCCGCATGGGCCTGTTCGAAAACCCGCGTGGCCCGGACCTGGAACGGGCCGCCATCGAGATCGCGCGGCCTGACCATCGCGCCGTCAACCTCGCCGCCGCGCGCCAGAGCCTGATCTTGCTCCAGAACAACGGCCTGCTGCCGCTCGATCCGGGGCGGGTGAAGGCTATCGCCGTGGTCGGGCCGAACGCCGACGACGATGTGCAGCAGCTTGGCGACTGGTCGCTGGGGGCCTCGCAGCATCCCCCGGAAGCCGGCAAGCACCCGCGCGAGAAGACCACGACCGTGCTGGATGGCATCCGCGCCCTGGCTCCGGCGGGCTGCGCGGTGCGTTACGAACGCGGCTGTTCGATCGTCGACGACGACCTGTCCGGCATCCCCGCCGCGGTCGCCGCCGCGCGGGAGTCGGACGTGGTCGTGGCCGTCGTGGGCGATCACCTGAACTTCATCGGCGAAACCCTGAGCACCGCCACGCTCGAGTTGCAGGGCGGACAGGTCGCGCTGCTCGACGCCCTGGAGCAGACCGGCAAGCCGCTGATCGTCGTCCTGGTGAACAGCAAGCCGCTGGTGCTGCCGCCCTCGGCCAAACGCGCGGCGGCCATCGTCGAACTGTTCAACCCCGGCATGGAAGGCGGGCAGGCGCTGGCCGAGGCGCTGTTCGGCCGGCTCAATCCCTCCGGCAAGCTGACGGTCTCGATCCCGATCCACGTGGGCCAGCAGCCGGTTTTCTACAGCCAGGTGCGCGGCCAGCATGGCAGCCGCTATGCCGATCTCACCCAGGAGCCGCTGTTTCCCTTCGGGCACGGCCTGAGCTACACCCACTACGCCTACTCGAATTTGCGGCTCGATACCCCCACGCTGACCCAGGGGCAGGCGCTGACAGTCTCCGTGGACGTGGAGAACACCGGCCAGCATGCCGGCGACGAGATCGTCCAGGTCTACGTGAGCGACGTGGTGACCTCGGCGACCTGGGTCAACAAGGCGCTCAAGGGCTTCGCCCGCGTGCACCTGGCCCCCGGCGAGAAGAAGACCGTGCAGGTCGGGCTGCCCTGGGAGGCGTTCCAGATCGTGGATGCCGAAGGGCGGGGCGTGGTCGAGCCGGGCGAGTTCGAGATTCTGGCCGGGCCTTCCTCGCGCGACCGCGACCTGCTCAAGGTCGCCGTATGGGTGCAGTGAGCCGGTCGCGCGGGAACATGCGGACGGGTTGAAGCGTCTTCAAGACAGGGCTATCCTGGTATCTGCTTGAGGCTGCAAAGGTCTGGGCCATGATCGGTGCGGAAGCGCTTCACAAGTCGGGGGATGTGCGCCAGTGGATCGCGGGGCGCGTCGCGCCCTGGCGGGCCGACTGGGATCATGCCCTGGCGCGCTACTACCGCGCGCGGGGGCGGCGGGGCCTGCCGCCCCGGCTGGCCGCCGCCGGAATCCTGGCGGTGTGGGGCATCCTCCTGATCGGGACCGGGTTGGGGGTAAGCCTGTACCCACAGGCGACGGACGTGCGCTGCGACTGGTTCACCTGTTACTACCCGGTGGCGTACACCGGGCATCCCTTCTACCGGTTCGCGGCGGTGGTGGGGGAGGTGCTGGGCCTCTGCCTGTGCAGCCTGCCCCCGCTGCTGCTGGTCGCCGCCGTGCTGACCACGTTCGTGCGCGGGCTGCGCGGCCGCCTGCGGCGCGGGCCGCACGGGCCGCAGATCGCCACCGGCTGGCAGAATGGGATGACGGCCCTCTTGAGCATCACGCCGCTGGGGCCGGACGGCCTGGTGCGCGTCCGCTTTCTGACGCGCGTCGACCGGCTGTGGCGGCAGCGGGCCTGGATCGCCATGATCCTGGGCGTGATCGCAAGCTATTTCGTCAGCCTGCACGTGCTGTATCCCATTTTCTGGTGGCTGGGCCCCTGGCGGCAGTGGGCGGCCCAGCTGGCCCTGGTACTGTTATGGTGCGCGGCGGTGGTGGTCTGGATGCTGGCGCTGGCGGCCCTGTCTACCCTGCAGGAGGTGACGTACCACCCGGAGCGGATGGTTTTGGGCCTCCACTGGTCCTCGATCCCGGCCCTGGCGATGTTCGGCATGGGGCTGACCCCGATCGGGGTGGCGGTGCTGCACTTCCAGAGCCGGGGTTACCTGAGCTACCACGACGCCAACACCCTGTCCGTCACCAGCGCGCCGATCATCATGATCCTGGTCGGCGGGGCCTACATCGGGATCAATTACTGGCTGGCCTGCCGGGTCTTCCGCCTGCGCCTGCGCCACCAGGCGCTCTCATGATAAGCTAAACTCGATCGCGTAAGATCGGGCCGGGGGGGACGCTCAAAAGAGAACACGCAGCTTTATTGTGAGGAGATGATGGACATGGCAGACAAGATTCATAAGGCCGACGCCGAGTGGCGCGCCCAGTTGACCCCGGAGCAGTACCACACCCTGCGCCAGAAGGGCACCGAGCGCCCCTTCACGGGCAAGTACGTGCACGAGAAAGCGGCCGGGGTGTACGTGTGCGCGGGCTGCGGCCAGCCCCTCTTTTCGTCCGACACCAAGTTCGATTCCGGCTCCGGCTGGCCGAGCTTCTGGGACGTGATCCAGACCGGCAGCGTCGAACTGAAGACCGATCTCAGCCATTTCATGGTGCGCACCGAGGTGGTCTGCGCCCGCTGCGGCGGACACCTGGGCCACCTGTTCGAGGACGGCCCGCGCGACCGGACCGGCCTGCGCTACTGCATCAATTCGACGTCGCTGGATTTGAAGCAGTCCGAGTAACCCTTACCCGGCCGGGGCGCTCCGCGCGGGCTGCCCCGGCCGCCAGCCAAGGATGGCGACCATGACCACCGCCCTGCCTGCCCAGTCCCGATCCCGCCGCACGTTCCGCGAGCGCCTGTTCGGCAATCCGGTGGTGCTTAAGGAACTGCGCGGGCGGATGCGCGGCGCACGCGCCTTTCTGGTGCTGACGATCTACCTGGCCCTGATGAGCGGGTTCGTGACCCTGGTCTACCTGGTCTACACCTCGACGGCGGCCGTGATCGGCCCCAGCCAGGGCGGCGAAATCGGGCGCATCCTGTTCGTGAGCATCGTCGGGGTGGAGCTGTTCCTGGTGACCTTCATCGCCCCGGCCTTCGCGGCCGGATCGATCAGCGGGGAGCGCGAGCGCCAGACCTACGACCTGCTGCGGACGACCCTGCTGTCGGCCCGTTCGCTGATCTGGGGCAAGCTGGTCGCCACGCTGTCCTATATCTTCCTGCTCCTGCTGGCGGCCATCCCCCTGCAAAGTCTGGCCTTCCTGTTCGGCGGCATTAGCGAGGTCGAGGTCGTGCTGTCGTTCGTGGTGCTGGTCGCCACGGCGGTATTGCTGGGGACGGTGGGCGTCTTCTTCTCCGCGCTGACGCGCCGCACCCTGTCCGCCAGCGTGTTGAGCTACGGCGTGGCCCTGCTGACCGTGCTGATCCTGCCGGTGGCGCTGGTCGTGCTGGCCCCGCTGCTTGGGCCTGGGATGGTCGGCGCGGGGATTCCCGGCTGGCTGGAGGCCATCTTCTACTACGGGATCGGCCTGCTGGTGGCGACCAACCCGATGGCGACCCTGCTGGCGACGCTCTTCCTGCTGATCGACCGCCAGGAGGCGGGCTTTTTCCTGATCACGCTCCAGGATGGCAGTTCGATCTGGCTGGTCTCGCCCTGGATCGTGTTCGTGATCTTCAGCCTGATCGCCGCCGTGGTGCTGGTCGTCGTGGCGATCCGGCGCGTCAACCTGATCGACGAGATCTAGGCGGAGGCTGTTTGATATGATTCAATTCGACACAGATTTCACGGATAACACGGATTGACACGGTTTTGCAATCAAGTCAATCTGTGTTCATCCTTCAAAGCCGTGTCATCCGTGTTGAATTGAAACTCGCCACACGGCCAACCACGGGGCAGGAGGCAATTCCGGCGGGATACCGTATAATAGATAATAGAATGACGTGCGGCGCAGGCTCTCCGCTCCCGCGCCCCAAACCTATCGGGCGAAGGTAAACACCATGATTGGCGAGATTGCGCAGCAGCTTTTGCACCTGCTGGCCCGCTGGGACCGGCGGCTGCGTCTTCAGCAGAGCTTCGTCTGGGTTCCGCGCGGCCTGATCGCTGGGGTTGGACTGGGGATCGGGCTGGCGGTCGCCGCGCGGCTGTGGCCGATCCTGCTCCAGCGGCAGGTGATCGTCGGCGCGCTGATCGCGGCCGCGCTCGGCCTGGGGCTGGTCCTGGGCTGGATCTGGCTCAGCCGGCGGGATGCCCTGGCCCTGGCCCGCCGCTTCGATGGCCTGTTCGGGCTGAAGGAACGGGTCAGCACCTCGCTGGAACTGGCCGCCGGGCGCATCCGCTCCCCGAACGAGGAGATCACCCGCCGCCTGCTGGACGATACCCTGACGCGCGCCAAGACCATCCGTCCCGGCGCGTATCTGCCCCTCCGGCTGGTCGGCCGCGACTGGCTGCTGCTGGTCGGGATGGCCGTCCTGCTGGTGCTGCTGATCGTCACCGAGAACCCCCAGAGCACCGCCCTGGCCCAGCAGCAGCATATCCAGAACGTGATCCAGCAGCAGGTCGATCAGTTGGAGAACCTGCGCGAGCAGATCGCCAGCGAGCCTGGCATGGACGAAGCCACCCGCGAGCAACTGCTGGAAGAGCTGGATCGCGCCCTTGAGGAACTCTCCCAGGAGGATATTTCCCAGGAAGAGGCCGTCGCCACGATGTCCGAGCTTTCCGACCGGTTCGCGGAGATGGCCCAGGCCGAG
Organism: Aggregatilineales bacterium; assembly: GCA_029976005.1. GTDB lineage: Bacteria > Chloroflexota > Anaerolineae > Aggregatilineales > Ch27 > JARKOQ01. Next base: position 1,673 of record JARKOQ010000001.1, on the reverse strand, counting down.
TCCGAAGCCCAGGCCGAGCAGCAGCAAGCCATGCAGGCAGCCGCCGAGCGGCTTCAGCAGGAACTGGGCCAATCCACCCAGGAGACTCCCCAGACCCAGAGCCTGAGCCAGGTGCTCCAGCAGCTTGCGGAGCAGATGCAGGGCATGGGCCAGACACAGCAGCAGAACATGGCGGAAGCCCTGCAGGACGCCATGCAGATCGTCAGCAGCGGCACGCCGGAGCTGTCCGAATCGCTGCGGGAGGCGGCCCAGTCCCTGCAAGAGGGCAACCTGGACGCGGCCCGCGAGGCGCTGGAAGAGGCGATGGCCCAGGCGACCGAGGCCCAGCAGATGGCGCAGGCTTACCAGCCGTCCGAGCAGGATACCACCGGCAGCGAGACTCCCAATACCGGCCAATCCAGCGGCCAGATCGCGTCTCAGGCGGCCGAGCAGGCCGAGGAAAGCGCGCGGGCCGTGGCCGAAGCCGGATCGGAATCGTCGCAGTCCGGCCAGGCGACCGGCCAGACCCAGATGGGCAATTCGGCCGTGCCCATCCCCCCGGCCGGCGAGGAGCAGGCGGGTATGGCCGGGCAGGGCAGCGAGGCCAGTGAAAGCGACCTGGCCCAGCCCGGCGGCACGGGGGCCGAGCAATCCGATTTCGAGACCGGCCGGGCCGGCGATGCGCCGGGCGAGAATTCCGGCGGCGGCGCGGGGGCCGGGGATGGCTCCGGCGGCGAAACGGAGGGCGGCTTCGCCGCGACCGGCGAGCAGATCGACCAGAGCAACAGCCCCGACGGGGGCGGGCTGACCCAGGCGAATCTGAACGCCGCGCCGGAGACGATCGGCGGCGAGGGCGGCCCGGACATGCAGCTCGACGCTTCCCGCGATTCCGAGGGCCGGGTCGTGCAGGAGGGCGTGCTCTCCGAAAGCCCGGCCGGCCGGTCGATCGTCGATTACAGCCAGGTCTACAGCAACTATGCCAACGCGGCCAATCAGGCCCTGGAGCGCGACTACATCCCCCTCAGCCTGCGGGACGTGGTGCGCAACTATTTCTCGTCGCTGGAGCCATAGGCCCTGCCGGATGAGGCAGGCATCGCACCCAAGAAAGGGGCCGGACGCCGTTTGATCGCCTTTCGTGCCATTCGCCGCTGCGTGATTCCCATCCTGCTCGTGGCCGGGTTGGCCTGCGGTTGTCTGCGCACGGCCGAGGAGCCGGCGTCCGTCCCGGCGACTCCGGCCCTGCCTGTTGCCGGGGCTTCGCCCGTTCCGGCGGAGACCCCCGCGCCGGCTGTGACCGTCGATCCGGCGGCCCCGGCGATTCTGTTCATGCAGCCGGTGGGGGAGGCGGCCATCGCCGTGATCCGTTACATGGCCGGGGCGGAGACCTGCCTGGCAGCCAGCTTTGACCTGCGCGTTCTGGAAAGCTCCCATTGCGGCACGTTCGGTGATATCGGGGTGGTTTTCGCCGCCACGCTGACCAATCCGCAGGGCCAGGCCGTGCCGGTCGCCTATGGCGGCCTGTTCGATTCGACCGTGACGGCGGTGGCGATCGAGTTCGCCGGGGGCGGCAACGCCAGCGCGACGGTCGAAAACGGCGGCTTCCTGCTGCTGCTCCAACCGGGCCAGACGCCCCGGCGGGCGGTGGGGGTCAACCAGTTCGGCAACCTGGTGGGCAATCTGACCGTGGGTGGGGG
>JARKOQ010000265.1 GCA_029976005.1 Aggregatilineales bacterium | reverse complement strand
AAGGGGTTTGGCCGATGATCGATCCCAGTCTGATTGTCTCCTGCTCCGCCAATGGGGTGTGCAGCACGGTTCACGCGATCGTGATGAGCCTGCTGATCTTCGCCACCCTGATGGGCGGCTTTGCCTATACCACCTGGCTGGAACGGCGGCTGGTCGCGCGCTTCCAGAACCGCTATGGCCCCAACCGGGTCGGCCCGGCGGGCTTACTCCAGCCGGTCGCGGACGGCATCAAGCTGATCTTTAAGGAAGACGTCACCCCGGCTGAAGCCGACAAGGTGCTCTACTGGCTGGCCCCGCTGCTCAAGTCCGTGCCGGCCCTGATCGTGCTGGCCGTGGTGCCGCTTGGCCCGCCGATCCTGATCCCCTGGTTCGACGGCCTGTGGTACGAGGTGCCGTTGGGCATCGCCGACGTCAACGTCGGCGCGCTGTGGCTGCTGGCGATCACCAGCATCGGGACGTACGGGATCGTCCTGGCCGGATGGGCCAGCGGCAACAAGTACTCCATGCTGGGCGGGCTGCGCGCCACGGCCCAGATGATCAGCTACGAGCTGACCCTGGGCCTCAACATGACGGTGCCCATGATGATCGTGGGCAGCATGTCGATCGCCGACATCGTCCAGGCCCAGACCTATCCCGCCTTCGGGGTGGGCTGGTTCTTCTTCCAGAATCCGCTGGCGGCCGCGCTGCTGATGATCGCCCTGCTGGCCGAGGTCAGCCGCGCCCCGTTCGACATGCCGGAAGCCGAGTCAGAGCTGGTGGGCGGCTACAACACCGAGTACAGCGGCATGAAGTTCGCCCTGTTCTACGCGGCGGAGTACATCGGCATGATCGCGGTCAGCGCCATCGCGGCCTCGATGTTCTTCGGCGGCTATCACTGGCCGCTGCCCGCCGACTGGGCCCCGATCTTCGGGCCGGTCAACCTGTTCATCAAGATCGTGCTGATGCTGAGTGGCATGGTCTGGGTGCGGGCCACCATGCCCCGCATCCGCTACGACCGGCTGATGGCCCTCGGCTGGAAGGTGCTCTTCCCGCTGTCGCTGGTGGCGGTGGCCTGGACGGCGATCACCCTGGCCGTGGCCGAGACGACCGCCGACGCGACCACCTACAGCGTCGTGGCGGGGATCATCTTCGGGCTGGTGGTGCTGGGGATCGTGGTCAACCTGTGGCGGCGCAGCCGGGGCGTCTCTCGCCCGGACATGACCGACCGGCGCGGCAGCCTGGGCTGGGCCATCATCTACGCCATCGGGGCGCTGATCGCCGCGCCTTTCGCGCTGTACGACTGGCTCATGAAGCACCGCGGTGGGTTCAGCGGGTTCTGGGATGCCACCCGCCGCGAGCAGGAAGAAGCCGCCGCCCGCAAGGCTGCTCAAGCGGCCGAGCAGCAGGCCGCTTCGTCGTCCGGCGAGAGTCGCTAGAGGCTGTCATGCACTTTTCAGAAGAGGGCGCACGGGCGCAACCCCACCCTGAATCCCTCCCCGCAAGCGGAGAGGGACTTGAGTCGTCTCCCCCCTTTCTCCGTTTACGGGGAAAGGGGCCGGGGGATAGGGGTTCAGGTTCATCACGCGCCAGATGTCTGGTTCCGGGATGGCGCTCCCACGGGCAGGGCTGTCCCGTTTTTGGTTGGGTCGTAGTGTAAGGTTTGGATAAGGGAGAGGCCATGAACGTCATTCGCGGATTCGCCACCACCCTCAAATACCTGTTCCAGCAGCCGGCCACGATCCAGTACCCGGACGAGGAACGCCCGCCCCGCGAGCGCTACAAGGGTCGCCATGCCCTCAAGCGCTACGACAACGGCCTGGAGAAGTGCATCGGCTGCTCGCTGTGCGCGGCGGCCTGCCCGGCGGACGCGATCTGGGTCGAGGCGGCGGAGAACACCGACGAGGAACGCTACAGCCCCGGCGAGCGTTACGCCAAGACCTACGAGATCAACATGCTGCGCTGCATCTTCTGCGGCTACTGCGAGGATGCCTGCCCGACCGAGGCGATCGTGCTGGAGCACGAGCACCGCCTGAGCTTCACCAACCGGCGCGACGCGATTTACACCAAGGCGGAGCTGCTCGACCCGCCGCCCGCCGGTCTGGAAGGCACGCCGCGCCAGACCGAGCCGGGAGTCTACACACGCTCCATCCCGGAGATGAAGAACCCGGCGTAGGGCCGGATGCATGTAAATTAACAAATTGATCCAGTCATTGGGCGAGCGCCAATCTGGTTGCGGGCCGTTCCATCGCCGGGGACTCAAGTCCCCGGCTACGGGCACGAAGTCCGCTGAAGCGGACTGGGGGATTGGTTTTTTGAGTCCGCTTTAGCGGACTTTGTATCCCTAGCCCGCGACTTGAGTCGCGGGCGTCCAACTGCCGCCATCTCAAGATCGGATCAGGCGTCTTATCTTGACGCATATTGGGCGTTCAATTGAACGCCCCTACAGATGCCCTCTTTCGATGGGGATGGCTCCCCACAATCACCGCCCCTGCGCTGGTCCTTGCGCAGGATTGACATTTAACCGGCAGTCTACTATGCTTCCGGGCCGATTCTAGACGGCTCGACAAGGAGGTTCCAAGAAAACAAGATGCGCATTGCGGTCCTGGCTAACCTGAAGGCAAATGCTCCCGTATGGGAGGGCATGTCACCGGACCAATGGGACGATCTGGATAGTCCCAAGACGATCAACGCGATCGTCGAGGCGCTTCAGGCGCGCGGCCACGAAGCCACGTTTTTCGAGGCCCGCATCGTGCCGCCCTACAGCCTGGTAGAGCGGTTGCAGGAATACCGGCCTGATATCTGCTTCAATATTGCCGAAAGCCATTTTGGCGATGGGCGAGAAGCGCAGATTCCCGCCATTCTGGAAATGCTGCGCATCCCTTATACCGGCAGCAAGGTGCTGACCCTGGCCCTGGCGCTGGACAAGCCCATGACCAAGCGCATCCTGTATTATCACGGCCTCCCGACGCCGGAGTTCCAGGTCTTCGACCGGCCCGACGAGGAAGTCGATTCCGACTTGCTGGACGAGAACGAAGAGCTGCGCTTCCCGATGTTCATCAAGCCCAGCCGCGAAGGCACGAGCATGGGCGTCAGCGCGGAAAGCATCGTCTACACGGTCGAGCAGCTTCATACCCAGGTCGGCCGCCAGCTTCAGCGCTACCAGCAGCCGATCCTGGCCGAGCACTACATCAAGGGCCGCGAGGTGACGCTGGGCATGATCGGCAACATCAGCCAGCCGGCGGCGCGGCGCGTCAGCGACCATGACGCCCTGGTCGAATCGGCGGAAGAGCTGACCTTCTTCCCCCCGCTGGAAGTCAACATGCAGGAGTACGATCCGTCGGAAGCCGGGTTGTATACCAACCGGATGAAGACCGAGCTGGCGAACGACTTCCGTTATTTCTGCCCGGCCCCGATCGATCCGGAGCTGGAACGCCAGCTTCAGCAGTTGACCGCCGCCGTCTTTCTGGTGACGGGCTGCAAGGACGTGGCCCGCGTGGACTTCCGGCTGGACGAGGAAAACGACAACAAACCGTACATCCTGGAGGTCAACCCGCTGCCCGGTCTCAATCCCGGCTACAGCGACCTGTGCATCCAGGCAAACGCCGCCGGGTGGACTTACGAGCAGCTCGTTAACGCGATCCTGGACCTGGCGGTGGCCCGCCAGAGCCTGGGCAATCCGCTGGGGTGATCGTGGTCTGGTATGTAGGGACGTTCAATGGGACGTTCAGTTGAACGTCCCTACATGCCGGGGGGCGTTTTACTGACCGCTGAAAGCTATTTTTACAGTCGGGTTGGGCGCGTGACGTTGGACTCTTTGCGCTATTTGCGCTAAACTGCACAAGTCCAATCCAATATCTCACAGGACAAAGTTCATGGCAGAAGTCATTGTTTTTTTGATTGTTGGCTGTATCGCCATCGTTTCGGCGGCCCTGATGCTGATCAGCCAGAATGCCGTGCACAGCGCGCTGTTCCTGGTGCTCAATTTTGCCTGCGTGGCTTTCTTCTTCCTGACCCTGGGCGCGCCGTTCATCGCCCTGGTGCAGATCGCGGTTTATGCCGGCGCGATCATGGTGCTGTTCCTGTTCGTGATCATGCTGCTGGGGGCGGAGCGGATGGCCCCCGGCCCAGGGCCGTACCGCTGGCTGCCGCGCGCGGCGATCGCGCTCGGCCTGATCTTCCTGATCACGGCGGGCGGCGCGCTGGCCAGCGGCCAGATTAACCTTCAGGCTGCCCCGCCGGCCATGCCCCAGGTGCGCGTCCTGCATGCCGCCGACGCCCCACCGGTGGACGTTTACCTCAACAACCAGTTGATCTTCGACGGCGTGAATTTCCGCGATTTGACCGGCTACAGCAGCCTGCCGGCGGGGGAATACGGCGTGACCGTTTTCCCGGCCGGGGCGGACCCGGCCGCCGAGGCCCCGGCGATCCTGGGCGATCTGATCCTGGCCGACGGCGACAGCACCACGCTGGTCGCGCTCGGTGGGTCGGGTCTCTACCAGATCACCCGCCTGGAAGATAAGCCCCTGCCGGCGGCGGACGAGCAGGCCCGCGTCACGCTGCTCAACGGCCTGCCGGAAGCCGGGCCGGTCGACCTGGTCGATCCGGGCGTGCCTTCCCTGGCGGACGACAGCCGGGTGATGATCGCCAACGCTCGCTTCGGGGAGCAGGTCGAGACGCTGCTCCTGCGCGAATCCGGGCCGCTGACCTGGGAAATCCTGCCCCACACGGAGGGCGAAGCCGGGACCCCGGCCGCGCCGATCGCCACCTTCCGCGATCTCGAATTCAAGCGCTATACCAACAACCTGCTGATCGTGGCCGCCCAAACCCTGGCCAACGGCCAGACGCGCACCGTGCCGCTGGTTATCACGGTGCCCACCCAGATGCCGTATGGCAGCCCGCAGCAGATCGGGCAGGTGCTGTTCACGCAGTATCTGCTGCCGTTCCAACTGGTGGCCGTGCTGCTGCTGGTGGCGATGATCGGCGCGATCACGCTCACCCAGCGCGAGCTGGCCCACGAACGCCGCCCGCGCCGCCCGATCGTGCGCCGGCCGCTGGTGGGGCCGCAGGCCGCCTCGGCCCTGGCCGCCAACGCGCCCGAAGAACGGGACGTCGAGGCGCTCCTGGAGCCGGACAAGCCGGCCTCGGACTAGGCGCAAGGAGAACGCGACCCCATGCAACCGACTGTGTTTGTGCCGACCGACCTGTATGTGATGCTGAGCGCCGTGCTGTTCGTGATGGGTGTGCTGGGGGTGCTGATCCGGCGCAACGCGATCCTGGTTTTCATGTCCGTCGAGTTGATGCTCAATGCCGGCAACCTGGCCCTGGTGGCCTTCGCCCGGCAGTGGGGGCTGGCCAACGGGCAGGTCTTCGTCTTTTTTGTGATGACGGTCGCCGCGGCGGAAGTGGCGGTCGGCCTGGCGCTGATCGTGGCGATTTTCCGCACCAAGCGCAGCATCGACATCGACGACCTGCACGAGATGAAGGGATAAAAGCGGCTATTAGCTATTGGCTGTTGGCTTTTAGCTAAAAGCTGGTTCTTGTCAGGCAGAGACCGCGCATTCCGGCGCATCATTAGTTTTGAGCTAATAGCCAATAGCTAATAGCTAAAAGCTAAAAGCCAATAGCCAACACGATAGGCTGGTCTTTATGGAAAACTTCCCACAACTGGTGCCTCTGGTGGTCTTTGCGCCGCTGATTGGGCTGCTGATCAACTTGATCCTGGGCCGCTGGCTGGGCGAGCGCGGAGTCGGGCTGGTCGCCATCGGCGCGGCCCTGACCGCCTTTGGCGTGGCCGTGCTGGAATGGATCGCCCTGGCCAACACCGGCTACGCGCCGTCCGTGGTCGAGATCGGCATCCTGCGCGACTGGTTGCGCATCCCGGCGGCGGCGGTGGATATCGCCTGGCAGTTCCGGGTGGATACCCTCAGCGTGACCATGATGCTGGTGGTCTCCGGCATCGGCTCGCTGATCCACATCTACGCCACCGGCTACATGCACGGCGACAAGATGTACCCGCGCTTCTTCGTCTATCTCAACCTGTTCCTGGTCTTCATGATGCTGCTCGTGACCGGCAACAACTTCCTGGTGATGTTCGTCGGCTGGGAAGGCGTGGGCCTGTGCAGCTATCTGCTGATCAGCTTCTGGTGGGACAAGACCCAGAAGGACGCCAAATACGGCACCGTCGGCTGGAAGAACTCCCTGGCCGGCCGCAAGGCCATGATCGTCAACCGCATCGGTGACTTCGGCCTGCTGCTGGGCATCTTCCTGGTCTTCTGGACGTTCGGGACGCTCGACTTCTACAAGCCGGGCGAAGTGCCGATCGCGGCGGCTCATGGCGCAGCCCATGCCGGGGAAGGCGAGGCCCATGCCGAGGGCGAGGCGGTGGTCGATACACATGCCGCCGAGACGCCCGCCGAGGGCGAAGCGCTCCAGGCGCAGCCGCTTTCGGCTGCGATGGGCGTCTTCAACCAGGCCGAGACCTTCCTGGCGGAAGGCCGCGAGGTGAACTTCGGGCCGTTCAGCCTGCCGATCCAGACCGTGCTGACCCTGATCACGCTGTTCTTCCTGCTGGGCGTGACCGGCAAGAGCGCCCAGATTCCGCTGTTCGTGTGGCTGCCGGACGCCATGGCCGGCCCGACACCCGTCAGCGCCCTGATTCACGCCGCGACGATGGTCACGGCCGGCGTGTACCTGATCGTGCGCAGCAACGTCTTCTTTCACGCCGCGCCGTTCAGCAGCGCGGTGGTGACCCTGGTCGGCACGTTCACGGCCCTGGTAGGCGGCTTCATCGCCCTGGGCCAGTGGGACATCAAAAAGGTGCTGGCCTACAGCACGGTCAGCCAGTTGGGCTTCATGGTGGCGGCGGCGGGCCTGGGGGCCTACGGTGCGGCCATGTTCCACCTGGTGACGCACGCCTTCTTCAAGGCGCTCCTGTTCCTCGGCTCCGGCGTGGTGATCCATGCCATGGAGCACGGCCACCATCACGTGGCCCACGCCCACGCCGAGCATGGGCATGAGGAGGGCCATCACGAGGAAGAAGCCTTCGACCCGCAGGACATGCGCAATATGGGTGGTCTGCGCCATACCATGCCGCGCACCTACCGCGCCTACCTGATCGGCACCCTGGCCCTGGCGGGCATCTTCCCCTTCGCCGGGTTCTGGTCCAAGGACGAAATCCTGGCCGACGCGCTCAACGCCGGTTTCCTGGGCGGCAAGCTGGAGGGCTACATCGCCTTCGGCCTGCTGTTCGTGGCGGCGCTGTTCACGGCCTTCTACATGGGCCGCCAGCTCTGGATGGTCTTCTTCGGGGAGCCGCGCACCGAGGCCGCCAAATACACCGGCGAGCGCGACTTCGGCTACCCGGTGATGGTCCGCGTGCTGGAAGTGCTGGCGGTCGGCTCGATCCTGATCGGGCTGATCAACATCCCCAGCGGTTTCTGGATCTTCGACCCCGTCCTGCCGACCCACGCCTTCACGGACTTTCTGGCGCATACGGTCGTCTACGCCCACGCGGGCAGCGCCCAGATGCTGCTGGCCTTCATCGCGGTCGGCGCGGGGATCGCCATGCTGCTCCTGGCGCGTTTCATCTACGGGCGGCATCCGGTGGTCGACGGGGACAAGGACCCCCTGGAAGTTCGCGAGCAGACGGCGGGCATTTTCGCCTATTCCAATGCCCGGATGTACTGGGACGAGACCTACTACCGCTTCCTGGAAGGGCCGTTCAACCGGGCGGCGCTCTGGCTGGCCGACAAGCTGGATGGCACGTTCCTGCACGACTTCGTGCATGAGACCCTGCTGCGCGACGCCTACAACGGCGCGACGCGCGTCCTGACCGACCCGGTCGACCTGGGCCTGATCGATGGCGCGGTCAACGGGGTGGGGCGGCTGGTGCGCTGGGTGGCGGGCGGTATTCGCCGCCTCCAGACCGGCTACGTGCGGGTGTATGCGCTGAGCGTGCTGTTTGGGGCGCTGCTGATCATGGTGCTGCTGCTGGCCCCCCTGCTGCGCCAGATGCTGGGGATGTAGGTTATCGTTGTAGGGACGTTCAACTGAACGTCCGGGACGTTCAATTGAACGTCCCGACGGATCGCGCGGTTGGTTTCGTGAGTCGGGTTGGTTTCGCCAGGGGTGCCACGACGACGACAACGAAGCCGCACCCGGTCGCTCGGTCGGATTGAGCGAAGGGAACTTAACAAATGAATAAGCGAGGCGCGGGACTCATCACGGTGGTGGTGATTCTTTTGGCCGGGATGCCAGGCTGGGTCGCCGGACAGGATGCGCAGCCACCCCGGATCATCTTCATGCACCATTCGACAGGATACGGGGTGCTGTCGCAGGGCGGCGTGCGCGAGGCGTTCACGGCGCTCGGTTACGAGTTCTGGGATCACGGCTACAATGACGAAGGGCTGACGGACGCCCAGGGCGAGCCGACCGGCGAGAACTGGGACGTGCCGGGGGACAACACCGACATGGACGGCTGGCCGGTCATCTTCCGGCAGGAGGTCACTGACCCGCCCGAAAACACGTTCAGCCACATGCTGGCCTTCGACGTGATCATGTTCAAGAGCTGCTTCCCCAACGCGGACATCCAGAGCGAGGCGCAGTTCGAGGACTACCAGGCGTATTTCGCGGACGTCCTGGCCGTGATCGACCGGCATCCCGACAAGCTCTTCGTCGCCTGGACGATCCCGCCGCTGGTCCCGGAGGCGACCTCCCCCGAGGCCGCGGCCCGCGCCCGGCGCTGGGCGGAGTACCTGACTTCGCCGGAGGTGCTGGAGGCGCATCCCAACCTGGCCGTCTTCGACTTCTTCAGCCTGATGGCGGACGAGGATGGATACCTGCGGCTGGAGTACCAGGGCGAACCGGGCAGCGGCGACAGCCACCCCAACGAGATGGCCAACCAGATCGCCGGGCCGCTGCTGGTGGCGTTCGTGGACGAGGCTTACCGGGCCTTCAAGCCGGGCGAAGCGCCGCCCATGCCGCTGCCGGTCGAGCCGGACGAAGCGCCGGCGGCCGTGCCGGCGGGCGGGGTGGTCGAGGACTTCGAGGACTCCGGCGTGATGGATCGCTGGTGGACATACGTCAACAACGAGGCCGAGACCGAGTTCGCGTGCGACGTGGCCGCGCCGGGCTTCGAGAGCGCCCAGGCCCTCCAGATCGAATTCGAGTCCGGGGGCTGGAACACGGCCGGGTGCGGGCGCGACCTCGACTCCGGGGAAGCCTGGGCGGAGGCGGACGGGCTGGCCTTCCGGTGGTTGGCCGCCCCGGCGGGTACCCAGGTCAACGTGGTCCTGTACGTCGGCGACCCGGCCGCGCCGGATAGCGGCGGGACGCCCTTCGAGGTCCTGCTGGAAACGCCCGCCGAGGAGGGTCTCTGGGCGGAAGGGATCGCCTGGTGGGATGACCTGGTGAAGCCCGACTGGTTCGGCGACGAGGGCCTGGACGAGTTCAACCCGGCGGCCGTCCACTCGGTGATCTTCGAGGTGGGCAACACCGAGGAGCGCCAG
>JARKOQ010000252.1 GCA_029976005.1 Aggregatilineales bacterium | reverse complement strand
GCGCGCGCGGCCTCGGTGAAGTTCTCCATCAGGCCGGGCAGATCGCCCAGCGGCTCCAGGTAGCCTTCCTCGAAGAGCTGGCGCGAGGTGGCATACGAGCGCAGGTAGAACAGGTCGGGGGCCGTGCCGCCCTCGAGCTGGGTACGCAGGGTGGCGTTATAGTCGGGCGGGTTGGTCGGGTCGAAGTTGATCGTGATGTTGGGGTAAACCTCGTGGAACGCGGCCAGGATGGTCTCCATCTGGGCCACGTCGTCGACGCGCCAGGAGCCCATCGTCAGGGTGATCTCGGCATCCTGGGCGCTGATGGGCGCCAGCGACAGCAGCAAGGCCACCAGCACAAGCAAAGACAGCTTAGCCTTCATGGGAATTGCTCTCCTCTTCTGCTCATGAACACTTATTCAGGACTCGTTCCGAACGATCCGTTCAGAGACCCGTTTTTTTACTTGGAGCGCGTCACCTCCTTTGGCCTGATATACCCATACTGCCACAGGTTGAGTTCGCCGTCGAGTACGGCGGCAGCGGCGCCCAGCAGAATCCAGTCGTCTCCCAGGGTGGTGACGCGAATCGTGGTCTGCTGGCGGAACTGGGCGGGGACGTGCTGGTCGACGGCCGCGCACATCGGGCCGCTCAGCCAGTCCCACAGGGGGATGAACTCCCCGCCAAAGACGATTTCACCGGGATTGAGCAGGCAAATGATGTTGGCCAGGACCATTCCCAGGTAATGCCCGGCGCGCTCCAGGACGGCGATCAGACCGGCGTCGCCGGCTTCGGCAGCCTGGCGGAGGGTCTGCGGCGTGAGGGGCGCGTCCTGGGCCAGGCGGCCCAGCGCGGAGCCGGGGTGCTGGCGCGCCAGCGCGGCGGCGGCAGTCAGCAGGCTGCGCCCGCTGCTGACCGTTTCCAGGCAGCCGCGCTTGCCGCAGGCGCACAGCTCGTCCAGGCCGTTGATCGGCGTGTGGCCGATCTCCCCGGCGGCGTAGCCGCTGCCCGCCACCACCTGTCCCCCGACCAGCAGCCCGCTGCCCACGCCGACTCCCAGCATGATCGTCACCAGGTCGTTGCTGGGCTGGGAGCCGAAGCGCAGCTCCCCCAGCGCGGCGAAATTGCAGTCATTCCCCAGGTAGATCGGCAGATCGAAGCGCTCGGCCAGCAGGGCCTTGAGCGGCACGTCGCGCCAGCCGAGGTAGTAGGCTTCGTGAACCGTGCCCGTCACGAAATCGACCACGCCCGGCGTGCCGACGCCGATGCCCAGCAGCGGCCGCCGCGCGCAACCGGCCAGCTCGCCGATCAGGTTCAGGATGAGGGGGTAGAGGTCAGCGCCGCGGGTCAGGCCGATGGGCACGCTCCGCCGGGACTGGATGCGGCCGTGCAGGTCGGCCAGCGCGCCGCTGATCCGGCGGTCGCCGATGTCGACCGCGATCAACTGGTAGGCTTCCGGGTTGAGGGTCAGCAGGGTGGGACGCTTGCCGGCCGTGCTGCGCCGGGCCTGAAGCCCGCCCTCTTCCACCAGGCCATCGTCGATCAGTTTCTGGGTCAGGTCGCTGACGGTCGGGCGCGAGAGGCCGGTGATGCGCGCGACTTCCACGCGGGAGATGGGCGCGTGGGCGTAAATGGCGCTCAGGATGAGAGCCTTGTTGTGCAACTGCTGGTGCTGGGCAGTCAGTTTTTGGGGGTGCGCGGTCGTGTTCATGATTATTCGTAAATTGTACGAATAAATATATCAAAGCATGGATTCGATCCGGCGTCAAGCATTTTCCGCCCGGATGTGCGGGCCGCATCAAAAGGCAAAACGAACCGCCAAAACGCCAGGAGCACCAGGGAAAAACACGGAGACAGGCAGGATGGCGTAGAGACGACCGGGGCAATGCAGGCATCGCGGTCGTCCCTACGGATGGATCAACGTCATGGACGCGAACGCGCCCTCGCCGTTATTGCCCGCGACCGGTTGAGTCCAGCAGCGGCTCCAGCGGATCGCCGGCCGTGGTCGGGTGCTGGAGCAGCCAGTCGATCAGCGGCTGGCGCCAGTGGATGCCGGTTGCGTAGGCGTCCGGGTCCTGCTGCGCGAACAGGTAGCCATCCCCACCGAAGTACATGAAGTCGCTGACCAGCACCGTGTAGGTCGCGGCCGGGTCGAAGGGCCGCCCGTCCAGAAACGTGATCGCGACCTGCCCGCCGCGCCGGGCGTAGGCGATCCCGCCGGTCGCGCCGGAGCAGCAGGCCAGGTTGGCGGCCAGCTCGGCCCCGGTGATCTCCGCCGCGTAGAGGTAGTTGTCGAAGGGCAGCACGGCCACCACGTCCGCCAGGGTGATCGGCCCGGCGTCGATGGCCTGCCGGAAGCCGCCGTAGTTGGTCACGGCCGCGTCGGCCATCGGGTAGGCCCACAGCCAGGCATCGGTCAGCAGGTTGACCATCGCCGGGCTGCGCTGGGCCAGCCCGTCCGCCGTATACCCGATTGGCTGGTCGAGCGCGTCATCGACGCGGGCCTGCCAGCCGTCCACGATGGCCGCGATGGCCGGATCGGGGGTCACGGGATTGGCATCGCCCGTGTACGATACAGACACCAGCTTCGCCTCGGAATCGACTACCCGGCCCGCCGCCGGATCGTAGACCAGGTCGAGCCGGGCGTAGCTCTGCCAGTTCGCGCCGCTGCCGATGACCGGGATGCCGTTGGACTCGGCGGCGATCAGGGCGTGGCAGTGCCCGCCCAGCAGGGCGTCGACCAGCCCCGCGGCCTCGAAGGCCAGGGAGGCCAGCTCGTCCGGGCAGATGTGGGTCAGTCCGACGATGACCTGCGCCCCTTCGGCGCGCATCTGGGGCACGACTTCGGCCAGGGTGTCGCCGTAATCGGCGAAAACCAGGTCGCCGGTGTAAATCGGGTTGGTGGTGGTGGCCGAATCCGCCGTCGCCAGCCCGACGATCCCGACCTGGATGCCGTTGACCTCCTCGATCACGTAGGGCAGGACGAAATCGGCCAGCGCGCCGGTGGCCGCGTCGCGGATGTTGGCCGCCAGGTAGGGGTACTCGCTGGCGGCGATTCGCTCATTCAACACCTCGCGCCCGAAGTCGAACTCGTGGTTGCCGATCGCGGTCGCGTCATAGCCCATCGTGTTGAACAGTTCGACCACCGGCTCGCCCTCGAACCAGGTGGAGATGGCCGGTCCGGTCCAGTTGTCGCCGCCGCTGAGGAGCAGCATTGAGTCGGGGTCGTAGCCCTCGTCCTGGAGCCAGCGGGCGTACAGGTTGGCCGCGCCGCCGCGCGTCTCGTCGGAGCCGTAGGGCGTGGCCGGCTGGAGCCAGCCGTGCTCGTCGGACGTGTTGAGGATCGTGATCGTGACCGGGCCGGACTGGGCGCGGGCGACCGGCGCGCCGCCGGCCAGCGCGATCGCCAGGAGGACGCCTGTCATGCCCCGCCAAAGCAAAGCGAGCCTGTTCATGGGGTATCTCCTTTATCAAGCGTGGTTTCCAGGAAGAATGTACACCGTGGCCGTGGATTTGGCGCGGCGGGGAGAAAAAAGAGGGGCCGGGCAAGCTACCACCCTTGCCCGGCCGCCCCGAAGGAGGGGTACTACTACCACATTGCCATCATAATCCCGTTTGGACGCGATCGGGATGAGAGTTGCATTGAGATTGCGCCAGACTGAACCGGCATCAGTCAAGCGGCGCGGGAGTCAGGGGCAGGCTCAACAGCACCTGGGTGCCCTTGCCGACCTCGGAGCGCAGCTTGAACGTGCCCCCGTGGGTCAGGATCAGCCGCCGCGCCAGCGGCAGGCCGAGGCCCATGCCCTGCTGCTCCTGGCGCTCGCGGTTGACCTGCTGGAAGCGGGCCTGGGCCTGCTTCCAGTCCGCCTCACTGATCCCAACCCCCTGGTCGGTGATGCTGATCCAGGCCCGGCCATCGTCCTCCCACTGGGCGATCGTGACCTGGGAGCCGTCCGGCGAATAGACCAGGGCGTTGCAGATCAGCTCCGCCAGGGCGTGCTTGAGCGCGGCCGGGTCGCCTTTCACGAACAGGTTTGGCGAGCGCTGATCGAGCTGGATGCTGACGTCCGTGCTGCGCACGGCGAAGCGGTGGGCCAGGTTGATGGCGGCGGTCAGGGTCGTCCACAGGACGATCTCCAGCCCGTCCTTCATCAGCTCTTCCTGCTTGAGGATGCCGGATTCGAGCTGGGTCATGAAAACCATCTGCTCGACCACGTGGCTGAGCCGGTGGCTGCCGGAGTTCATCATCTCCAGCAGGTCGCGCAGGTCTTCCGGCTCAAGCTGGTTCATTTGCCGGGAGATCAGCTCCTGTACGGTGCTGATCGAAATCAGCGGCGTGCGCAGCTCGTGGGCCACCAGCCGCGCCAGGCGCTGCTGGGCCTCTTCCAGGCGGGCGCGCTCCATGGCGGCGATGACTTCGCGCCGCTTGACGCGCGCCCGGATCGCTTCCAGCAGTTCGGCGCGGGTGAACGGCTTGGTCAGGTAGTCGTCCGCGCCGAGGCCCATCCCAATCCGCACGTCCGTCTTGCTGGAGCGGGCCGTCAGGAAAATCAGCGGGATGCTGGCCGTCTTGAGGTCGGCGCGCAGGGCTTCCAGCACGGCGTACCCGTCCATCTCCGGCATCATGATGTCACACACCACGATGTCCGGGGTGTGCTGCTGGGCCAGGGCCACGCCCTGGCGGCCGTTGCGAGCCTCGAGCGTCTCAAAGCCCTCGAACTGCAACGTGGTCAGGATTTCCTCGATCAGGAAATCCTCGTCCTCAATGACCAGAACTTTCGTCATTGGGCTGCTCCTTTGGGTCATCTACTTGATTGTCTGACGATACGGCATTGGGCAGGGTGACGGTAAACGTGCTGCCGGCGTTTTCGGCGCTGGTGAAGGTGATGGTCCCGCCATGCAGCTCGACCGAATGGCGGATAATGTTCATGCCCAGGCCGGTGCCGGGAATCGTCCCGACATTGGCCGCCCGGTGGAACGGCTCGAACAGATGGGCCTGATCGGCGTCGGGAATGCCGATCCCGTGGTCTTGCACTTCGAGGGTGAAGGACTCCGGCCGCGTGCAGTCCAGCCGGATGTCGATCTGGCTGCCCGCCGGAGAATACTTGATCGCGTTCGAGACCAGGTTGGAGACGATCTGGCGCAGCAGGCGCGTATCCGCCCGCACCTGGACCCACTCCCCCGCCGCCTGGAAGGCCAGGATATGCCGTTCGGCGGAAGACGCGGCCCGCTCGTTGCGCCCCAGGTGATCGAGGAGTTCGGTGCAGAACGCCACGACGTCGACCGTCTCCGGGTGGAATTCCACCCGCCCGGCCTCGGCCCGGCCGACCAGCAGCACCTGTTCGATCAGGGCGGTCATGTGCTGGACTTCCGCCGCGATCTTGTCGAAGCGATGCTCGATCGCCTCCGGGGTCATGCGCGTCCGGTAGGTGCGCAGCGTATCGGCCGAGGCCAGGATCGTGGCCAGCGGGGTGCGGAATTCGTGCGAGGCCATCGACACGAAGCGCGACTTCAGCTCGCCCAGCTCGCGCTCGCGCTCCAGGGCTTTGATCAGCTCGGCCTCGGCCTGCTTGCGCTGGGTGATGTCGCGCACGATGCATACGATGCCGTTGGCCGCCGCGCCGCGGCTGGGGGCGACCGCCGACAGGCCCAGGTCGGCATAGAAGGCAGTCCCGTCCCGCCGCGCGGCCAGCACCTCCAGGTGCTGGCGCTCGTGGTGCTCCAGGACGGCATCCAGGGCGGCTTCCAGGGCCGGGACGCTGTCCGGGTGGAGCAGGGCCGCCAGGTGCCGGCCGAAATAGGCGTCGATCTCGCAGGCAAAAGCGACGTTGAACTGGGGGTTGGTCTGCTGGACGCGGCCTTCGGGCGTGGCCAGGATGATGGCGTCGGCGCTGCTGTTGAGGACCGACTCCACGCGCTCGCGGGCGCGGTTGAGCTGTCCGGTGCGCTCCTCGACCAGCGACTCCAGGCGGGAGCGATAGGCGGCCAGTTCTTCCTCGATCCGCCGCCGGTCGGTGATGTCGGTCAGCGTGATCAGCACCTCGCGCGGGCGGTCGGTCTCGTCACGGGTGGAGACGGTGCCGCGCATCTGAGTCCACTGCCAGGTTTTCTGGCGGGTTTCCAGGCGCAGCTCAAGAGTTTCCACGTGGTCGTCGGCGCGATCCATCAGGCTGAACCAGAACGCCTCGACCGCCACCCGATCGTCGGGATGGGCGGCGGCCAGGATGTGCCCGAAGGTGTGGACTTCGGCGCGGGGATAGCCCAGCACCGTGTCGCGGTTGATGAAAATCGTCTTGCCGGAGAGCAGGTCGAGCAGGTAGATCACGTCCGGCGAGCTGGCCAGCAGGCTGCGCAGGCGCTCCTCGCTTTCCTCCAGCGCGGCCTGCATTTGCTTGCGGCTGGTGATGTCGTGGGCGATCACGAGCAGCCCCTGCAGGGCGGGCTGGTCGTACAGGTTGGTCAGGGTCGACTCCAGGTAGACCCAATGCCCGTCCGGGTGTTGAATCCGGCATTCGACTCCCATGCTGGACCCGGCCTCGAGACCGCACAGCTCGGCTATCTGGATGAGCTGGAAGCGGTCGTCGGGATGGACCAGGGCCAGCAGGTCCAAATCGTCCAGTTCGTCGGGCTGGTAACCCAGGGTGTGCGCCACCGATGCGCTGGCGAAGCGAATTTTGCCATCACGGTCCAGGACAAAGATCACGTCGGTCGAGTGTTCGACCACGGCGCGCAGCCAGGTTTCGCTTTTCTGGAGGGAGGCCTCCACCCGGCGGCGCTCGCTGACATCCCGAAACACGCCCTGCACGGCCACGATCTGCCCGGCCTGGACGTAGGGCACGACGCTGCCTTCGACATCCACCCGGCGGCCATCCTGGGCGATCAGGGCGGTCTGCATCTCGTGCAGGGCTTCGCCGGCCAGAACCTGCGCGAAGCAGGTCAGGCAGTGATCGCGCTCTTCCGGGTGAATGACGCTGAACAGGTTGAGGTCGCTCAGGGCGGCCTGATCGTACCCCAGGGTGCGCAGCCAGGCCGGGTTGACGAACTCAAACGCGCCGTCCGGGCGCACGCTCAGGATCAGGTCGTGCGAGTTCTCGAACAGGCTGGCATAGCGTGACTCGTGGACGTCGGAGGCATCCAGACTCACGCGAGACGACTCACGGCCGCAATCGAGCGGGTCCCGATTCAGTTCGGCACTGGCGGACATCACGATCGGGGAAACGCCCCCACCTCTCCAATTCATTGAGATTTATGTGATTGATTGAGGTTGATCTCAATCAAATCAACGCTTCATTCATGTTAAGTGTAAATCAATCTTCAAAAAAAAGCCAGAGATCACCACTTTGGGGTGATCTGTCTCATGGAGTCGTTGCCGATTGGCGCCGAGGTCATTATCGTCCCGGCCTTATGGCGATCATTCTGGAGACGCATCACTTCATCCGGCTCGCAACTCCGTCCGCACCCTGACCGGGCGCGCGTGATGCGCCTCTGCCTCCCGCACTTCGACGCGTCTCACGCTCCGGTCACCGGGGCGTGTTTTGTTTGGCCCGCGCGGCGCGGCGG
Organism: Aggregatilineales bacterium; assembly: GCA_029976005.1. GTDB lineage: Bacteria > Chloroflexota > Anaerolineae > Aggregatilineales > Ch27 > JARKOQ01. Next base: position 1,918 of record JARKOQ010000252.1, on the reverse strand, counting down.
CGTCTGATTCGGGAACGATCGGATCGCGATAATCCATCATCCTGGGGGAAACCATGACTTCAAATCAGCCTCAAAACCCTGTTTCCATGCCCGGCCGGGATCGCTTCACGTCCGGGCTGGGCGTTCTGGCCGCCACGCTGGGATCGGCCGTCGGCCTGGGCAACATCTGGAAGTTCCCGTCGCTGACCGGCGCGAACGGCGGCGCCGCCTTCATCCTGGTCTACCTGATCAGCACCCTGCTGGTTGGCCTGCCGGTCATGATCGCGGAACAGATGATCGGCCGCCGCGCCCGCGCCGACGCGATCAATACCCTGCGCAAGCTGGCCGGCCGCGACCGGCGGCCCTGGTGGCTGATCGGCGCGGCGGGCTGCCTGGCGGCTTTTTTGATCCTGGCCTTCTATACCGAGGTCGCGGGCTGGGTTTTCGCCTACATCTTCCGCGCGCTGACCGGCGCGGCGCTTTCCACCGATCCGGACGTGACCTCGGCCGCCTTCAGCGGGCTGGTGAGCGATCCCACCCAGGCGCTGCTCTGGCAGTGGATCGTGCTGATCCTGATCACGGCCATCATCATCATGGGCGTCTCCAAGGGAATCGAGCGCGTCACCAAACGCCTGATGCCGATCCTGTTCGGCCTGCTGGTGCTGGTCTGCATCCGCAGCCTGACCCTGGATGGGGCCAGCGAGGGCCTGACCTTCCTGTTCAGCCCGGACTTCAGCAAGCTGACCGGCCCGGTGATCCTGACCGCGATGGGCCTGGCTTTCTTCAAGCTGTCGATCGGCATGGGCACGATGATCACCTACGGCAGCTACTTCCGCGACGACCAGAACATCCCGGCCACCGCCAGCCGGGTGATGCTGGCCGACCTGCTGGTTTCGATGCTGGCCGGGATCGCCATCTTCCCGGCCGTGTTCGCCTTTGGCTTCCAGCCGGATGCCGGCCCCTCGCTGCTGTTCATCACCATCCCGGCCGTGTTCGCGTCCATGCCGCTGGGCCAGGTCTTCATGGTGCTGTTCTTTGTCCTGGCGGCCATCGCCGCGACCGGGGCGATGCTCTCCCTGCTGGAAGTGCCGGTGGCCGTGCTCAACGAGCAGTTCGGGTTCTCCCGCCGCAAGGCCGCGCTGATCACGCTTGGCCTGCTGGCGCTGGTCGGCTCGACCGCCGCGCTGTCCAGCAGCACGCTGGCCGACTTCAAGATTCTGGGGATGACGCCCTTCGACCTGTTCGACTATGTCACCTCCAACCTGCTGCTGCCGCTGGGCGGGCTGTTCGTATGCCTGTTCGTGGGCTGGGCCTGGGGCTGGCCGGAAGTCCGGGCGGCGCTGACCAACGACGGCCAGCTTGGCAACGCGCGGATCGCGCGGGCGATTTTCGGTCTGACCAAGTTCGTCTCGCCCGTGCTGGTGCTGATCGTGCTGCTCAACGGGCTGGGGATCATCCAGTTCTAGGTTAAATGGAAAAGCATCTCACCGCAGAGAACGCGGAGGACGCGGAGAAAATCGAGGGAAAAGCGCTACTGGCCCCCCTGGCCAGCGTCTATCCCCTGAGGCTTCTCTCCCTTCACGGTCGCTGAAAAAATCGCGGCAGTGATCAGCCCCAGGCACCGCCAGGGCAATCGCATCCAATGCAAGTCGAACCGCCAAGACGCCAGGAACGCCAAGGAAAAGCGCGGAGAAAGGCAAAAATCGAAAATCTTGCGTCGCGATGGCGTGGAGGTCAAAGGGCTTCCTCGGTGAAGTCTTTCCCGTGCGTCCTCTGCAGTCTTCGCGGTGAGATGCCATTTCCGTTTGATGCGATTGCCCTCCAAGCACCCCGCCGCTTGCATGACGGAACGGACGCCCTCCGGTACACTCGGAGGGCGTTCGCGTTCCCGCCCCCTGGAGTCCGTGCGTGGCCGATTTCTCCCGACCTGCCCCTCGTG
>JARKOQ010000250.1 GCA_029976005.1 Aggregatilineales bacterium | reverse complement strand
GCAATCGCGCCCAAAAGGCAATTTGAACCGCCAAAACGCCAGGAACGCCAAGGAAAAACGCGAAGAAAAGCAAAATATGGAAAAACGCTCCCGTAGAAAGCACGAAAAATGTTGAGGGGGACTATAAGAACCCGATTGCCTCTCTGCGCTCTTTGCATCCCCTGCGGTGAGATGCTTTTTCAGGTTGATGCAATCACCCTGCCCCCGCCGCCCAGGGCAATCGCATCAAACTGAAAAGGCATCTCACCGCGGAGAACGCAGAGGAAAGACTTCACCGAAGAAGCCCTTTGACCTCCGCGCCATCGCGACGCAAGATTTTCTATTCTTGCCTTTCTCCGCGCTTTTCCTTGGCGTTCCTGGCGTCTTGGCGGTTCGACTTGCTTTGGATGCGATTGCCCTGCCCCCGCCGCCGGGCCGGCTTCCATCGATCCGTCGGGATCGGGTATGATCGGAGGTGCATCCACCCATGCGGAATGCCATCCACACAAGGAGTCCTGCCATGCCCCTCCTGCCCAACGTCACCCCGGCCATGCTGCTGCCGGAGTTCTGGCTGTCGCGCCTGGCCGATCCCGACCGGGCGACTTTCGACGCGGCTGCCCTGGCCGACCTGAACGCCACCGTGTCCGCCCTGATCGGGATTCCCGGCGTGCTGGGCCTGCCCGATGCGCTGGACGCGGCCGACGTGCTGGCCCTGCTGCCCGCCGTGGGGCAGCGGCCGCGCTACGACGCCGACGGCGCGGCCTTCGGACAGGCCGACTGGGAGGCCATCCGGGCCAACCTGGCCCTGGAGGCCCTGCCCGCCCGGATCGTCCCGCGTTACGGCCTGGCGGTGCGCCGCACGGCCCTGCGCACCTACCCCAGCAGCCGGATCGCGCTCAAGGAGCCGGGCGACCTGCCCTTCGACCGCTTCTCGGAAACGACCGTGGACGCCGGCTGGCCCGTGGCCGTGCTGCACACCAGCGCCGATGGGGCGTGGGCCTACGCCCTCACGCCGCATTACTGGGGCTGGCTGCGCCTGGCGGACGTGGGCCTGGCCGAGCGCGCGGTCGTGCGCGATTTCGTCCAGGCCGAGCCGTTCGCGGTGGCGGTCGGCCCCTGGGCGGACGTCGCCCTGGCCGGGGGCCAGCCGCCGGTCGTGCTGGAGATGGGCAGCCGCCTGCCCCTGGCCGGGGCGAATATCGTGCTCGTCCCGACCCGGCTCGCCGATGGATCGCTGGCGATCGCGCGCGGCTACCTGCGGGCCGGCGACGCGGACTGGCGAATCGGGTACGCCCCCGCCTCGCCGCGCGCCATCCTGGAGGCGGCTTTCCGGGTGTTGGGCGAGCCGTATGCCTGGGGCGGGATGCGCCTGGGACGGCCCGGCCGGGACTGCTCCGGCTTCGTGCAGGACGTGTGGGGCACCGCCGGGGTGCGCCTGCCCCGCAACGCCGGCCAGCAGGAAATGATCGGGCAGACCGTGGTCGCCTTCGAGCCGTTCGAAGCGCCGGAAGTACGCGCCGCCCGCCTGATCGCCCAGGGCGCGCCGGGCGACCTGCTGCTCATGGACGGCCACGTGATGCTGTACCTGGGCGAGGTCGACGGGCGGCCGTATGCCATCCACGACCTGTGGCAGTACCGCCACCCGGATGGCAGCCTGACCCTGGCCGGGGCGGTCGTGGTCAGCGACCTGCCGCTGGAACGGAGCACCGAGCGCCATACCCTCCTGGAGCGCCTGACGCGCGTGCAGCGCATGCAGCCGCCCGGCTGACTGGCCGGCTGGGGGATTCGACTGGGATAAACGCCAGAAGCAATTTGAACCGCCAAAACGCCAAGGACGCCAGGGAAAAACGCGGAGAAAAGCCCAAGAAACTTTTTTCCTCTGCGTCCTCCGCATCTTGAGATGTTTTTCAGTTGAACGCAATGGCCCTGAGATAAACGACCGGCGCGGTCGACATTGGGCCGGACTGGGGATATAATGGGCGCTGTTGGCGATTGGCTTCTGGCCCCTGGCTAACAGCTAAAAGCCAACAGCTCAAAGCGCTTTTTGCTTTCCTCACAGGATTCAGGGAACCCTATGTCCAAACGATGGTTGTTGCTGGCGCTCCTGGCGATCGCGGCGCTGATGCTGGCGGGCTGCGGCGAGCCGGCCCTGACGGCTGGGGTCGATCACGGCGAAGCCGCCGCCGGGGAACATGCCGAGGGCGCGGCCACGCAAGAAACGGTCACGGAGACTGCCGCCGAGCCAACCGCCGGAGGCGAGTCCGCGACACAAGCAGCGACGGAAGCCGCCCCGGCCGAACCCACCGCCACAGCCACTCCGACCGGAGACGGCCACGGTCACGGCGCGGGCGATACCACGGCGGCCGGCGCGGCGGCGACCCCCGTCCCCGGCGATCCGGCCCACGGCCAGGAATTGTTCAATACCCTGCGAACCGAGGTCGGGTTTGCCTGCGCGACCTGCCACCGCGTCGATTCGCCCGATCAACTGATCGGCCCCGGCCTGCTGAACGTGTCCGTGCACGGCGCGACCCACGTCGAAGGGCTGGACGCCTACGAGTACATCTACCAGTCGATCACGGAGCCGGGAGCCTACGTCGTGACCGGCTTCCCGGACAACCTGATGCCGCGCACCTACGCGGAGCTGTTCAGCGCGCAGGACATCCAGGATATCATCGCCTACCTCTTCACCCTGAAGGATTAGGCCGCCGGTTGGTTCAGGAAAGACGACGCCCGGCCAGATACGGCCGGGCGTTTTGTGTGAGCCTATGGGCGTTGGACTGGAAACGTCCCGGCCAGAAGCAGGGGGCTCGTCCGGGGTCCAGGCCGGCCAGTTCACGGCAACGACGGCGCAGTCACTCCCCTATCCGGCCGTATTCAAGATGCGCCCCGCGTCCAGAATGCGGGCCAGGTCGCCCACGGTCTCCAGGCAGGCGCAGTCGCCGCGCCCGGCGAAGAGGACCTCGCCCGCTTCGTCCTCCAGCCGGACATCCACGCTCGAGGTCATGCTCTCGGCCACGCGGGCCAGCATGGCCGTCCGCTCCGGGGAGCGCAGCAGCCCGCCTTCCGAGCGGTCGGCCTGGATCGACAGCCGCAGGCGGCGGCTCCGATGCTGGCCGGTGAGCACCCAATCCACATGCGTATCGGTCAGGGCGAGGCGCGCGATCTGGCCGCCGGTGTAGGTCGTGAAGCGGTAGAGCGTCCCGGCGTGCCACAGCCCGACGATAAAGCCGCGGAAGGCGCGCCCCAGCCAGGGGATGGTCGCCACGGAACCCGTCAGACTCACGCCGGGGGCCTCGAACAGGTTGCTTTGCAGCCAGATGTAGGCGGCGGGGAAAGCCTGGCCCCAATCTTTTTCGGTGTAGCCGCGCCCACCGCTGAAGTCGATCGTCTCGCCATCCACGGTCAATTCGCCCGCCAGACCGTGATCCAGGCTGACCACACCGTGATAACATTCCATGAAAGGCAGGTAGGCATACCAGCCCATGATGCCCGGCGCGGCCAGGGTGACCGGCCAGGGCGTCAGGCCGGAAAAGCGCAGTTGGCCGGAGACACGGCGCTCCGGGCCGTCCAGATCGAGCGTGATCGAGTCGCGGGTGAAGTGGTTCGGCCCGATCCGGAGGTCGAAGCGATCACGGGCCGCGTGGAAGTCGGCCAGGGGATAGCGGGTATAGGTGGCTCTGGCGCGCATCCCGTCCAGCACCTGGACGAAGGCATGCGACTCGGCCGGGTCGTTTTTGCCCAGGAACACGCCGGGGATGATGGCGTAGCGGTGCTGGCGGCCGGAATCGATGAGCTTGAAGTACCAGCCTTCGAAGAAGTTGCGGGTGCGGCCGTGCCCGTGGTAGAGGTCCGGCTGCCGGAGGGTTCGCCAATCAAACATCCAGGTCGCCTCAAAAAAAAGATAAAAAGGATTTCTTTAATTATAAATAGACCGGACCGCCCTGGCGACTCGACACTCGGACAGGCCGGGGATCGCGGCCCTGCGCGGTTCGACTTTCGCGGGGCGGGTCACGCTGGTCACAGTGAGCAGACCCGCCCCGACACGCTTCGATGCTTTCTCTTGCGTCCTGGCCTCTACCCGATCTGGCTGAGGGCCTGGCGGATTTCGCCCAGATGATAGGCCGTGTGGACCAGAATCCCCAGCGCCCCGGACATGGCATCCTCGCTCTCCCAGCCGGCGGACTCGTTGACCAGTTGCAGGAGGCGCTGGTGGCTGGCCTTGAGGCGGGCCTGGCTCGCGGCCCATTCCTCCGGGGTCACAACGGCCACCGTGCGCCAGATTTCCCCCCAGTCCACCCGTTCCTTGCGGCCCTGCATGTAATCCGCCAGGACGTCCAGGTAGAAGCGGACGTGCTCGACCTTGGCGGCGATGGTCCCCGAAGCCGGGCCGAGCGGCCGCGAGGCTTCCTGCGCGGTGATCGCCGCCAGGGTTTCGAAGAGCGAGGTGCCGCGATCCAGGTAGATGCCGTGCGTCTGCTCGAAAGTCTCGTCGAACACGAACGAAATCACCCGCGAAAACTGTTCGGCAACAGGGTTGGACAATGCAGCCTCCATGATCTAGCGATGGCCGGGCGATGGGATGGCGCTCCGCCGCCCGCCAGACAAAGACGACAAAATTCATTATAGTTCAGATCGAACATATGGTCTACGATCAGATCAGGATTGGCCGTTCGATTCCCCACGTCGGACCCCAGTCCGACGCCACAGTGATCGGCCTTGCCGTGCCACCTGGACGCTTTCTTCTGCTCCGGCCACGGACAGGCGGTTCGCGAACCGCCCTTACACACCCGCCGCTTTTCTCTGGTCTCTCGCCTCTGGTCTCTTGCCTCTCCCTCCGGCCTCTGGCCTCCCGGTCTCTTGGCCTCTCTCTTCTGGTCTCGTATACTCTAGGCGATCCGATCCTGGCCTGTGTCTCATGGGAGAGCGCCCGCCATGCCTGTTCGCACGATGAATCGCCTGGTGCCGCTGATCGCCGCGCTGCTGGCTTTGGTCAGCGGATTGATCGTGCTCGGCGGCGGCGCGACGACCGCGGACGGGGCGCGCGTCCTGGGCCTGGACGATTCGTACATCCACCTCCAGTACGGCTGGCAGGCGGCCCACGGCGCGTTCCTCCAGTACACCACCGGGGATGCGCCCTCCTCCGGTGCGACCAGCCTCCTGTATATGCTGCTGCTGGCGGGCGGCTTCGCGCTGGGAATCAGCCGGGCGGCCATGCCCGGCGCGGCCCTGATCTTCGGGCTGGCCCTCTTTCCGCTGGGGGCGGCCCTGCTGGCGGACCTGACCCGCCGCGCCGCCGAACGGTTGCACGGCCGCCTGTACGCGGCCGCGCCGCGCTTTCCGGCCTGGAGCGCCGGGCTGCTGGCCGGGGCCCTCTTCGCCGCCAGCGGGTGGATGGCCTGGGCCTATCTCAGCGGGATGGAGACCGGCCTGCTGATCACGCTGGGCATCGCGACCCTGTGGGCCATGCTCACCGATCGCGTCCGGCTGACCGCCCTGCTGGCGGCCCTGGCCGTCCTGACCCGCCCGGAAGCCGTGATCCTGGGCGGGATGCTGCTCGTCGCCCAGCTCCTGCGCGACGTGGCCGAGACCAACGACCGGGGGCGGCGCTTCGCCTGGGGGCTGCTGCCGATCCTGGCCCTGGGAGTCCAGCCGGCCCTCAACCTGATCCTGACCGGGACGCTGAGCGCCTCCGGGCTGACGGCCAAATCGTGGTTCACCCTGGTGCCGTTTTATCCCGGCCGGGTGGCGGTAGTGATCGGCGTGACCTGGCTGGAGCTGGTCGCCAAACTGTTCGGCGGCCCGGCCCTGGACGGGCGCTGGCACGCCTTCCCGCTGACCCAGGCCTTCGGGCTGCTGGGCATCGGGCTGCTCTGGCTGCGCGGGCGGGTGCGCGAGCGGCGGCTGGCCGTGATTCTACTGGGCTGGGTGCTGGTGAGCGCCCTGGCAACCGCCACCCTGCAAACCGCCACCTGGCACCACTACCGCTACCAGATGCCGCTGTATCCGGCCCTGATCCTGCCGCTGGCCCTGGCCCTGGTCATGCTGGCGGAGGAATTCGCCCAGCGCTCGGCGCGGCTGTTCCTGCCGGCGGCGGCCGTCCTGGCCGTCCTCAGCCTGGCCTGGGCGGTCTTCTCGCTGGGCAGCTTCCGGGAAGCCTACAGCCTCGACACGAGCACGATCGTCCGCCAGCAGATGGTGCTGGCCGGCTGGCTGCGCGAGAATACGCCGGAGAACGCCCGGATCGCCGTGCACGACGTGGGCGTGATGCGCTACGTCGGGGAGCGTCCAACCTATGACGTGGTCGGGCTGACCACGGCCGGGATGTCCCCGATCAGCCGCAGCGGGCCGGGCGCGATTTACGAGCGGCTGGAAACCGTCCGGCCGGATTATTTCGCCGTCTATCCCGACGCGGCCATGCCCTACTTCGGGCTGGAAGATGCCCCGGCCCTGCTGGGCGAGGAATTGTTCCGCGTGACGGCCGATCCCTGGTCGCCCAACACCAGCGCCGGATCGACCCAGGTCGTCACCCGCCCGGACTGGTCGGCGGTCGGATTGGCGGACTCGCCCCGGCAGCCGGATATCATCGCCCGGCTGGCGGACGAGGGCTGGCATCTGTCCGACACGCTGGACGTGGCCGACCTGGACAGCGAGGCCGCCCATGCCTATGCCTGGTGGGACGCCGCCCCCGGCCAGGATTACGCCAGCGTGCCGGAGCTGGCCGACTACCGTTACGACCCGACAATCCAACTGGCCGACGGCGGGCGAATCATGACCGGCGGGGAGCGCTTCACGCTCGACGCGCCGGACGAGGGCTGGCTGCTGCTGGTGGCGCGCGTCTACCCGATCGACGATCTGACCGTCCGGGTGCGGATCGACGGGACGCAGGACGCCGGGGTGTGGAAGCTGCCCGCCACGCCCGGCCAGTGGCTGGAGACGGCCTTCCTGATCCCGCCCCACCTGCACCAGGCCCGGCGCGGCGCGGTCCAGATCGAACTGACGGTGGAGGGCGCGCCCCCGGAGGCACGCTACCGGCCGTTCCATTACTGGCTCTACCGGACGGCGGACTACACCACCACGCCCCAGCCGCCGGCCACGGTCAGCGGCGCGATCTTCGCCGTGCCCGACGGCCCCGACGTGGTGGCCCTGCGCGGCTTCGACTTGGCCGAGCGCACCATCCGGCCGGGGGAGACGCTCGGCCTGACCCTGCACTGGCAGGCGCTCGACCCGCCGCGCGCCGATCACCGCATCTTCGTCCACCTGATGAACCCGGAGGACGACTCGGCGGCGGGCATCCTGGCCCAGTGGGACGGCCAGCCGCGCCGGGGGACGTATCCCTTCTGGGTCTGGCAGCCGCACGAGACTCTGAGCCAGCCGGTCGAGCTGGCGATTCCCGCCGACGCCGCGCCGGGTGCGTACCGGGTGCTGGTGGGCGTCTACGACGGCGCGACCAACACCCGGCTGGTCATCATCGGCGGCGACGATTACGGGGCGAGCCGCCTGATCCTGGGCACGGTCACGGTCCGATGAAAGGCGCTTGAACCGCCAGGGAAAAACATCTCACCGCGGAGGACGCGGAGAGCGCAGAGAAAAACGGAGAATTGTGAAAAACAAGCCGGTTGATCGGGAGCGGCTTCAGGGATGGCGTCCATTCGGTAGGGACGTTCAATTGAACGTCCCCACCGCCGCCCATGCCGGTGAACTGAATCGATTCTCCTTTTCCCCTGTTCTTTTTCCTCTTCGTTTGTTTACTCCGCGTTCTCCACGTCCTCTGCGGTGAGAGTCTTTCCCTTTTTACCGTCTTATGTTTTTAGGGTGTGAATATGAACCACTGGAAAGCTGAACGACTTGTCCCGCTGATCGTGGCCGTGCTGGCCGTGGTGAGCGGCCTTGTAGTCCTCAGCCAGGGCGCGCGCCTGGATGACGGCAGCGCCGTGCTGCCGCTGGACGACGCCTACATCCACCTGCAATACGGCTGGCAGGCGTCGCAGGGCTACTTCCTGCAATACAACACCGGCGACACGCCCACCACCGGCGCGACCAGCCTGCTCTACCTGCTCCTGCTGGCGGGCGGCTTCGCCCTGGGCATCGCCCGGACGGCGATGCCGGACGTGATGCTCGCGCTGGGGCTGATCCTGTTCCCCCTGGCGGCCGCCTTGCTGGCGGATACCGCCCGGCGGCTGGCCGAGCGCCACGCGCTGCCCGGCCCGGCCTGGGCGGTCGGGCTGGTGACGGGCCTGCTCTTCGCGGGCAGCGGCTGGGCGGCCTGGAACTTCCTGACCGGGATGGAAACCGGCCTGGCCGTGACCCTGATCGCCGCCGCGCTGTGGGCTTATGCCCGGCGGCGGGCGGCGGCCGCCGGGCTGCTGCTGGCCATGGTGGCGATCACCCGCCCGGAGCTGATCCTGCTGCCGGGGCTGATCCTGCTGGCGGAGCTTCTCCTGCCGGCCGAGGAAGGGCGCGACCGGCGGTTGATCGGCTGGACGCTGGCCGCGCTCGTCGCCGCCGCGATCCCGCTGATCGTCAACGACCGGGCCAGCGGCGACGCCAGCGCGACCGGCTTCCTCTCCAAGACGATGCTGACCTACGTGCCTTTCTACCTGGATGACTTCATCCGCACGGTGGGCGGCACGATCCTGGACGTGCTGGTCAAGGGCTTCGGGCTGGCGGCGATCGATGGGCGCTGGTGGTATGTGCTGCCCCTGACTCAACTCCTGGCCGTGATCGGCGCGCTCGGTTGGTTCCGGCGCGGTCACGACCTCCGCCGCTGGGCGCTGATCCTGGGCGCGTGGATCGTGCTCCACGTCGGCGCGACCGCCACCCTGCAAACCGCCACCTGGCACCATTACCGCTACCAGATGCCGCTCTATCCGGCCCTGGCCCTGCTGGGCGGGGCGGGCCTGGTTGCGGCTATCAGCTGGCTGGTCAACCGGCTGGGGGCGCTGCGCCGCTTCGAACAGACCCGGATCGCGCTCCTCCTGCCGGTGATCGTCGCCGCCGGGTGGGGCGTCTATTCCGTGGCGACCTTCGCGGCCTCGTACCACCTGGATGTGCGCACCACGCAGCAGATCCAGGTCGCGGCCGGGCTGTGGCTGCGCGACAACACCCCCGCCGATTCCCTGATCGCCATCTCCGACGCCGGGGCGCAGCGCTTCCTGGGGGAGCGGGCCACGGTCGACATCGTCGGCCTGACCAGCAATGGCTTCTCGGAAGCGTACCGTTCCGGCCCCGGCGCGATGTACGAGGCCCTGGAGCGCGTCCGGCCGGATTACTACGCCATCTACCCGGCGGTCGTCGCGCCGTACTTTGGCCTGTCGGACGCGCCCGCCCTGTTCGGCGAAGTGCTCTTCGAGGCCCGCGCCGAGCCGTGGTCGACCATCGCCGCCGCGATGGAGCGCCAGCTCGTCACCCGGCCGGATTGGGCCAGCGCCGATCTGGCTCCGCTGCCCCAGCAGCCAGACGTGGCCGCCCGGCTGGAAGCGGAGGGCTGGGCGCTGGCCGATAGACTGGACGCCTCCGACCTGGACGACGAAGCCGCCCACGGCCTGACCTGGGGCCTGGAAGGTAAGATGCCCGGCTTCGCCACCTACGTGCGGCGGCTGGCCTACCGGACCGATCCGGCCCTCGTCCTGGCCGACGGCGGGCGCGTGACCAACGGCTCGATCGTCGCCCGGCTGGCCCTGCCTGGCTCGGGGGATGCCCTGCTGGTGGCCCGCGTGCAGAACCAGTCGCCGCTGGTGCTGCGCGTGGCGGTCAACGGAGCCGACGCCGGGCTGTGGCGGCTCCCGGCCGTGCCCGGCGAGTGGGTGGAGAGCGCCTTCACGATCCCCGCCGAGGTGATCGCGGGGAGCCGGTCAGGGGGCGCGGAAGGCGACCGTGTCGGCGACCGCGTGGCCCTGATTCTGGAGGCTCCCGGCCCCGACGACCGGCTGGAGCTGTACCACCTGTGGGTTTACCAGGGCGGGACGCCCCTCGTCCCCGCCGCGCCGGAGACCGCCCTCCACGCCGGGTTCGGGACGGTCGCCGCGCTGACCGGCTACGACCTGGCGGCGCGCACCTATGCCCCCGGCGACGTGATCCCGCTGACCCTGCATTGGGAAGCGCTCGATCCGGCGGCGGCTTCGCGCGACCTGCGCGTTTTCGTCCACGTGATGGACCCCGCCAACGACACGGCGGAGGGTATCGCCGCCCAGTTCGACGGCCAGCCGCGCGGTGGGACGTATCCCTTCTGGGTCTGGACGGCGGGTGAGCCGGTCAGCGACCCGGCCTTCATCAGCCTGCCGGGCGATATCCCGCCGGGTGAATATACCCTGCTGCTGGGCGTCTACGACGGAGTCACCTTCGAGCGGCTGCCCATCGGCGGCGCGGAGGACTTCGGCGCGAGCCGCCTGAGCCTGGGGATGATCACGGTCGAATGAGGCCGGAGACCAGGAGACCAGAGAAAACAGAAGCCGTCAGCGCGGGCAGCGAACCGTGAGGTCAAAGAATCCGGTGCAGGAACGAATCGCCGACCCGTCCGTTGTGGCAAACGCGGGTCTTGGCCGGCCCGGCGATAACCAGTCGATGGGGCAGCGGCGGACGGCGCGGCCCGCCGCTGCCTAGGTGTGCCTGCCTGGAAGGGTCGGATCAGGCGGGGGTCGCGTTCATCGGCTGGGTCGGGAAGCGCTCCGTCTGGAGCTGGCTGACCGCGTGCTCGATGATGTCGACCGCGGCGGCGACATCCCACTTGCCGGTGTTGATCACCAGATGGTACAGCGCGGGGTCGTCCCAGCGGATGTTGAAGAAGCGTTCCAGGTACTGGGCGGCGGAGCGGTCGCGCTCGGCAATGTGGCTCCGCGCCTCCAGCTCGCTCATCATCTCCTTCTCGCGGATGCGCCGGACGCGCTCCTCCAGCGGCGCTTCGATCCGGATGTGCAGCACGTCCAGCCGGTCCTGGAGGATGGCCTGCCCGCCACGCCCGACGATCACGATGTTGCCTTCGCGGTAGGCAGCCATAATCGCGGTGCGCACCAGGTTCATGCACTGCGCCTCGTCCAGGTAGGAGATACTGAGCATGTCCCCGCCGGTCGTGTCGCGCTGGCGGGTGGTCACGCTGGCCACGACCCGGTTGCGCGGGCCGAACAGAGTCTCCAGGAAGGTCCGGGCTTTGTAGTGTTCCTCGCTGAAGTCCACCACCTCGTTTTGGGACAGGCCAACATCGGCGGCCACCTTGTTGAGCAGCCACTTATCCATGTACCGGTAATTCAGGCGGTTGCAGATTTGCTCGGCGATCGCGTCGCCGTTGCTGCCCACCTGGCGGGAAAGGGTAATGACTGGCATAGGGTCCTCCCGGTCTGATCTCGCGCGGACGGGATGCGGGACGGGTCCGGTTGGGGGGGAAGTGGGATGCAGGCGCGTGGATGGTGCGCGTGGCAGGGGGTCGAGTCAATCCTGACACGAACACCCCTCTTTTATTGTACAACGGTTTCCGCGATTCTCGCGGAGTTATCAGTTGTTAGTTATCGGTTATTAGTAAAGACAGGAGAGTCTGCTCAGGGGGCTGTCTCAATCGGCCGCTTTTTCTGGTCTCTTGGCCTCTGGCCTCCCGGTCTCTATTCCACTCTCAGACCGGCCAGCAGCCGGCCGACCGGCCCCTGTCCGGCCGCGATCAGGCCGTCGTCGAGCTGGTCCGGGTCGGCGGTCGCGATCGTGATCCGCAGGTAGCCTTCCCCGACGGGCAGGATCAGCCGCCACAGGGTGAGCGTGGATACGCTGACGGCTTCGGAGGGATTGGGCAGGCGGTAAGCCAGCCGCGCAGCCTCCCGCCCGGCCAGCAACAGCCGATCCTGGCCGATCAATGCCGCCCCCGGCTCGATTGAAGCCGCCGTCCATAACTCGGCGGCGACCGCGTCCGCGTCGACGGGCGCGGCGGCGGTGACGCGGGCGACATCCACGATGGTGCGGCCGGATTCGGCGCGCAGGGCGAGCAGGCAGGTTGTGTCCGGCTGCCGGCAGGCCGCGTCTCCGCCGGTATCCAGCGCCTCCCAGGTGCGGGCGTAGGCCAGGCGCAGCCCTTCGCTCTCATAGACCCGATCCGGCAGCAGGCGGGTGACTTCCGGCAGGACAACCAGGACGATCAGCGGGTAGAGCAGGCAGGCTTCCACAAAGACGACCACCCCCAGCGGCACGAGTACGCCCGGCAGGTGGATGCCGGCCCGCGTTGGGCGGCCGTAGCGCCCGACCCAGTCCGCGTAGGCCGCCGCCTGGCCGCGCACCAGTCCCAGCCCGGCCAGGGCATTGAGCGCCACGCCCAGCCCGATCACGGCCGGGTGGCGGGTGGCGGCGTAGGCGATCGCCAGCAGCCCCACGCCGAGCAAAAAGCCCAGGCTGACCCCGATCAGGGTCCGGCGCTGGCGGTCGGGGCGGTAGAGGCGATCCCAGTTGAGCGCGACCAGCAGCCCGCCGGCCGGCAGCCCGCCCAGCAGGGTCGCCAGCAGGATCAGCGGCGCGGGGAACGGCGCCTCGCCGGGCACGATCACACGAGGGGCAGGTCGGGAGAAATCGGCCACGCACGGACTCCAGGGGGCGGGAACGCGAACGCCCTCCGAGTGTACCGGAGGGCGTCCGTTCCGTCATGCAAGCGGCGGGGTGCTTGGAGGGCAATCGCATCAAACGGAAA
>JARKOQ010000245.1 GCA_029976005.1 Aggregatilineales bacterium | reverse complement strand
CCGTCGGCATCCGGGCAGCCGTTGTAGGACCCCCAGGTGCCCACGCACCGGTCCGCGCCATTGTCGTCGCGGAAGGTGTCCCAGTCGGCATCCGGGCAGCCGGCGGCGGACGATTGTCCGGCCACCATCGGGCAGCTATCGGACGTATCGTTCACATAGTCGTTGTCGTCGTCCGCGTCGCAGGCATCGCCCTGCGAGTCGCCGTCGTTGTTGGCCTGGTCGGGATTGTAGGTCGTCGGGCAGTTGTCCGCGTTGTTGTCGATCCCGTCCAGGTCGGCGTCGCCGTTGGGGGTGGGGTCGCAGGCGTCGCCCAGCCCGTCATGGTCGGTGTCGGTCTGGCTGGGGTTGGGGACCGTCTGGCAGTTGTCCGGGCCGTCGCCGATTCCGTCGCCATCGGTGTCGCCGTTGGGGGTGGGGTCGCAGGCGTCGCCCAATCCGTCATGGTCGGTGTCGGCCTGGTTGGCGTTGGCGACCGAGGGGCAGTTGTCGCTCAGGTTGTCCACGCCGTCGTTGTCGGTGTCGCCGTAGGGGGTAGGGTCGCAGGCATTGCCCAGCCCGTCGCCGTCGATGTCGACCTGATCCGGGTTGGCGATGGTCGGGCAGTTGTCGGCCAGGTTGTCGATGCCGTCGTTGTCGGTGTCGCCGTTGGGCAGGGGGTCGCAGGCGTCGCCAAATCCATCGTGGTCGGTGTCGGCCTGGGCCGGGTTGGCGATCGTCGGGCAGTTGTCGGTGGCGTCGGGCACGCGGTCGCCGTCGGTGTCGGTGGGCGCGGGCAGGCCGCCACCACCACCCCCGCCACCCCCGCCACCGCTGCCGCCGCTGCCGCCGGTGTAATCCCAGGCGATGGGTTCCCACTTGGGAGCGGAGGAAATCCCGCCGACGACGTTGGCGAAGTTGTTCTGGATGGCGTTGTGAACGGCCGGCAGGACGACCAGCAGGACGACCCCGACCAGGGCGATGATCACCACGTACTCGACCAACCCCTGGCCCGCGCGAAGCGAGCTTCGGCTGGTGGTGGGCGGCGTAGGTGCGTTCATGGAAGGCTCCTATGATTGCTTGCGCTGAAGAGCGCCTGATAATGCGAGAGGGTGAGTCGCCTTATAATCGAGAATAAATCAATGAGTGGGGCGTTGTTCACCATCCCTACTCTAATTATAAACGTAGCGTTGAGGAGAAGTATTCAGAAGTTATGAAAAATATCTAAAGACCGGCGCTTTTTGGGGGCCGGGACAGGGGGAATTCACCCTCGGCGTTGCGCCCAGGGCGGAAAACGGTGGAGGAAGCGACCTCAGCGCGCCAGGTCGGGCTGGATCACGATCCAGCCCAGCGGCTCGCTGGCGATGTGGGGAACCTCCGGCGTCTGGCCGCGCAGCCCGTCCAGCAGGAGCGCGAGCAGCAGCGCCAGCAGGATGATCACGACAGCCAGGGTGTTCACGAAGCAACGGCTGTGCATGCCGTGCGCCTTTCCGGCGTGCGGCCCATCGGGGCGGCTCCCATACATAAAACTACTGTATCCCGATTCGCGGCGATCCGGCCCAGGTTTTAGACATTTTTTAGAACTTCCTCCGCCGTCGGACGCGCGGCCCGGAGCAATCGCATCAAGAACAAAATGAACCGCCAAAACGCCAGGAACACCAGGCAAAAACGCAGAGAAAAGCGAAAATCAGAAAAACCTGCCCCACTGAAGCCGCGAATCCAGAACTGGTGAACTGGTTTACCCTCTGTGTCCTTCGTGTCCTCTGGGGTGGGATGTCTTTTGCGATTTGATGCGATTACCCTGACGCGCGGCTTGCCCGGCTGTTCTTTGACGGCTGCCCGGTCTACAATGACGTCAATGAAAGGCGCTGTTGGCTCCTGGCCAAAAGCCAAAAGCCAAAAGCCAATAGCCGTTGTATTCAAAGGAAAGAACGTGATGCGCCGAAGACTGCGTGTGGGGATGAGGATCGGGCTGGCCCTGCTGGTGGGCCTGGCCCTGGGTGGGGAGGCGCGGCCGGGCGTCGCCCAGGAGGGCGTGTGCGACAGCGCGCCGGAGACGCGCCTGGCGATCGGCCAGTGGGCGGTCGTGGCCGACGTGGTCAGCACCACCCCGGCCGGCGGGCTGCGCCTGCGCGAGACGCCGCGCACCACCGGCGTCGAAGTCGACCTGCTGCCCGCCGGGACGCTCGTCCGGGTGGTGGACGGCCCGGCCTGCAACGACGGCTTTCGCTGGTACTACCTGAGCGTGCAGCCGCTTGGTCTGGAAGGCTGGTCGGCGGAAGCCATCCCCGGCAGCTACTACCTCAATGTCACGGTCGGACCGACGGCCACGCCCGCGCCGGGCCAAACGGCCGCGCAGCCGGTGGTTCAGCCAACTGCTTCGATTTTGACGCCGGGGATCGTTGGGACGCCGGTCGATGGGGCCTGCCCGGAGGCGGCCCTGCCCTCCTACCTGCGGGTCGGGGCGGCGGCCCGCGCTGCCAGCCAGGCCCATCCGGTGCGCCTGCGCGAAGCGCCCCAGATCGCCAGCATCTTCACCGGCGTGATCTACCAGGACAAGGTGATCGACGTGATCGCCGGGCCGACCTGTGCCGAGGGGCTGGCCTGGTTCCAGGTCAGCGTGGACGGCCGCCCCGGCTGGACGATCGAAGCGGCCGGCGGGCGCTACCTGTTGATCGACCCGGCCAATCCCCCGCCGCAGGTCGAGGCCATGGGCGGGCTGAGCGAGATTCCGCCTTCGCCCACCCCGGCCAGCGGGCCGCTCCCGGCCGCCACTCCCCGGCCGCTGACCCCGCCCGGCGTGGCCAGGCGCGCGGTCTACACCCCGGATGGGTCCCGGCTGGCGGTCGGCGCGGGGGAAGGCGTGCGCCTGTACGAGACGGCCAATTACACCCTCCAGGGCAGCCTGGCCAGCGGCCCGGTGCTGGACTTCGTGACGATCGGCGGCGGGCTGTACGCCGTGGCCTGGGCGCCGGAGGGGATCGCCCTGGTGAGCGTCCCGGATGGCGCGATCCGCACGGTGCTGGTCAACGCGCCATACGACCCCGCCTGGGCCGTTGCCGCGCCGGACGGCGCGTGGCTGATCCTGGGGCCGACCTCGGACGGCGCGACCGCGACCCTGTGGGACCTCAACACGGCCCGGACGCCCGCCATCCCGCCCTTCTGGTGGCCGGGCTGGGGCGTGGTGCGGGCCAGCTTCAGCCCGGACAACCGCTACGTGATCCTCAACGATACCGTGTCCCTGCGCCGCTGCGAGATGGCCGGGCCGGGCTGCCTGTTCGACCTGGTGCGCAATGACTTCCTGCCCGCCGGGATTTTCGGCGATATCACCTGGACGGGCGATGGCGCGACCCTGGGCGGCTTCAGCGACCGTTTCTGGCTGTGGGATGGCGATCCGCTGGGGGTGGGGCTGACCCTGCGCTCCACCCTGACCCGCCAGGAGGCGCGCCGGGTGGCCCTCAACGCGGACGCGACGCGGGCCGCGATCGCCTCCGGCAACCTGCTGGAAATCTGGGACCTGAGCACGTATACCGCGCTGCGGGTCAATACCCTGCCCGGCCCGGTGAGCAGCCTGGCCTACCGCCCGGATGGCACGCAGCTCGCCGCCGCGGCCGGGGGCGCGGTCAGCCTGTACGACCCGGTGACCGGCCTGCCCCTGCGCCAGGTGGAATAAGCGCAGCCGCGCGCGGGGCGGTATCGATGTGTCGTAGGGGCGGTTCGCGACCGCCCAATCGGTGTCAAGATAAGGCCTCGCCGCCCGTGTCGCGGGTTGAAATCCCCGACTCAGACCAGGAAGTCCTCCGGACTAAAAACGGTCCAATCCGGAGGACTTTTTGTCCAGAGTCGGGGATTTCATGAACCTTAAGAAAATAATCCGGCAACGGGATCGATACGCCATCCGTAGGGGCGGTTCGCGAACCGCCCCGGACGACCGCCGGTCGTCCCTACAACCGTCCGCGGCGTTACCGGATCAATTTGTTAACCTTCATCCAATCCCCGACGTCTCGCGCAGCCGACTCTCGACCCGTTTCGAGGATCAATTGGCGCTAACTTGACGCATATTGGGCGGTTCGCGAACCGCCCCTACACATGCCTGTTCTTTGCGATGCTGGCTTGCCGGATGCACCACTAAGTCATCTGTAATCCATACAATCGCATAAAAAAATTAAAAGCATGAAGATTTCTTGCATCTATTTTATTTTTGCTTTACTATGGTGCACGAAGCGTTGATTCATTGTGGAAATCTTCATCGTCCGAATTTTATCTCAATGGATCGCCAGAGGGGAACCATGTCTTATCTGCTCCACCGCTTGACCACCCGCACCCGCGCTCTCCCTGCCCACCTTATCCGGCGGGGCATCCTTTTGATGGTGGTGGTATTCGTGTTCGGCGCAGCCGGCGAGCCGGGGCAGGCTTTGCCTGTCGGCACGCTCCCGCTGCTGGGGGGTGGGGGCAGCGCGACTTCGGCGCAGCCCTTCGAGGAATTCGTGCTGGAAATCCCTGAGATTGGCGTCAGCGTGCAGGTGCAAGAGGCATGGGTGGTTGGGGATACGTGGGACTTTAGCGGATTTCGACAGGAAGCCGCGCACCTGGAGCTGACGGCCTATCCGGGCCAGGGATCGAACGTGGTGATTGGGGCTCATTACGAGCTGGCGAATTTTGTGCCGGGTCCGTTTATCGCGCTGGACCAGCTCCAGGCTGGCGACCGGATCAACGTGGTGTTCGAGGGACAGACCTTCACCTACGAAGTCTTCAACACACTCCAGGTCCATCCATCCGAGGTGTACGTGGCCTACGGGACGTCGCAGGAAATGCTGACCCTGCTGACGTGCTACAGTTACGATGGTCAGGGGCGGTATGCCCGCCGCTATGTCGTGCAGGCGCGCCTGGTCGAACCGGCCTGACGCGGCCGCGAACACACACTCCAACGGGAATCAAGGGCAACGGGCGGGGCCGGATCACACCGGCCCCGCTTCCTTTTTCCCCGGCCGGGCCGACCCTTGAGACTGGCTCCGCCGGGTTGACGCACCCTTGACATTGCCACCCCCCTGCGCTACCATAACCCACACGTGACGTGGGATCGTAGCTCAGTTGGTTAGAGCACTCGCCTGATAAGCGAGAGGTCACAAGTTCGAGTCTTGTCGGTCCCACTCTTTGTATTGCGGGGATGTAGCTCAGCGGGAGAGCGCCTGCTTTGCAAGCAGGATGTCAGGGGTTCGAATCCCCTCATCTCCATGCGACGTCCCGCGGGCCTGCGATGACCCTCATGACCTGTGCCTGACACAGGTCTTTTTTGTCCCTGACCTGTGCCTGGCGCAGGTTTTTTTGTTGCCTGCCGGACGGCCAGGGCGGTGGGGCAACCCCGCCGTACCGGGCGCGGGGCGATCTAATGAAGCTCTAATGTGCCGTAGGCCAATCGTCGATTGACACGCTCCGGCCTTCCCCTTATACTTCTCATTAACATCTTCACCAGGGTTTAATGGGAGATGATTTCCGGCCATGCACTTACTGGCGCAGGTCGAATTGAATAGTCCATTCGAAAGCACGATGGCCACGCGCCAGCGTGCTTTTTCGTTTATTTTCCGGGTTGTGTGCAGGCAGTAAAAGGAGCCTTCCAAATGGACTACGGCATGATCGGGAAGATCGAAAAAGCCAAGCGCTACGCTGAGGAACGGGCCGACCGGATTCGCTTTGTATCGTTTACCGTGGAAGTCAACGGCAGCAACAGCAAGCACACCGTCACCTTTAGCGACAATACCTGGCACTGCACCTGCAACTTCTTCCAGACTCGCGGCGTGTGCAGTCATTCGATGGCCCTGGAACGCATCCTCGAAGGGATGATTCCCGATATCGCCGAACTCGAAAACGGCCAGTAACCCTGGCTTATGCCCGGCTGCCGGGGCGATTCGCCGCCTGGCAGCCTCTCTCGCCCGCACCCAGCGGCGCGTACCTCCCCCGGTGCGCGCCGCTGGCGCTTTTTGAGGCCGGAGCCCGGAAAAACAGAGACAAGAGAGGATGAGGCCGGAGTGTGGGCAATCCAACAGCCAACACCCCTTCGTGGCGCGTCCGGCTCGCTTGGCCGTGAGATACGGGCGTCGAACACTCCCCTCCTGAGGATTGCGCCCGCCGGGCGTGTATTGATGATGTTCGGGCGCAGCGGGTATAATGCCCCTTGTGCAGCGCACCTGATGCGACGCGCGCAGGAGAATTCTCCCGCGAACGGGGCTGGATCGGAATCAGAATGCGACGTTGGCTGCTGGTCGTGGCGGGCGTGGTCATCAGCGCCCTGTTTTTGTATGCGGGCTTTGCCGGGCTGGACCTGGCCCAGGTGTGGGCCATCATCCAGACCATCGAGTTCGGATGGGTGATCCTGGCGGCCGCCGTGTTCTTCATCGCCGCCTACATCATCACCTGGCGCTGGTACTACCTGCTCCGCCCGGTGCAGGACGTACCCCCCGCTCGGCTTTTTCCGCTGGTCATCGTCGGTTACATGGGCAACAACATCTACCCCTTCCGCATCGGGGAGGTGGTCCGCGCCTACCTGCTCAACCGCCGCGAGGGGACCAACATCCCCGCCAGCCTGACCACGATCCTGGTCGAGCGCGTCTTTGACGGCCTGACCATGCTGGCCTTCATCTTCACCGCCCTGCTGTTCGTGGAATTCGACGAGCCGGCCATCCGCGAAGGGGTGGTGATCCTGGCCGTGCTGTTTGTCGCGGCCCTGCTGGTCTTTTTCGCCCTGGCCCTGCGCCCGGCGCTGACCCGCCGTCTGGCGACGACCGCCATCGACCGGCTGGCCCCGGCCCCGTTGCGCGGCCGCCTGACCGCCCTGGCCGGTGAGTTGTTGGACGGGCTGGCCGCCCTGCGCAGTGCTCGCGACCTGGCGCTGACTTTCGCCGCCTCGCTGGCGAGCTGGGTCGTGGAGGCCAGCACCTACTGGATCACGCTGCGCGCCTTCGCCCTGCTGGACGTGAGCTTCTTCGTGGTGCTGCTCATGGTCGGGCTGGGCAACCTGGCGACCATCCTGCCCACCACGCCCGGCTATGTGGGCACCTTTCATGGGATCGTGGCCCTGGTGCTGCGCGCCTTCGGCGTGGCCCCGACGCAGGCCGCCGCCTATGCCGTGGTCATGCACGCCGTGATCTTCGTCCCGGTGACGATCGCCGGCGCGATCGAGCTGCTGCGCTGGGGGCTGGGCTGGCGCGATTTCGCCCGCGCCCAGCAGGCCGTGAGCGCGGCCGTCGGGCGGGAAGGCGACTCGGCGCGCCCCTAGCACGCCGCGCGGGCCATGTACTTCCCGGATCTGTCGGTCTATCGCTATCTGGCCGGTGGGCCGCAGTGGCAGGGGGTGCCGCCCGCCGGACGGCTGCCCGTCCTGAACATTGGCTGGCTGGACGCCGGCCATCCGTACCCGGTCGGCCCGCTGCCGGAGGGCTTCCTGGCCCGGCTGGCGCTCTTCTCGGCGGACGCGCACCTGATCAACTGGACGCGCGGGGTGTACCTGTGCCCCCTGTGCGACCCGCCGGCTCTGCTGGAGCACGGCGGATCGGCGGAAATCCGCGTGGTTGGGGTGGGGCGCGTGTACGCCGCGCCGGACCTGATCGGGCACTACGTCGAGGCGCACGGCTACTGCCCGCCGCAGGAATTCATCGCGGCGGTGCTGGACGGCCCGGAGCCGGGATCGGCGGCCTGGCGGGCGACGCTTGGCCTGCCGGAGGACGCTGATTTCACAAATAATTCATGAAGAACACAGCCATTCGTGCTATGGTGATCATGGAACGTTTGTGACTCGCGGCCTATCGCGCCGTTTGCCAACCCGGCCGAGCGCGGCTCGATTATTGCCGGATTGTCTTGGCCGATTTCACGACAAAGTATTCGACTGGGGGCGGTTCGCCCTTCGCTTCTAGCTAAAAGCCAATCGCCAAGAGCCAACAGTTCTTAGCCTGATTGGCCCCTATTCAAACCGAGGCACAATTCATGCCCTCTCTCAACATCGCCATCATCGGCGCGGGCGCGGCCGGACTGGCCGCCGCCTGGGACCTGGCCCGTACCGGCCACAACGTGACCGTGTTCGAGGCCGGGGCCGAGGTCGGCGGGCTGGCCGCCGGCTTCAAGGACCCGGCCTGGGAGTGGTCGATCGAGAAGTTCTACCACCACTGGTTCGCCACCGACCGCGCCGTGCTCGACCTGATTGCCGAGATCGGCCACAGCGACAAGGTGATCTTCCGCAGCCCGACGACCAGCGTCTGGCGGCCGGAGGGGGCCTTCCCGATGGATCGGGCCGTGCTGCCGATTGGCCTGCTCTCGCGCGTGGTCAACGTGCTGGGCATCCCCGGCCTGTCGCTGCTGGACAAGCTCCGCCTGGGGGCGGTCGGCTTCCTGCTGACCAAGTACCACAACGGCGTGGCGCTGGAGAAACACACCGCCGAGGCCTGGCTGCGCCGCTGGATGGGGACGCGCGTCTACGACCTGCTGTGGCGGCCGCTGCTGATCGGCAAGTTCAGCGCGCTGTACGACCAGGTCAACATGGCCTGGATGTGGGCCAGACTCTACAAGCGCACGGCCCAGTTGGGCACCTACGCGGGCGGCTTCCAGGCCATGCTGGACGACCTGGCCGCCGCCGTCACCGCCCAGGGCGCGACCCTGCGCCTTAATGCGCCTGTGCAAAAAATCGAGCGTTCGGGGGACGGCCTGGCGGTCACCGTGGACGGCCAGGCGCTGGCCTTCGACCGGGTGCTGAGCACGGTCGGGCCGGGCCTGCTGCTGCGGATGGTGCCCGATCTTGCGGCGGGCGATGCTGCCGGGGGGGACTACGCCGCCAGGGTGCGCGCCCTGCAGAGCTACGGCGCGGTCGTGGTCGTCCTGGCCCTCGATCGCCAGTTGATGACCGACGGCACCTACTGGCTCAACCTGCCGGCGGTCAGCCCCGATCGGGCGGCCAATCCGTTCCCGTTCCTGGGGCTGGTGGAGCACACCAACTACATGGACCCCGCCCATTACGGCGGCGACCGGATCGTCTACCTGGGCGATTACCTGCCCAACGATCACGAATACTTCCGCATCAGCGAGGACGAGCTGGCGGAGCGCTTCCTGCCCTCGCTGACCAAAGTCAACCCGGCCTTCGACCGGAGCTGGATTCGCAGGCGCTGGGTGTTCCGCGCGCCGTATGCCCAGCCGATCCCGCTGGTCGATCACTCGCGGCACATTCCGCCCCTCCAGACGCCCCTGCCGGGGCTGGTGTGGGCCAGCATGAGCCAGGTCTACCCCTGGGATCGCGGCACCAACTACGCGGTCGAGATCGGCCGCCGGGCGGCGCGTTTGCT
>JARKOQ010000028.1 GCA_029976005.1 Aggregatilineales bacterium | reverse complement strand
CCTCTGGTCAGAGCGGGGGTGCGACGGTATAATGCGCCCGCTGACTATCCGATCACCCGGCGTACAGGCGCCCACTCATGAGTGCTTACCAACCCTCTGCCCCTACCCCGCCCAGCGGCCAACCGCCGGTGCGGGTGCATGAACCCGCCCTTCCCAGCCGTCCTCCCACCCTGGCCCTGATTCTGATCGGCCTGATCGTGGTTTGTCTGTCGTGCAGCATCGTCGGGCTGGCCGGGCTGGCGGGCTACAACGATGGCGCCCGCGAGGTCGAGCGCATCGAGCGCGTCACCCGCGAAGCAGACATCAACCGCCAGGTCGAGCTGGCCCTGACTGACGTCGCCGGCGGCAACCGCGACCTGGCCGCCCTGCGGCTGGAGCACGTCGTCATCACCCTGGGAGCCAACCACGCCCAGGCCCAGGCCCTGCTGACCGAAGTCCGGGCCGTGACCGCGACTCCGACCCCTTCGCCCACCCCGACCGTCACGCCGACCCTGCCGGACACCCCGACGCCGGCCGCCACCGCCACGGCGGGTCCGCCGCCGCTCGACCCGGACGCCCTGTTCTCCGAGGCGCAGGCTGCGTCCGTCGGGCGCGATTTCAGGCGCACCATCGAGGTGCTCAATATCCTGCGCAGTCTGGACCCGGACTATCGCAAGGCTGAAGTCGAGCAGTTGCTCCACACCGCGCTGACCACGCTCAGCCTCCAGTACCTGCGCGCGCCGGATACGACCAACCTGGCGGAGGGCATCCTGCTCGCCCGGCAGGCGCAGGCCATCGCCCCGATTGGCGATCTGTCCTACGAAGCCTACATCGCCGGGCGCTACATGGACGGCCTGGCCGCGGACGGGATGGAATGCCTGCTCTCCGTGCGCGAATGGCAGAGCGTCTACGACGAAGCGCCCCAGTACCGGGACGTCTACGAGCACCTGGGCCGGGCCTATGCCCGCTGCGGCGACGCCTACACCTACCAGACCGAGTACTGCCCGGCCGCCCAGTACTACCGCTGGGCGCTGCAAATCATCACCGATGCCTCGGTTTCGGCCAAACTGAGCACGGCCTACCAGATGTGCGCCCAGGCCACGCCCACACCCACGCCGACGATCGAGGGCGTTCCGGCGGAAGGCCAGCCCACACCGCCGCCGGCATAGCCGTCACGCCGCAAGACACGGAATCGAAAGCCCCGGCCAACCGGCACGGGGCTTTTTGATTGCAACACACAAGGACCAGCAGCGGCCAACAGGGCGCGGGCAATCACACCTTTTGGCCCGCTTTTCGCCTGCCGCCCGGATGTTTGTCTTGCCTCGCTGGCTCTTGTCTCTGATTCCACGGGCTAATGCCCGCCGTGATGGCCGCTGTCCTTGGGGACGTTGATGTCGTCGAACTGCTCCCAGGGCCGGGCAAAAGCCAGCCACAGGCCCACCCCGGCCAGAAACGTCACCAGCCCCAGGATGAACAGCATCCCATACAGCGCTTCGTTGGCGTTGTCGCCCAACGTCGCCCCGATCCCACCCGCCAGGATCATCAACAGCAACCCCAGGCCAATCAGGAACGCCAGGGCAACCTCTTCCTTGCTCAGTTTGCCGCGTGCAGACACGTCGAACCCCCAATCCGTGCAGCGCCGGGAATCCACTCAGGCGCAGAACGATCTCGCCCTCTAGCTTACCCACAAATGGCCCGCCGTCAAAGGGGACAAAATCGCTCCGGGAAAAGCGCTGGGGTCTCTTCCCTGCGTCTCCCCATGAATCGACTCTTGTCGGCGGCCTGCCTCACGAGTATACTCATTTTTGTATCGGACTGGGTTCCTGAACCGGAATCGCGATGTCAGGCGGTTTGCATGGAGATGGAACGCACTGGTATTTGGTGGTACAATATCACCCAACGGGGCGTGGCGCAGTCCGGTTAGCGCGCATGATTTGGGTTCATGAGGCCCCCGGTTCGAATCCGGGCGCCCCGACTGGCAAAACAATAATGGCATGCGGGCATGGTGTAAGGGTAACACAACAGCCTTCCAAGCTGTTTTTACGGGTTCGAATCCCGTTGCCCGCTTTTTTTCATGGGTCCTCCGGGCCTGTAGCTCAGCGGTTAGAGCAGCCGGCTCATAACCGGTCGGTCGTAGGTTCGAATCCTACCGGGCCCATTTGCACATCCCCCAGCGGGGATGTTTTGTTTGTAGTACGATTAGCGTATTCAGACCGATTTCAAACGGTTGTGTAATAACCCGTACATCTGCCGCGGGTTTGATGTGCTAAACTACAAACGGTAGGATCGCGTAGGAGGTTCCCAAATCGTTGCCCCCTCTCGTCCTCATCGTTGAAGACGATGCACCTATTCGCGACCTGTTCCAAAGGCTGGCCATCCGCGCCGGATGTCAGACGCTTTCGGTTCGCAACGGCACGGAAGCCCTCCAGGTCCTACATTCCGAATCTCCAAATCTGATCCTGCTCGATCTGGGTCTGCCCGGCGGCGTAACCGGCGAAGCCATCCTGGAATACATCGATCACAATGCCCACCTGGAAGCAACCCGGATCGTGGTGGTCAGCGCTTACCCGCAGGGTATCCGTCCCATCCCCAACCTGGCACGGGTCAGCGCAGTGATCACCAAACCGGTGCGACCGGTCGAGCTGGTGCATGTCATTGAAGAGTATACGCGCGCCTGAGTCAGATCAGGCAAAACCCTCCACGAGAAGGCAGGCTGACTGTTGACCTCGCAGGTGCTTATTGTCGAAGACGACTACAACACCGCCCAGCTCTTCGAGACGATTCTCGCACGGGCCGGAATCCCAAGCCGAATGGCCGCCGACGGCAATGAAGCCGCGGCACTGCTGAAGGAATTCGTGCCGGATCTGGTGCTGCTGGACCTGGGTCTGCCGGGGATGGATGGCCGCCAGATGATCGAGTTCATCCAGAGCGACCCGCGCCTCAAGAAAACTCGGATCGTCATCGTCAGCGCCTACGTCGACCTGATTCACGAGGTGCGCCATTATGGCGCGGATCGCTATCTCACGAAGCCGATCAGCCCGGCCGCGCTGGTGCTGATCGTGAAAGAGCTGCTCAACAAGTAACGCCGAGGGAGTCGCAAGGCAAACAGATGACCGCCGGTTGTGTGGGGGGGGAGACACAACCGGCGGTCATTTTTGTGGCATCTCCTGTTGGAGCAGCCGGGCGACGTCAGCAGAATTACACCACATACCCTACTAACGCGAACCTCAATCCCTTGCTTCCGTCACCATGCTCCTAAGATAAAGGACCTGGCTGAGTCTGGCCTTAGCCCCACATGAACACTCCATGAGAGACGCCGGGCCTGCCGGCGTCTCATCACCCGCTGTTCTTGCGCTTGCGCGCGAAGAGGCGCATCCACTCGTCGATCTGCTCGTCGCTGAGGTGCACGTCCCCGGAGCGATCCTCCTCCAGGCCCGCGGCCATCGCCTGCTGCATGTCCGCCGCAAACGCCTCGCTGCTCCGCGTGCGGATTCGCCGCCCCTCCGCCTCGCGCAGCACTTCCCGGTCGGAGGACACCACGAGGTAATTGGCCGGGTCCTTCAGCTTGCGCATGCGCCCGATCAGCACCTGATCGGCGCTCATATAGCCCGCCGAGGCAAACACCACCTTGACCTGGCTGGTCGACAGATCGCGCGAAGGGCCACCCGGCAGGCCGCGATCGAACACCACCGTGCAGCGTTTGCCCGTCCGGGCGCAGTAGCTCTTGAGCCGCTCGACCAGTTTGGCTTCATCGTTGGGATCGTCCAGACTGAGGTCTGGCAGGGCATTGATCAGGTTGTGGCCGTCGATCAACAGGGTCATGCGCCGCGCTCCTTTCCGGGCCGGCGAACCGGTAGCAGACAACAGGGCTGGTGGGTCGCCCGGCCAGACAGCCCGGAAAACCCACCAGCCCTGCCTGCCGATTCCTAGCCAGGACGGTTGCGCAGGATGAAGTCCCTGGGGTCGATGTAGTCGCGCTTGAGGCGCGCCAGGTCCAGCCGGGGCCAGTCGCCCGCGTTGTTGAACAGGGCTTCGGTCGGGCTGATGTCGAAATGGAGGTGCTCCGTCCCACCGGAGGGCTTGCCGATCGTGCCGATGGAATCGCCGCGCTCGACGCGCTGCCCGACCCGGACGCTGAAGGTCGCCAGGTGGGCCGAGCGCGAATAGACGTAGGCTCCGCCGGCGGTCAGGGGATCGTGGCGGATGATCACGATGTTGCCCCACACGCTCTTGCTGCCGGCGAAAACGACCTCACCGCTGGCCGCCGCGTAGACGTCCATCCCGGCGTCGGCGTTCCACTGCGGCTTGTTCAGGTTGAGGTCGGCCCCGGTGTGGTAGGCCGCGCCCCCGCCGCTGTCGGTATAGCGCGTCCCGTAGCCGGTCGCGTCGAACCACAGGCCCGGCCAGACCTTGCTGCCGGCCCGTTCCGCGGCCGAGCCAATCGGCGGATCGAAGCCATCGGCGACTCCGGTTACCGTCTGCTTCCCCTTCTCCTCGTCCTTCTTGGCGGTCACCGGCCGCCAGCGCATCCCGGCGAACGCGATTTCCTTGTTGAACTCGCCGGTCAGGTTGTTGAGGTTGACCATGCCACTCTGGGGATGGCTGGCGTCGAGCTGGTAAACCCCCAGCGACACCCAGGTGTCGTAGAAGCGCTGCTGGTTCAGCTCCACCGGGATCGCGGCCGCCTGCCCGACCACGCCCTGGATGAAATAGCGGGCCTTTTGCGTGGTGGCATGCAGGCCCGGCACCCAGGCCAACAGCTCGTACTGGCCGCTCTCCTTGATCTGTGGCAGCCAGGCGGCCCACACGCCGCTTTGCGCGCCGGAGGTCACGGCGTATTTCATGCTCCGCCCGCCGCGCGTGAACGTGCTGAAGCTGCTGTTGGGCATCCCCGCATACACGCCATCGAAATAGCCCGTCTCGCCAATATGCACCTCGATCGCTTCCGGGGCCGGGTTGGGATTGCCGCTGACGTCGTAATCATACGCCGCGATCGTGTCCCAAAGCTGAGTGCCGGAATACCACTTGTTCTGGGCATCGTTGCGGGCGTGCTGCCAGCTCCAGAAGTTGACCGCCGGCAGGCCCATCGCCCTGGCCTGGTTGAGGAAGATCGTGATCTGCTCTGGCGTGGCCGACCAGAAGAACTGGTTCGCTCCGCTGCCATAGTACTCGCCGTAAGCCGGGCCGGTGGGAACGTACAGCTTGTGCGGGAAGGCGGTATGGTACTCGGTGTAGCTGTCCTGGAGGTTGCTGAGGGCGTCCCCCACCCCATTGGCGACCCAGTACACCTGCGGCATGGCGATGTCGCAGTACTCCATGAAGGCCGCGAACGGGAACGTGGGGTGCACGCTCATGTAGCGATACGAGCTGAGCGCGTACAGGACCCCGTCCTTGACGTTCGCCAGGTCGCTCTTGAGGGTCGTCATGAACTGGGTCGCCCGCCCCGCGCCGCCGGTCGAGGACCACTGCCGCGCGCCGTAATCCTCGGCGTTGATCACCACCCCGTTAAGGTTATACTGCCGGATGCGCCCGGCCAGGCGATGGGCCTGGAGGTCGATGTCGACGCCGCTGCCGTACACGAAGCCCCAGCCCCAGACCGCGATCCCGGCCGCCTTGAAGGCCTGGATCGTGTCGTGGGTGAGCTTTTCCTTCACCCCGCCGGGGTCCTTGGAGGGAATCGGAAACGGTGAATCGCCGTCCGAGAGTTTGATCAGGACGTGTTCCAGTCCGGCCGCCTTGGCCCGATCAACCAGCTTGGACGGAACGGCCTCGGTCTTGTCGATCTCCCAGAACCACATTCCCTTACCGGTGAGCATCACGCGCCCCTTTCTGTCCACATAAACCCCGGCAGTCATCCCTATAGTACCATCGTTTGACGCCGCCGCCTGCCACTTACCGGAAAGCAGCGGCCAGCGAAAGACAAGAAAGGCGGGCCGCCGGCGCGACTCGCCCCCAGTAATCGCTCTCGGCTTTGGCGCTGCCCTTCCCGACGGCTATCCCGCCCCGGATTCGATCGCCACCGGCTCGACCGGCTCGCTCAGGCTCAGGCCCAGCACCTGGGCATAGAAGGATAGTTCCGCCTCCAGCGCCCGGCGGATGTTGTCCGCCTGCTGGAAGCCATGCCCCTCGCCCGCGAAGGTCAGGTAGGCGTGGGGCAGCCCGCGCCGGCGCATCACCTCGACCAGGGCTTCGGCCTGGCTGGGCGGCACGACTTTGTCCTCCAGTCCCTGGAAAAAGATGATCGGGCAGTCGATCCGGTCGGCGAAGACCAGCGGCGAGCGGGCCATGTAAACCTGTTTGGCCGCCGGATAAGGTCCGACCAGGGTTTCCATGTAGTGCGCCTCGAATTTATGGGTCGTCTCCGCCAGGACGCTCAGGTCTGAGATGCCGTAGTAGCTGGCCCCGGCCGCGAAATCGTCGTAGAAGGTCAGCGCGCAGAGGGCCATGTAGCCGCCCGCGCTCCCCCCGCGCACCAGCAGCCGCCGGCCATCGGCCCGTCCCTCGGCCACCAGGGCGCGCGCCGCCTTGACGCAGTCGGCCACGTCCAGCACGCCCCACTTGCCGCGCAGCCGGTCGCGGTACAACCGCCCATAGCCTGTGCTGCCGCTGTAGTTGACGTCCACCACCGCGAACCCGCGACTGGTCCAGAACTGGATCGCTGGACGCAGATGGGTGGACGCGGACGCGGTCGGCCCGCCGTGCCCGATCACGATCAGGGGCGGCCGCTCGCCGGGCGGAGCCGCGTAGTCCGCGTTGGCGGGCGGGTAGAACAGGGCATGGGTCGGCCGCCCTTCCCCGCCGGAGAAGATGAACGGCTCCGGACGCGAGATGGTTTCCGGCGCGATGGCCACGCTGCTGCTGGAACGCAGGACCTCGTACCGGCCTGTGTCCGGGTCGATCCGGACCACGGCCAGGGCCACGTCCGGCGCGCCGGCCACGGCGACCAGCCGCTCGCCATCGCTGGCCAGCGGCGAGCGATAGTACGACGTGAACGGCGCGGGGATCGGCTCGATCGCCGCGCTGCCCGGCGTGATCAGCCCCAGGTGATCGAACCCGGCCTGGGCATAGACCACGGCGATCCGCCCGCCGGACAGGAACGCATAACGCGCCGATCCAAACGTCCAGGCCGCCTCGCCGCAGTCCGCCTCGATCGGAGCCAGCGGCTCCTCGTCCCCGGCCCGATACAGGTTCCACCAGCCGTTGATGTCGGACACGTAGTACAGCTCCCCGCCGGGACTCCACTCCGGCTGGAAAATCGCCTCGCGCCGGCCTCCGGCCACCCGGCCCGCGTTGGACAGGCTCCCGTCCGGCCCCAGGTCGGCGATCCACAGCTCGCAGCCATCCCAGGGCATCTGGGGCGCGTCCCAGGCCAGCCAGCACAGGCGCGTCCCATCCGGGCTGATGCGCGGCGCGGCATAGAAGTCACGCCCGCTGGCGATGCTCAACGGTACGCCCGCGCCGTCGGTGCGCAGCGCGACCAGGTCGTTGATCACCTGTCCATCGGCCGTGTGGGTCTCCCGCACGCAAATCAGCAGCCGGCCGTCCGGCCTCACGCGGCCGTCGGCGTAGCGCAGCGCGGCGGGCGCGGGCGGCTCCGGCGTGATCGGGCGCGGAGTCACGCCGGGCGGCTGGTGATACAACCGCTGGTCGGCCGAATTCGAGAAATACACCGTCTGGTTGTGGAGGCAGTACGCCCCGCCGCCGTATTCGTGCACCCGGCTATGGACGCTGAAACCGGGCGGCGTCACGTCCGCGATCGCGCCATCCGGCCCCCTGCGCACCAGCACCATCCGCCCGCCTTCCTGCGGCCGGGTCTCGACCCAGAAAACCGCCCCCCCGGCCGCCGCCACCTGGCCGAGGGAAATTTCCCCGGCGGCAATCGCGGCCGCCGTGATCGGCGAACGCCACGTGCCATAAGCTGCCTGCTGCATGGTTTCCCCCTCTGAATGAAAAAATGCTGTTGGCTGTTGGCTGTTAGCTGTTGGCCAGAACATTTCCCCGGTTCGCGCCCTGGTGAGCCAGGTGCGGTTGATCCGCGGCCACAAGCCAATAGCCGCTTTTCTCACCGCCTGAGATGCTGCGGATAGTCGATGATTCCACGCGTTTTGCCCAGGCTGCGCCGCCGGTAGAGCAGGGCCAGCTTGATCAGCCAGGCGGTCTGGTTGTGCAGGAACGCCTCCCACCAGTGAGCCGTCACGAACTCCGGCAGCAGCACGCTGGCGAGCTGGCCGTCGTTGACCTCGTGGTCCTGCCGGTCGAGGTAATCCAGCAACGGCCCGATCACCGACCGGTAGGGCGACGGCACGATCTCCAGGCGCGCGAAGGAGTCCAGGCCCCATTCCGTCCACTGCCGGCGCACCCGCTCGCCCGCCCCCGGTTCGATCTCGACGTACACCGCCGTCACATGCCGCGACAGCGAGCCCGCATAGCGCAGAGCCTCGATCACCCCCCGGTGCACGCCGGAAACGGGCAGCACGATGCGCGGCTCCGGCAGCGGCAGGAGCGAGGGCGGCAACCCGCGCAGGGTGAGCTGCGCGGAGATGGCGATGTAGTGCTCCTGGATGCGGCGAAACACCACGACCAGCAGCGGGATCAAGACGATCACGATCCAGGCGCCGTCGGCGAACTTCGTAATCATCATCACGGCCAGCGCCACGCCTGTCACCAGGGTGCCGAGGCTGTTGAGCACCGCCTTGATCAGCCAGCCCGGCTGCCGTCCCCGCAGCCAGTAGGACACCATCCCCGCCTGGGAAAGCGCAAACGCCAGGAACGCGCCCACCGCGAACAACGGCACCAGCGCGTGCGAATCGCCCTCGAAGAGCACGATCAACACCCCGGCCAGGCCTGCCAGTACCAGGATGCCGTTGGAGAACACCAGCCGGTCGCCGAGCAGGCTCAACTGGCGCGGCACGTAGCCATCCCGCGCCAGCAGCGACGCCAGGCGAGGAAAGCCCACGTAGCTGGTGTTGGCCCCCACGATCAACACGCCCAGCAGGGCAAGCTGGACCGCGAAATACAACACGTTCGTGCCCAACACCCGCCGCGCCAGGGCGGAAAGGATGGTCTCCTCCGGGCCGGAGACCACCCCCAGGTATTGAGTCAGCCCGGTGCTGCCCAGGAACAGCACTGCCATGAGGATCGTCATGGCGAGCATGGTCTGGTTGGCGTGGCGCGTTTCCGGCGGCTTGAAAATCTGCACGCCGTTGCTGATCGCCTCGATCCCGGTCAGCGCCGTGCAACCGGACGCGAACGTATGCAGCACCAGCATCAGGGTCACGGATTGGAGCGGCGCGGGCGCGACGGCTGCCGGATCGCCCGGCCCTTCGAGCAGGGCGCGCGCCAGCCCGATCGCCAGCATCGCCAGAAAGCTGCCCAGGAACAGATACACCGGCACGGCGATAACCAGTCCGGCTTCTCGAACCCCGCGCAGGTTGACCACGGTAATGACGGCCAGCAGCAGCAGCGACACGGCGGTGCGATGCGGCCACAGCACGGGGAAGGCCGACGCCAGCGCGGCCACGCCCGCGGTCAGGCTCACCGCGACGGCCAGCAGGTAGTTGATGAACAGCGCCGCCGCCGCGACGAGGCCGGGAATCGTCCCCAGATTCTCGCGCGCCACGGTATAGGCCCCGCCGCCGGTGGGATAGGCGCGGATGATCTGGGTGTAGGACAGGGCCACGATCGCCAGCAGCGCCACGATCGCCAGCGCGATCGGCCAGGCGAAGGCCAGCCCGGCCGCGCCCGCCACCACCAGCCCCAGGAAAATCTCCTGGTTGGCGTACGCGATCGACGACAGCGCGTCCGGCGAAAGCGCCGCCAGCGCCCGGACTTTGCTCAGGCGTTCCTCGCCCATTTGGTGGGTGGGCATGGGTGAGCCGATCAGAGTCCGAAGGATATGATCGAGCATGGAGGTTCCTCAGGGTAGTTTGCACGAACCGCAAACATTCCCCGGTATACCCCACGCCCGCCCGCTCTGGCAAATCCTTCGATGAGAGACCGGAGACCATGAGACCAGAGGCCAGAAAAAGCAACGTGATCACTCCGCCGCTGTCTCTGGTCCCCCGGCCTCTGGCCTCGGCGCAGCGAAGCTACGTGGCCTCTACATGAGCAGGCCCGGCGCTTCGACCGGGGCAATGCAGCCGGGCACGTCGTTGTGCGGGCTGTTGACCAGCCGCGAGACCTCGTAGGCGGACATGGCCTCGCTCCGCTCGTAGGGCCGCAGCAGCGGCAGGAGCGCCTCCGCGGGAACCTCGCCCGGCGTCAGCCACAGGTCCTGCGCTTCCCGGTCGAGGATGACCGGCATCCGGGTATGCAGCGCGGCCATGAACGGGTTGGCGTCGGTCGTGACAATCGTGCAGGAGCGCAGCCAGTCGCCCGACTCGGGGACCTGCCACGCTTCCCACAGCCCGGCCAGGGCGAAGGGTTTGCCATCGTCCAGCCGGATGTACATTGGCCGCTTGGCCTTGCCGCTGGCCTGCCACTCGTAGAATCCATCGGCGAAGATCAGGCAGCGCCGCCGCCGGAACGCATTGCGGAAGGAGGGCTTCTCGGCCAGCGTCTCCGAGCGGGCATTGATCATGCGGCTGCCCACGCTGGGGTCCTTGGCCCAGGAGGGGATCAGCCCCCAGTGGAGCAGGGACGCGCGGCGCGTCTCCTCATTGGTCAGGGCGAGCACCGGCTGGGTCGGCGCGATGTTGTAGCGCGGGGCCAGCCCGGCCGGCAGGGCTTCCAGGGCAAAGGTCATCTGGATAACATCGGGATCGGCAATCAGGGTAAAACGCCCGCACATAGCCACCTCGCAGGAACATTTGTTCGCATCGCTTCTATTGTAGAGCATTCCGATCCAGATCACAACCGGCCGCGCGGCCAAACCTCAAAGACAACGGGGCGCGGATGACACGGATCAAGCATGGATTTTCACGGATCAAAAACTGGATTGAAAAATCCGCGAGAATCCGTGCCCCATCCGTTTTATCCGTGTCCCATTCTCTTCTCATCAAATACAGGGCTGGGATTCATCCAATTCTTAGCTGCGCGGCTCTCCCAACCAGACAGGCGGGGTTATGATTGACATAGAGTATGAGCTTGATGCTGGAGGTTGGACGAATGAACCGCACTCGTTGGATGCTGCTGCTCGTGCTGGCCGGCCTGCTGTGGACGGGCACGCTGGGCGTGAGTTACCTGGCCGGGGTTTCAGGCAGTGTGGCGGCCGCCCCCCTGGCCCAATCCGCCGCACCGACGGCGACCCTCGATCCGAACCTGCTCGCCATCCTCGACGCCGAGGAGCAGATCACGACTCAGATTTACGAACAGGCCAGCGCCTCGGTCGTGCATATCACGACCCTGACCCAGGTGGCCGACTTCTTCCGGGGGACGGTTCCCCAGGAAGGCACCGGATCGGGCTTCTTCTACGACCGCGACGGGCGAATCGTGACCAACTGGCACGTGGTCGAAGGCGCCAACACGGTCGAGGTCGTGCTGGCCGATGGCACATCGCTCCCCGCCGATCTGGTCGGCTACGACGAGTACTACGACCTGGCCGTGATCCAGGTCGATGCGACCAAGATCAGCTTCACGCCGCTGCCGCTGGCTTCCGATCCCAACCTGCGCGTCGGCCAGAAGGTGCTGGCTATCGGCAACCCCTTCGGGCTGGATCGCACCCTGACCACCGGCGTGATCAGCGCCCTGGGCCGCACGATCGAATCGGCCAGCGGCCTCCAGATCGGCAACGTGATCCAGACCGATGCCGCGATCAACCCCGGCAATTCTGGCGGCCCGCTGCTCAACATGCGCGGCGAGGTGATCGGGATCAACACCTCGATCAGCTCCCCGTCGGGCGGCTCGGTCGGGATCGGCTTCGCGGTGCCGATCGATATCATCGAGCAGGTCGTCCCTGCCCTGGTGAGCAACGGCCGCTTCCCCCATCCCTCGCTGGGCGTGACCGTCGCCGAGCTGGGCTACGAGCTGCGCCCCTCGCAGAATGGCCCGCAGCGCGGCCTGCTCGTGGTGGAGCTGGAATCGGGCGGCAGCGCCCAGCAGGCCGGTTTGCAGGCCACCCAGGTGATCCGGCGCGGCTACAACCTGTACTACCAGGGTGGCGACACGCTCCTGGCGATCAACGGGGAACCGCTGACCACCCGCGACGAACTGACGCTGTACCTCGAGGCCCATACCCTGCCCGGCGACAGCGCCACGCTGACCATCCAGCGCGACAACCAGCAGTTCGATATCCAGGTCGTGATCGGAGAACGGTGATCAAACAGCGTCGAAGCGGCAAGCGTCCAGGCGTCAAAAACAATGTCTGAACGGCGTTATGGTGAGTCAGGTTTGAAGAATTTCGAAACACACTCAGCACCAGGGGGCTTCGCTTTGCTTTATCTGGTCTCCTGGTCTCTGGACTCCCGGTCTCGTCTTTCGCTTGCCGCTTAGGCGCTTCGACGCTTTGCCGCTGCTTCATCCCCCCTGCCGGAACAGGCGCACATAGGCCCGCAGTCCGGCCGCCAGGGAGACGCCCGGCAGCCAGGCCACGCCAAATCCGGTCAGGGCGGCGGTGAGAAGCTGGAGCGGCGGGCCGTCCGGCGACTGGCCCGGCAGGGCGTAGCCCACCGCCGCCGGCAGGATCAGCAGCGCGCCGCAGGCCAGCCAGACCGGCCAGGCGACTGGCCGGGAGGGCGTGACACGGGCGAGCAGCGGATGGCCGCGCCGCCCGCGCAGGAAAAACAGCACGGCGATCATGTACCCGGCCAGCAGGCCGAGCGCCACGCCGTCGAAAGTCGCGATCGCACCCTGTCTGGCCCCGATCAGGAACGCGACCAGCAGCCCGCCCCCGACCGGCAGCCATTCCCACGGGCGCAGACACAAGAGCCGCTCGTCAGACCCGATTCCGGACGCCCGGCGGCTCGCGGTCCAGGTCAGCCCGCCCGCGACCAGCCAGCCGAGCGCGGCCAGGATCAAGGCGGTGGGCAGCTCCGGCAAGGGAAAGCCATTGCTCTCCAGCAGCGGGAACCAGCGCACCCAGATGCCCCACGCCAGCCCCACGCCCGCCAGCACGATTGCCCGGCCGGGGCGCAGTCCGCGCCCGTCCAGCAGCCACAGCCAGAGCATCAGCCCCAGCACCCCGCCGCCCAGGGCATGCAGCCCCAGGGGACGCGCCACCAGACTGATCGGGAAATTCGTGAAGGCGCTGTGGGCGATCAGCGCGCCGTTGAGCAGGCCGTACAGCCCGGCCACCACCAGCAAGCCCAGCACGTCGGTGACGCGGAAGCGAGCCAGCAGGTCGAGCATCAGGGCAGCCAGCGCCAGGTATATCCCGGCCAGCCCGGTCCATTCCGGCGCGGTGTAGTGCAGCGGATCGTTGCTCCACCACAGCACCTCGGAACACACGAGCAGGATCGCGGCCAGGCTCAGGCGCAGCAGCCAGGCCGCCGCCCATCCACCAGACCTGGCGGGCCGGCTCACGGCATCCCCCCCAGCGACTGCGGTTTGCGCGCCACGAGGAACGAGTACTCCCCGCGCTCCTCGTCGTGGAGGATTTGCCAGCCGGGGAAATGGCTGGGCAGCTCGCGCGGTTCCAGCAGATAGGCCCGGTTGGACTGGGGAAAACGCTCCAACTGTTGGACGTTGAACGTCTGGTAAACGATCAGTCCACCCGGTTTCATCGCCGCCCGGATGGCGGGAAAGAGGCCACGATCCAGATAGCGGAAGCAGGCGATCAGATCGTAGGCGTCCTCCGGCAGCTCGATCGACTCCAGGTCGATCGGGATGAAATTGATGTCGCGCAGGTTGCGCATCGCCATCTCCGCCCGGCCGCGCTCCAGCGCCACCCGGCTGATGTCCATCGCGTTGACCAGGTAGCCCTGCTCGGCCAGCCACAGCGCGTTCTGACACTGCCCGGCCGCCAGGTCCAGGGCCACCCGGTACGGCGTACCGGCCGCCTTGCCCACCGGGTGCGGAGCATAAGCCACCAGCAATGCATCCGGAACCGGATACGGGCCAAAGACCCGTTCCTGGTAGCGGGCATCCCACCGATCGCGATCGTGACCGCTCATCCGTCCTCCTTAGCGCGCCCCGGCATATACCGGCCGATACTCAAGCGCATCCGGCACGCGGGCCAGGGCCTCGTCATCCCCCGGCAGACGCAGCCCGTCCGGGTTGTGGCGGCGCGAGCGCGCCACCTGGTAGGCCCCTTGCAGCCCGGCGAAATCCGGCTCGCGCCAGCCCGCGGGGATGCTCAGGCAGGCCATCGCCGCCCGCAGCCGCCGCCCCTCCTCGCCATTCCACAGGTCACCGCCGCCCAGCATGGCCTGAGCCTCGGCCTGCTTGCCGCTCCCGCCCAGCTTGCCAAAGACCTGCCGCGTCAGGCGATCCATCATCTTCCCCGCCTGGACCGGATCGACGTCTTCGGCCATCCGGGCCACGTCCGGCGGCAGCGGGACGGCCAGGACCTGCGGCCCATCGGCTGCCAGAGAGGGCACCGGCGCATCGCCCGCCAGGGCGCGGGCCAGATCGTCCGGGCCGCGATCCGGGCGCAGCCAGCCGCCCAGCGCGGCCTGCAAATCGGCGCGCTGCCCGTCCGCCGCCCAGACCGCCAGCCCGCCGCCGCTGTCGGTCAGCCAGGCTTCCAGCAGCACAGTCCCCAGCGCGGCGGCCAGATCGGGCAGCCCGGCGCGGTCCGGCTCCCCGATCACGCGCGTCCAGCCCTCGACCGGCGGCGCGACAAACTGGCGCACGCGCCGCTGCCAGATGTGGGCCGTCAGCCCGGAGCCGCCCGGAAACGGATCGTAGCGTTTGTAGCCCTGCTGCAACAGCACCCGCTCCAGCGCGGCCTCGATCGCCGCGCTATCGCCGGAAGGAATGTACAGACTGTGCCATGAACCGGCCATGCCGCATCCTCGCCTATCCGGCACAAACACACCGGAAATCCTTGTCCGAGCGCAAAACCAATCCCCCCGTATTGTGCCCAACCTGCCCGGCGCGCACAACCGGCCCACGGGCAAAACCGGCCGGTCATGCCTCGACTGTCAACTGAAAACTGTCGACTGTGAACTGTCTCCTGCCTATTCCGCCTCGCCCACCCCAAACATGCCCTGCTCCCCGGCCATGGCCCGCAGGGCGCGCAGCCAGCTATCGCCCTCCTCGCCCATGTATTCCCCGGTGTGGCGGTGGTCATGCATTTCCTTGAATTCGTCCAGCTCTCTGATCAGCGCCTCCCAGATCCCGCGCTGAATCTCGACCAGGGCGCGCTCGTCGGCGGCGCTCTGGGTGTGGCGCAAGGCCATCCGGAAGTGCGGCAGGCAGACCCCCTCCGAGGCCCGGTACGGCTCCGCCAGCCGCCGGTCGCCGATCTGCTCGCCGATCGTGCGCGTGTAGAGTTCCTCCGAGGTCGCCCGCACCTTGCAGGCGACGCACGGCCCGGTCGGCTCCAGCCGGTCGGCCAGGGCCGAGGACGGCCTGTCGCTGCCCATCAGACGGGCCAGCCCGCGCCGGGCGGCGTTGCCGGAGCGCGCCACGCTGGCCGCCGGGCCGTCCAGGGCCTTGAGCAGGTCGCTGATCGTGCCCCGGTAGTAGATGCCCGTGTTGAGCAGCGCGCCCTTGAAGTCGGTCAGCAACCAGGCGTGGGCATTGCACAGGCCGCGCCCGGCCCGGAAGGCCTCGTGGTTCTCCGGGTGGATGATCCCCTCGAACAACAGGTTGTAGACGTAGTGCTCGACGTTGCCTTTGGTCAGGCGGCAGACCGGGCAGCCGGGTTTGGCGAAGGCTTCGGCGAGATCGAACAGGCTCAGGGGAGTAACCATCGCGCGCTCCTGCTGGAAAACGGTCAGGGCGCATACCGTCAGATTCCGGCATGCGCCCTGATTGTATCCCAGGAACGGGCCAGGCCCGACTCAGATCGCCCGGCCCTCCGAGATCGAACCGGCGGAATCGTCCGGTCCGGCCAGGTAGGCCAGCGCGAGCTGATCGCTGGCGAACCAGAACACCTCCCGGCGGCGGCGAGTCATGTCGCCCAGGGTCTTGGCCAGGATGCGCGCCTGGCTGCTGGCCCCAACGACCAGGCAGCACTTCATGCGCGGGTGGCGCAGCGGGCCGTTCAGCATGCCCTGGATCATGGTCATCAGCGGGAAATTGGGGTAGCTGCGGGTGTCCATCAGCAGGTTCAGCGGCTCGCTGGCCGCGTCCAGCATGGCGGCGATCTCGTCCAGCGTGAGGCGCACATCCTCGATGTCCAGGTGGCGCTGCCAGCTCACCCGCAGGGCGCGGTAGTCCGTGAGTGATTCGATCGTCGCAGGCTGCACGGGCGGTGATTCTCCCACTCAATCATCCAGTAAACGTGGAAATAGATGCTACTTACAACAATAGATGAATTCTTAAACAATATCCAGGAAATTTTTTGTTAATTTTTCAGGCGAAACAGGCGCGCCGCGCCCGCGCAACGAACCGCCCGTCAGGTGATCGCAGGCGCCCGTCACCTACCCGGTGGGCAGCCGTCCAGCAGCCCGCCCGTGTATGGCGTATGGTCGTGGCCGTCCACAGGAGGCCGCCCGCCGTGGGCGGCCTCGCTCCCTCCTGACGAGGTGAGTCATGTCCCGCTTTCGACAAAGCCTCACCGGGCTGCTGCTGTTGGGCCTCGTGCTGCTGATCCTGATCGGCCTGCCGGCCCTGGCCCAGGACGGCGGCGGCACCCAACTGATCGGCGGCGACGAGGCCGGCCTGCGCGAGTTCATCCTGCGCGCGGAAGGCCTGCTGGCCGCCGCCAACCGCGACGTTGCCGTGACCATCCGGATCGAAGCGCTGCCGGAAGACCTGCCCTTCGTGCTCCCCCTGCCGGAAGGCTCCCATCCGGTGGGCAGCATCGCGATCGTCTCGCCGGACGGGAGAGCCTACCGCCTGCTGATCGACACGCCCCTGGAACCGGCCGCCGTGCTGGAATTCTTCACCGAGACGCTGGCCGCCTCCCCCTGGCGGCTGCTGGAGATGCCCGGATCGGGCGGCACGAACGCCATGTTCTGCCACGGGCAGGATACGTCCGTCAACATCAACGCCCTGCGCCTGGCCACCGGCACCACCGATCTGCAAATCTACGTCAACCAGGAGTCGGGAGGCGTTCTGTGCGGCGACCACGCGGACAACGCGCCGCCGCTGGGGCCGAGCCTGCTGCCGGAACTGCCCGCCCTGCCGGACGTCACCGTCGAGAGCAGCGCGGAATACGTCTTCGGGACGGAGATGGCCGTCCTCGCCGCCGGCCTGCGCAGCGACCTCCCCCTGGCGGACCTGCTCGCCGCGTATGATGCCGCGCTGGCCGACTCCGGCTGGACGCGCGTCCGGAGCGAAAGTGGGACCGATCTGGCCTCGAGCACCTGGACGCTGGCCGATCCGGACGGCCAGCCCTGGGAAGGCGTGCTGACGCTGACCGCCAGCGCCGCCACGCCCGATCGTGTCCAGGTCCAGATCAGCGTCCGGTTTTTGGGAGAAGACTGACAGACAGCACCGGGCGGCTGGCCGCGCCCCTGAAGGCCGAAACCAGCCGCCCGTCCAGTATTCCCATTCCCCCAACCGACCGCCGCGCCTCAGGCGGCAGAGTTTTCGCCCCAACCACTCACCCCAAACCACCCACCAATCACCGGTCTCTCATCCGCCAGGCCAGGCCGCTGTAACGCTGGGCGACCCGGTCGTTTTTGACCGCGATCGCGATCGCCTTGCGCGTGCCGACCAGCACGACCATTCGCCGGGCGCGGGTGATGGCGGTATAGAGCAGGTTGCGCTGGAGCATCATGAAGTGCTGGGTCAGGACCGGCACGACCACCACCGGGTATTCGCTGCCCTGGCTCTTGTGCACGGAGATTGCGTAGGCGTGGACCAGCTCGTCGCACTCCGCCCAGTCGTAGGTCACCCGGCGGCCTTCCATCCGGACGATCATCGTCTGCTCTTCGAAGTCGAAGGCGAAGATGCGCCCGATGTCGCCGTTGTAGACCTCTTTGTCGTAATTGTTGCGGGTCTGCATGACCTTGTCGCCCACCCGGAAGAGCCGCCCCATCAGGCGGTGCTCGGCGGGCCGCCCCGGCGGATTGAGCGCGGCTTGCATGGCGCGGTTGAGTCCGTCCACCCCGGCGGGACCGCGATACATCGGCACCAGCACCTGCACGTCCTCCAGCGGATCGACCCCGAAACGGGCCGGCAGGCGGTTCTGGACAATATCGACCACCAGCGCGGCGGCGGCTTCGGGGTCCTCTTCCCCGAAAAAGAAGAAGTCCTGGCCCTCGTTGCGGGTGTCGGGCTGCTCGCCCTGGTTGATCCGGTGCGCGTTGCGGATGATCTGGCTGCCCCCCTCCTGGCGGAAGATGGCCTCCAGGCGCGTGACCGGCAGCGCGCCGCTCCGGATGAGGTCGCGCAGCACATCCCCCGCCCCGACGCTGGGGAGCTGATCCACGTCTCCGACCAGCAGCAGGTGCGTGCTGGGCGC
Organism: Aggregatilineales bacterium; assembly: GCA_029976005.1. GTDB lineage: Bacteria > Chloroflexota > Anaerolineae > Aggregatilineales > Ch27 > JARKOQ01. The sequence continues at coordinate 2,646 of JARKOQ010000028.1, read as the reverse complement.
GATGGCCTTGAGCAGGCTGTAGAACAGGCTCAGGTCGATCATCGAGGCCTCGTCGACCACGACCACATCGGCATCGAGCGGGTTCTCGTCGTTGTACGTGAACCCCTCGCCGGGACTGAAGCCCAGCAGACGGTGGATGGTCTGGGCCGGCTGGCCGGTCGCTTCCGCCAGGCGCTTGGCCGCCCGGCCGGTGGGACTGCACAGCACAAAGCGGTGGCCGGATTGGATCAAAACGGCGATCACGGTGCGCGTGGTGAAGGTTTTCCCGGTGCCAGGGCCGCCGGTCAGCACGCTCACCTTGTTGGTCAGCGCCTGCTGGACCGCCTGACGCTGTTGATCGGTCAGGCTGACCGCCGACTCGGCCCGCAGGGAGGCCAGCAGCGGCCCCCAGTGGGCGTGGCGCAGGTCGGCCAGGCGGCTGTCTGGCGCGTCGAGCATCAGGCGCAGCTTGCGGGCCGATCCGACCTCGCTGTAGTACATCGGCGGCAGGTAGACCGCCTCGACTTCGCCCGCCGACTCAGGTACGGCATCCAGCGCGGACGCCGGGAGCGGCTCGATCATGACCTCGCCCGCCGCGTGCAGGCGCTCGATCGCGCCCTCGATCCCGGCCCGATCCTCGACGCGCAGCAGCTCGGCGGCCTGGTCGACCAGGGCCGGGCGCGGCAGGAAGACGTGCCCATCGTTGGTGGCCTCGTTGAGCGCGTAGACCACCCCTGCCGCCATGCGGTGCGGCGAATCGTCCGGCAGACCCAGGTCGCGCGCGATCTTGTCGGCGGTCAGGAAACCGATGCCCCAGATGTCGCGCGCCAGAGCGTAGGGGTTCTCGGTGACTTTGGCGATCGCGTCGTCGCCGTACTGCTTGTAAATCTTGACGGCCAGCCCGGTCGAAATCTGGTGGCCCTGGAGGAAGAGCATCACCTCCTTGACGGCCTGCTGCTCGCGCCAGGCGCGGGTGATCATCTGCATCCGCTTGTGCCCGACGTCGAGCACGTCCAGCAGGCGATCCGGCTCGCGGTCCAGCACGTCGAGGGTATGCAGCCCGAAGTGATCGACGATCTTCTCGGCGGTTTTGGGGCCGATGCCCTTGATCAGCCCGCTGCCCAGGTAGCGGCGCATCCCTTCGACGGTGGCGGGCACGCTCTGCCGGACGGCCTCGGCCTTGAACTGCTGCCCGTACTTCGGATCATTTGTCCACTCGCCCTCGAACTCGACCGCCTCGCCCGGCTGGAGTTCCGGCAGCGCGCCGACGACCGTCACCGTGCCGTCGCGGGAGACTCCCAGCCGCAACTGCTCCGGCTTCAAGCGCAGCACGGTGTAGCCGTTTTCCTCGTTGTAAAAGGTGATCCGCTCAACCGAGCCTTTGAGTTTTTCCACGAACAGACTTCCCCTCAATTCGCCCGGCACAGGCGAGGTCCCAGACGACAGCTACGACTCCATCAGCAGTTTCAGCCTATGCACATCAATCCTCATCACGCTGTTCCCTCCTTCGTTGGCCACCCAGAGATACGCTCCATCCCAGGCCAGCGCAGCAGGCTGACTCCCTACCTGCACTTCAGCTACAACTGCGCCTAACGCAACGTCTACCTGTTTCACCATGTCGCGATAACGGTCGGCCACCCACAGGCTGTCTCCGTCCCATGCCAGAGCGGTCGCGCCAGCCCCTATCGGTATCGTCGCCACCACCGTGTACTGCTCCACGTCCACTTGCACCACCGTATTACTCCACATATTGAGTACCCACAAGCTGGACCCATCCCAGGCCAACGCCGCAGGCCCCCCTCCTACGGACACCTCAGCCACCACTGCGCGCTGCTCCACGTCCACCTGCATCACCGTGCCATTATCCGTATTAGCAACCCACAGGCTGGATCCATCCCATAGCAGGGCCCTCGGCGAAAACCCAACGGGCACCTCAGCCACCACCACGCCTGATTCCACGTCCACCTGCGCCACCGAGCCACCGCTGGAATCGCCGGGGATACCATAGCTGAGCACCCACAGGTTGACTCCATCCCAAGCAAGTGCCACTGGCAAGGGTCCCACTGTCACCTCTGCCATGATCATGCCCGACTGCCCGTCCACCTGATTAACCGTTCCATAATCTTCACCAAACCACAGGCTGGACCCAACAATCCACAAGCTAGACCCATCCCATAGCAGCGCACTCGGCGAAAACCCAACGGGCACCTCAGCCACCACCACGCCTGATTCCACGTCCACCTTCATCACTGTACTGCGTCCCCTGTTGCCTACCCAGAGGAAAGCTCCATCCCAGACCAATGACGTCGGTTCATCGCCCACGGGAACTGTGACCACAACCGTGCCCAGACCCATCTCAGCCAATTGCTCGGTCCACGTCATAGCAGAACTCCTATCGACCTGCATCACCGTGCCTTGCCTCGTTGGGAAAGGACTGTCCAGATATCTGGCCACCCACAGGTTCAATCCATCCCAGGCCAAAGCCGTCGGTCTGTCAATGGGCAGTTGGGCCACCACCGAGCCCGACCCATATGCACCAAGATAAGGAGACGGGTATCTTTATGGTTGTTCAAGACCAGGAAAGGATACCCATCTCCCATGACAACGATAACCGAATTGGCAGCGACAATGCAAACGCTGTTGACCAGCACAGCGAATGAATTGGCA
>JARKOQ010000211.1 GCA_029976005.1 Aggregatilineales bacterium | reverse complement strand
CGCTTGCAGCGTGCGCGCATCCTCGGTGACCACGTGGCGCACCCGCTTCTGGATCACGGGCGGCAGCTTGGGCAGCGCGGCGGGCAGATCGGCCTCGCTCAGGTCGCGCAGGGCTTTCACACCGAGCAGGGCCGCGCCTTCCTCGCACTGCTTACGACGCAACCCGTATTCCGAATCGACCAGCCCGCGCTTCTTGGCCGTGTCCATGACGACCACCGCCGCTTCCGCCGGGACGGAGACCAGCGTCGTCTCCAGGCTGCGACAGTCGATCAACAGGGCATGCCCGGCGTCCCCGGAGGCCGACGCCATCTGATCCATCACGCCGCAGGGAATCCCCACGAACCTGTGCTCGACTTCGACCCCCATCAGGGCTTTCTCCGCCTGGGAATAGGTCCCCACCCCCAGCGCGGCCAGCAGCGCCTCCAGCACGGCCATCTCGACCGAGGCCGATGAGCTGACCCCCGCGCCAATCGGCAACTCGGAACCCAGCACCATGTCCAGCCCGGAGAGGGCGTAGCCCTTCTCCGCCAGCAGCCACATGATGCCGCGCGGGTAGCGCGTCCAGTGGGGATGATGATCGCCGCGCCAGTCGCCCAATTCGAAGGTGTGCTCCCCCTCGAAATCGAGCGAGATCACCCGCACCCGCCGGTCCTCGCGCGGGGCCAGGGCCACGAACGTCGCGCGGTTGATCGACATCGGCAGGACGAACCCATCGTTGTAATCGGTGTGCTCGCCGATCAAGTTGATCCGGCCGGGCGCGCGAGCCGCGATCAACGGCGAACGCCCCACCTTCGCCTCAAACGCCGCCAGCACAGCTTGCTCGTTTGGCATACAATCAACTCCTCCGCATGGGTCGCTGGTTAGAATAAGAGACCCGTTCGATGAGCCAGGATCGAGGTCAGTCATGAATCCGGATACGCTGATTGTAACCTGTATCGGGCGCGCGGGCATGCGCCGCGGGCGCTTTCCCGCCCTGCGGACAGGCGGCCTGATCCTGATCGCCCCGCTGCTGGCGGCCTGCACGCTCTGGCCATCCCAACCCCGGCCCACCGCCCCACCCGCGACCGCCCTCATCACCGACTGCGCCACCCTCGCCACCCGCACGCCGCCGCCGGAAGCGCCGACGTTTGTCCCCGGCCCGGATGGCCAGTTGCACGACGCAGTCGATCCGCACGTGGAAATCTGCGCCACGCGCACCACCCTGGCCGCCGGCGACAGCCTGACCATCGTTGGCCTCGCGGTCGACATCGGGCTGCCCATCTACCGCCTGACGGCCAGCCCGCAAGAGGCGGGCGAATCGATCACGCTGGCCGCCATCCAGTATGACAATGCCCCCCGGCCGCAGGAGACTGGAACCAGCCCGCAGTTGGAAATCACCGGGATGAGCGCGGACATGCAGCGGGTTCAGTTCGAACTGAAAGCCACCGCCCCAGGCGCGATCGACCTGACCATCACGGCCAGCGGCGAGGTGCACTACGGCTATCCGGGGCCGGCCACCTGGAGCGGCGGGCAGTCGGAGCCAGTGTCGATCACGATTACCCCTTGAGCGCAGCTCGCCGGACTAATAGCAGCGAATTTCGCCATTTTGCGTTAAGGTCATGGGGCTTTAGATCATCCCCATCACCCAACGATAAGGCAATGCATGGACGAAAACCGGCTGCGTTCCAAGCTCATCAGTATCGCCGTGATGCTGATCGGCGTGCTGCTGTCTGGCCTGTTCTTCTTTCTGGCCTGGGCCGTAGGCGAGCAGAATCCCTGGTACAACCTGCTGATGCCCCTCTCCTTCGCGGCCTTCCTGGGCAGCGCGGCCATCACCTTCATCATTCAGTTTGGCCTGCGCGTCCAATTGGAGCGCAGCCGCGTGATCGGCTTCATGCTGGTCATCGTCTGGATTGGCGCGTCGCTGCTCTCCACCACCCTGGAGACCCTGCGCATCATGTCCGCCCATCTGGCGCGGGGAATCTCGTATGTCATCGTCGCCGGCGGCCTGATCGTCCTGGTCATTCCCGGCTTTTTGCTGATGCTCTTCCCCTGGCCGCCGCGCCTGCGTAAGCCACCGGCAGAGCGCCCCGGCAAAAACCACGGCGGGTCGTGAGCCGCTGGCACCGACCCCGCTCGCCTCTGGAAAACGCCCGGCAGTGTGACCAAGGACCGATTCCGCTTGACGTCTGGACGCTGACCGCTTCGACACGGCTGGCGGCATGATCATCTCCGCTGTACCATAATCCGTGTCTCCGCCTGCCGGTTCACGAGGGATATAGCCCATGTCGCCGCGCCTGCAACGTCTGCTGCTCATCCTGCTGATGGTCTACTTCTGCCTGATCGGCGGCACCTTCTACACCGAACGCTCGGCCACGCTGCGGATCGTCCATCAGGTGCTGACCATGCTGGTGCTGGCGGGCTGGCTGATCACCCTCTGGCGCGAGCGGCGCGGTTTCCCGGCGACCCCGCTGGATCGACCGCTGCTGGCAACCGGCTTCGTCTGGCTGCTCTCGGCCCTGTTCGCCCTGGACCGGCGCGTCAGCCTGGAATACACCTGGCCGATCCTGGTCAACATCCTGGCCTTCTACCTGCTCACCGACCTGATGCGTCGCGGCCGGCAGCGCTGGGTCATGGAAGCCCTGTTCACGGTCGGCGCGGTGGTCGTCCTGCTCAGCGGGATCGAGGCCGTCGCGTGGTACTTCGGGCTGCCCCTCTCGCCGGATTTCGTGGTGAGCTGGCCGCAGGTAGGCGCGGGCCTGTTCCCCCCGATCTGGCACCGGCTGGCCCTGGCCCTGAACGTCTCCACCCTGCTGGGCTGCTTCACGGCGAGCCTCATCCCGATCACCGCCGCCTGGGCGCTGACCGCCCGCCAGCGCGACCTGCGCGTCGGGCTGTGGCTGCTCGCCGCGGCGCTGACCGCCACTCTGCTCCTGACCCAGTCGCGCGGCGCGCAGATGGCCCTGGCAACCTCCAGCGGCCTTCTGATCCTGACCTGGCTGCTGCGGCCCACCGTGCGCCGACGCTTCCCGCGCCTCCTGCGGCCCGTGCTGGACCCGCGCCTGCTGATCGGCGCAACCGGGCTGGCCGGGGCCGCCCTGGTGGTGTTTGTGTTCGCGTCCACCCTGCGCAGCCCGCTGCGCTCCGGGGATGAAAACCGCCTCGACCTGTGGCAGAGCGCGCTGGAAATGGCCGCCGATCACCCCCTGCTCGGAGTCGGCCCCTACCAGTACGGGCTGCAACTGCGCTACTACGGCGATCCCGATCTGGCCCTGGCGCAGGACCGGCTGGTGACCGCCCACAACCTCCCCCTGCACACCCTGGCCGAAGGCGGGCTGGCCGGCGTGGCGGTCGCGCTGTGGCTGGGGATCGCCTTCGTCCGCGCCTGGTGGCGGGCCTGGCAGGCCGCCTCGCCCGGACGGCGGCGGCGTCTGGAAGGCGGGCTGGCTGCCCTGCTGGGCTTTGGCGTGCAAAGCCTGGTCGATACCTTCACCCTGACTGCCCTGCTCCTTCCCCTGATCGTTTTTGCCGCCTATACCGTGGCCGGGCAGGTCACGCGCGCCCAGGCCATCGACGCGCCTCGGCTGCCTGCCGCCGCCCGGCGCTGGCCGGTTGGCGCGACCCTGGCCCTGCTCGCCGTGATCCAGCTCGCCTATCTGCCGGTTCACGCCGGGAATCTGGCCCAGGACCGCGCCCAACGCGCCCTGGGGCTGAACGACTTCGCGGCGGCTCTGGACGAAACCCGCGCCGCCCACGCAGCCGATCCCGACCTGCATCTGTATCCGCTGCAGGAAGCCTTCATCCTGGGGCGGATGGCCCAGACTGATCCGGACAACAGCCTGGAACCGGCCATCGCGGCCCACGAAACCGCCCAGCAGCTCGATCCGACCTGGGACACTGGATGGTTCAACCTGGCGGGCCTTTACGCCCAGGCCGGGCGCACAGAGGACGCGGTCGAGGCGGTTCGAACCGCCATCACCTGGAACCCGACCGAGCCGGGCTATCACCTCAAGCTGGGGGAATACCTGGAAACCCTGGGCCGCCTGGAGGAAGCCCGCGCGGCCTACTTCGAAGCCCTGCGCCGCGAGCCGGACATCGGCTCCTCCGGCTTCTGGACCGACCCGGCCCATCCCTGGCACCGGGAAGTCCTTCAGGAGGCCGTGGCCTATTTCGCCGACCAGCCCGCCGTGGGCGTGCGCCTGGCGACCGGCGCGGGCGACCTGGAGGCCGCGACCCGCATCGCCCGGACGGTCGACGTGGACTCGGCCTCGTTCCGTCTGCTGCGCGACCTGGGGGACTGGGCGATGGCGGTCGACGACGCGACAATCGCCCCCTGCCCGGAATGCTACTTCCTGGATGCCCTGCAGAAGACCACCGAATACTACTGGGCGGACTACAACCGGCTGGCCGAAATCGCCTTCCGCACGGATGGCGCGATCGAGCAGCTTGGCATGGATGCCCGCCAGCTTGCCCAGACCGGGCTGTTCACCTACGCGCGCCTCTCCACCCGAAGCTGGTACGTTCTGGCTCAAATCGAGGAGCAGCGCGGCGGTGATCCGGCCCTCATCAACCAGATGCTGGTTCAGGCCGTCCCGCCGCTAATCACGCGCCAGGACTACGCCATGTCGGTCTACGGGCGGCCCGCCGCGTTCGACATGCTGCCCCAGACCCGCACGCCCAAGCTGTACCGTTACGAATACGAGCCGTGGCTCTGGCTGGCCGACCGCCTGGAAGCCAGCGGCGACCTGGCCAGCGCGCGGCGGGTCTATCAGGCCCTGCTCGATGGCGATCCCTACCTGTGGGACGTGCGCCAGCGGCTTACGGAACTGGCGTCCTGACGGCGGGGGTTACTTCCAGACGCGCGCCACCAGGCCGCCGCCGGGCATGGAGACGAGTACCTGCCGGATGAAGGCCCGGTCGTTGGGGGCGATGGCCCCCGCGCCCAATACCAGGCCGACGTAGATCAGCCCGCCGCCCAGCAGGGCCAGCCCCAGGCGCAGCGCGGCCTGGGGATCGGCCGTCGCCATCTCCGAGGGGCGCAGGGCCAGGATGACCGCCGCCATCCCGGCCGCGGCCAGCAGCAGGCGGCTCAGGCGGGGAAGCAGCCCGCGCAGCCAGCGGCCATCCGTATCCCATTGGCGCATCAGCACCAGCACCATGACCAGCTCCGCGACGACGCTGCTCACGGCCGCGCCGGGCGTGCCCAGGCGCGGCAGCAGAATCAGCAGCAGCACGATGTTGAACACCAACCCGCCCGCCCGCAGAAAGAGCAGGCGCGTCTGCTGGTTGCGGATCATCATCACCTGGGCGAATACGTTGCCAACCATCGTGATCACGCCGTACCAGATCAGCACGGCCAGCACGTCGGTCGTCGCGGTATAGCCGCTGCCGAAAATGAGCACGACCTGCGAGGCCAGCAGCGAGATCGCCAGTCCGATCGGCAGGGCGACCACCAGAGTCAGGTAGGCCAGCTTGCCGACCAGGAAGTCAAACGCCTCCAGGTCGCGCTCGCCGTGCTGGCGGCTCATCATCGGGAACACGGCCACCATGACGGTGGTATTGAGCAGTTCCACCATCCCCGCCACGAGCACGAAGGCGGCCGTCAGCAACCCGGTATTGGCCTCCCCGATGGTCGCCGTGGTCACGATCTTGTCGATGTGCTGGTAGGCGCTGCCCATCAGCGAATTGACGGCCAGCGGCGCGCCATTGATCAGCAATCCTCCCACAATCGCCCGATCGAGCGGCCAGACCGTCCCGATCCCGCCGCGCACCAGGGCCACCCAGTAGACCAGCGCCCGCGCCGCCCCGGCGGCGATCGTCGCCCAGTACAGGCCGGGCAGTCCCAGCCCGCCGAACAGAGCCACTGCCACCAGCGCGACCAGCAGCAGGATATGCCCCACGCCGATGATCGACGGGACGATCATCTGTTCGCGGGCCAGAAGCTGGTTGTGGACCATGTTGCCCAGCAGGTCCACGAACAGGCTCAGCCCTGCCAGCGGCAGCAGCGCGCGAATCTCCGGGCTGTATCCGAGCAAGGCCCCGGCCAGAATCAGCCCGCCATACGCGACAAGGCCGAAAAGCGGCTGGATGACCAGCGTTGCGGCCAGGGTCTTGCCGGCCAGCTCGCGCCGCTGGGCCACGTCGCGCAGGACGATCAGCCCCATGCCGAACTCCGGCAGTGTGGCGGCGACGACCATCATCCCGCCGAGCGTGCCGTAGATGCCGTATTCCCCCTGCGTCAGGAACCGGATCAGCACGAGCTGCCAGAGGAACAGCACGCCCTTGGAGGCGATCGACGCGACGGCCAGCGCGGCGGCATTCCGCGCCGCGGTCCGGCTCGCATCGCGCGACAGGGGGACGGATTGCGCCGCTTCCGTGGAGGGGATAGGTGAGGCGGGATCGTGCGACATGGCGGCTCACTCTCAGACAACCCGAAACGGCGCGATTGTACACACCCGGCCGGTTCCGGTAAAGCGCCAGCAGACCCGCCGCACCAAACCGAGAAAAGCATCTCACCGCAAAGACCGCGAAGGTCGCAAAGTCAAAAAAGATTCCAGGAGCCTTTCCTCCGCGTTTTTCTTTGGCATTCTTGGCGTTTTGGCGGTTCATCTTTTTTGATGCGATGGCCCTCAAGGGCAGGCTGGCAGGGCGCGCCAGGCTTCGCTACAATACCGCCATCCAAGACGCCGACCTGTTTCCCGTCACAGAAGGACAACTCATGGCCACGTCCATGCTCATTCAGGATATCGCCCAATATGAGGGGCAAGAAGTTTTCGTTCGCGGCTGGCTGTACAACAAGACTCACAAGGGCAAGCTGGTCTTCATGCAGGTGCGCGATGGCTCCGGCATCGCCCAGTGCGTGATCTTCCAGAAAGAAGTCAGCGAGGCCGAATTCGAGGCGGCCAAGGCCCTGCCCCAGGAATCCTCCCTGATCCTGACCGGGACGGTGCGCAAGGACGAGCGCGCGCCGGGTTACCCCGGCGGCTACGAGATCGGCGTCAAGTCGCTGGAAGTCATCCAGAACGCCGACGAATACCCGATCACGCCCAAGGATCACGGCATCGAATTCCTGATGGACAACCGCCACCTGTGGCTGCGCTCCAGCCGCCAGTGGGCCATCCTGCGCATCCGGGCCACGATCATCAAGGCGATCCGCGACTGGCTGGACGACCACGGCTACCTGCTGGTCGACACGCCGATCCTGACCCCGGCGGCCGGGGAAAACACCACCACCCTGTTCGAGATCGACTACTTTGGCGAGCCGGCCTACCTGGCCCAGACCGGGCAGCTTTACAACGAGGTCAACATGGCCGCCCACGGCAAGGTCTACTGCTTCGGGCCGACCTTCCGCGCGGAGAAATCCAAGACGCGCCGCCACCTGATGGAATTCTGGATGGTGGAGCCGGAAATGGCCTTCTTCGACCTGGACGCCTTGATCGGCATGGAGCAGGAATTCGTCTCCTACATCGTCCAGACCGTGCTGAGTAAGCACGCCCAGGAACTGGCGATCCTGGAGCGCGATACCTCCAAGCTGGAAAACGTGATCGCCCCCTTCCCGCGCATCACCTACACCGAGGCCGTGGCGCGCCTGCAAAAGCTGGCCGCCGAAACCGGCGACCCGGAGCTGAAGGAGAACCTGAAGATCGAATGGGGAGATGACCTGGGCGCGCCGCACGAAACCGCCCTGGCCGAGATGTTCGACAAGCCGGTCTTCGTCACCCACTACCCGGTGGAAGCCAAAGCCTTCTACATGGAACCCAACAAGGACAACCCCAGGGTCGTCAACTGCACCGACCTGCTCGCGCCGGAAGGCTACGGGGAGATCACCGGCGGCAGCGAGCGCATTTTCGACCGCGACCTGATGGCCCAGCGCGTCAAAACGATGAACATCTCGGAAGAAGCCTATAGCTGGTACATCGACCTGCGCCGCTTCGGCAGCGTGCCGCACGCGGGCTTTGGCCTGGGCGTGGAGCGCGTCGTGGCCTGGGTGTGCGGCCTGCCCCACATCCGCGAGACGATCCCCTATCCCCGGATGCTCAACCGCAAGTACCCGTAAACGCCGTTACATTGCCCATTGGTTCACCCCGGCGCACCTGCCTTCGCGGCAGGTGCGCTGTTATTTCCCCCGCCAGTGAGCGAAACACGGTTGGTTCCACCGGGGCGCGGCGTTACAATGGAGCCGCCGTCCGAGAGCACTCACGTGAAAGCCTCATCGTCATGACCACCCAACCTTCCACCACCACCGACACCGTCCGCTGTGAAGTCTGCGGCAGCCCGATGGAGTTTCACCGCTACCACGATCAGGCGGGCTGCGGCAGCGCCGTTCTGGCCCTGTGGCGCTGCCCCAACGGCCACGTCGAGTATGGGGACGTGATTGACTACGTCACATGCGACGTCGACCCGGACCGGCCGGACGCCTGAGCACTACATAACCTGTGCCCGCCTTCGCACCCGATCGGATCGTGCCCATGCCGGATGAACCTATCCACCTCGTGTGTTGCGCGTGCGGCCACCGCGCCGCGCCAACAGACTGGCGCTGCACGGTCTGCGCCAGCCCGCTGGAGATCGAGACGCTGCCGCCCTTCGACGCGGACGCCATCCGCGCGCAAGAATGGTCGCTGTGGCGTTACGCGGCCATGCTGCCCACCCACCGCCGCTTTTCGCTGGGCGAGGGTATGACGCCGCTCATCCCGGTCAACACCGGGGACGGCGCGCCCTTCCTGGCCAAGCTGGAATACCTCAACCCGACCAGCTCCTACAAGGATCGCGGCTCGGCCGTGCTGCTGAACTACCTGCTGGGCCAGGATGTCGAGGCCGTGATCGAGGATTCGTCCGGCAACGCCGGGGCGTCGATCGCCGCCTATGCCGCCGGGATCGGGATGCGGGCGCGCATCTTCGTGCCCGCCGCTGCTCCCGCCGCCAAGAAGGGCATGATCGCGCGCTTCGGGGCCGAGGTCGTCGAGATCGGCGGCACGCGCGCCGACGTCACCACCGCCGTGGAAGCGGCCGCCGCCGGTATGGTCTATGCCAGCCATGCCTGGAATCCGCTGTTCATCGCCGGGCAGATGACCAACGCCTGGGAAATCTGGGAACAGATGAGCCAGCGCGCGCCAACGGCGGTCGTGTGCCCCATCGGGCAGGGCTTGCTGTTCCTGGGGCTGTATCGTGGCTTCAGGGCGTTGCTGGACGCCGGGCTGATCGACCGGATGCCGCGCCTGTTCGGGGCACAGTCCGCCGCCTACGATCCGATCGTGCGCGCCGTCGAGGGGGGCGCGGAGGACGTCACGCCGTCCGGCAGCGGCCAGACCGTAGCCGACGGCATCCAGATCGCCCGCCCGCTGCGCGGCAAAGCCATCCTGGCCGCCATGCGCGAGACCGAAGGCGGCGCCTTCCGCGCCGGCGACCAGACCATTCTGGCCGCCCAGACCACCCTGGCCCGCCGGGGCCTGTTCGTGGAGCCGACCAGCGCGACCGCCGTCGCCGTGCTGCCCCAGGTGCGGGCCGTCCTGGACGGCCCGGCCGAGATTGTCGTCCCGCTGACCGGCAACGGGCTAAAGACGAATGTTGAATTATGAATGTTGAATTTTGAATTAAAAGCAATAAGTCCGGAATATGACTGATGTCTCGCTTTTGGTTCAAATTCGACACACCGCCGGTGGAAATCAGAACCAACCGTCTATCCGTATGCACGGCTCTCTATTCAAAATTAAGCATTCATCATTCAACATTTCGGAGGGAATCGTGTCCGTCACTTTCCGCGA
>JARKOQ010000200.1 GCA_029976005.1 Aggregatilineales bacterium | reverse complement strand
GGCCCCCCGCGACTACAGCATCGGCGTCTATGCCCTGTTCCCCTCGGTCGTCATCCAGAGCGACCGGCCCGCGATCGTCGATGGCCCGATCGAAACCAGCCAGTGGGAGCCGGGCCGCCTGTACGTCGACGAGCGTATCATCCCGATCCCCGCCTCGGTCGTCGACGGGAGCTACGATCTGAAGCTGGCAATCTACCAGTTCTGGGACGGCCAGCACATCGAGGCCGAAGGGTATACCGACGCCGATCTCCTGCTGCGATTGGGCAGCGTGATCGTGCATAGCTGGTGATGGCGCAATACAATCAAGGGCAATTCGAATACGCTGCCACTGGACACCTGCTCATGGCCGACTCCGCCAACCATCCCCATCAAACCCACCGCCTCGTGCTGCTGCCTTCCGGACGGCGCGGCGACGTTCCCTACGGCGTGACCGTGCTGGAGGCGGCGCGCGGCCTGGGCGTGGAACTGGAGGCGATCTGCGGCGGGCGGCAGACCTGCGGTAAGTGCCAGGTGATCGTGGAGCGCGGCGACTTCCCCAGGCACGGCCTCGTCTCCCGCGCCGAGCACCTCAGCCCGCCGGACGAGACCGAACGGGCCTACGCCGCCGCGCACGGCTACGACCTGGGCGAGCGGCGCATGGCGTGCGCGGCGCGCATCCTGGGCGACGTATTGATCACCGTCCCGGAAGAAAGCCAGGCCCGCAAGCAGGTCATCCGCAAGGCCGCCAGCGACGTGCTGATCGACCTCGCCCCCGCCGTGCGGCTGTACTACGTCGAGGTCGAGCCGGCCAGCCTGGGCGGCATGGCCGACTGGCAGCGCGTCCGGGCGGCGCTTGAGGCCGAATGGGGCCTGGACGGGCTGCGGATCGACCGTCCCGCCCTGCTCGGCCTGCAAAAGGCCCTGCGCGCCGGGGAGCGCCGCGACGCCGACGGCGACCTGCACTGGGGCATCACCGTCACCGTCTGGATGGGGCAGGAGGTGATCCGGGTCGAGCCGGGCTATACCGATACGCTCTACGGGCTGGCGGTGGACGTCGGCACGACCACGATCGCGGCCTACCTGCTCGACCTGCGCAGCGGCAGGCTGCTGGCGACCGAGGCCATGATGAACCCCCAGGTGCGCTTCGGGGAAGACCTGATGAGCCGGGTCAGCTTCGCCATGCAGGAAGCCGACGGCGTGGAGCGCCTGAACCGGGTCGTGATCAAGGCCCTCAACGACCTGACGACCGGCGCCGCCCGCGCGGCGGAAATCGATCCGGCCGCGATCTGCGATGTCGTCCTGGTCGGCAACACGGTCATGCACCACCTGCTGCTGGGCCTCGATCCGGAATACCTGGGCCGGGTGCCGTTCGCCCTGGCGACCGAGGGCGCGCTCGACCTCAAGGCGCGCGACCTGGGCCTGCGCGCCGTCCATCCCGGCGCGGCGGCCCACCTGCTGCCGTGCATCGCGGGCTACGTCGGGGCGGATAACGTGGGCGTGCTGCTGGCCGAACAGCCCCACCTCAACGACGAGATCGTCCTGGTGGTGGACGTGGGCACCAACGCCGAACTCCTGCTGGGCAATAAGGATCGCATGATCTCCGCCAGCAGCCCGACCGGCCCGGCCTTCGAAGGGGCGCAGATCTCGCACGGCCAGCGCGCCGCGCCGGGCGCGATCGAGCGCGTGCGGATCGACCCGGCCAGCGGCAAGGTGCGCTACCGCGTGATCGGCGACGAGCGCTGGAGCGACGAGCTAACGCCGGGCACCAAGCTCGGCGCGACCGGCATTTGCGGCTCCGGAATCATCGAGGTCGTGGCGGAGCTGTACGCGGCGGGTCTGATCGACGCCAGCGGGCGCTTCGCGGCGGACGCGCCGCAGCGCTGCCCGGCGGTGCGCTTTGACGGCAGGCTGGGCGAGCTGGTGCTGGCCCCGGCGGAGGAGACCGCCAGCGGCCAGCCGGTGGTCGTCACCCAGACCGACGTGCGCCAGATACAACTCGCCAAGGGCGCGCTGTACGCCGGGGCCAAGTTGATGATGCACGCCCTGGGCGTGGACAAAGTGGATAAAATCAAGCTGGCCGGGGCCTTTGGCAGCTACATCGACCCGCGCCACGCCATGATCCTGGGCCTGATCCCCGACTGCGACCTCGACCGGGTGAGCGCGGTGGGCAACTCGGCCGGGGACGGGGCGCGGATCGCCCTGCTCAACGTCGAGCAGCGCGCGCTGGCGGCCCAGGCCGCCCGCCGGGTAGAATACCTGGAGACGGGCAGCCATCCCGATTTTCAGGAGGCCTTCGTGGCGGCCATGCCGATCCCGCACGCCAGCGACCCCTTCCCGCACCTGGCCGTCCCTTCGTCGAGCGGGTCGCCTGCGGAGACTGATCAACGCGGGTGACTTCGGCATCTGCTTTGTCTTTACTAAGAACTGATAACTAATAACTGTTCACTGTCTTTGAGGAGCCTTCCATGCGCACCAGCCTGACCGCCTTACTCGCCACCGGGAAGCCCATCATCGCCGACGGGGCGATGGGCACGATGCTGATGTCGCTCGGCCTGGGCCAGGGCCGCGCGCCGGAACTGTGGAACGTCGAGCAGCCGGACAAGGTCCGGATCGTCTACCGGGGCTACATCGACGCCGGCTCGCAGATCATCCTGACCAACACCTTCGGCGGGGTTCGCTACCGCCTGGAGATGCACGGGCTGGGCGAGCGCGTCCACGAGCTGAACAAAGCGGCGGCGGAACTGGCCCGCCTGGAAGCCGACCGCGTGCCGCAGCCGGTCGTCGTGGCCGGATCGATGGGCCCGACCGGGCAGATGCTCCAACCCTACGGCCTGCTGGCCGAGGAAGACGCGGTCGCGGCCTTCGAGGCCCAGGCCCGCGCCCTGATCGAAGGCGGCGTCGACGTGCTGTGGATCGAAACCATGTCCGACCTGGGCGAAGTCAGGGCGGCCGTGACCGGCGCGCGCCGGGCCGATCCGGCCTTCCCGCTGGTCACGACCATGACCTTCGACACCAACGGCCGGACGATGATGGGCGTCACGCCGGAGCAGGCCATCGCCGAACTGAGCGGTTACGGCGTGGTGGCCCTGGGCGGCAACTGCGGCAAGGGGCCGGACGAATTGCAGGAAGTCATCCGCAAAATGCACGCCATCAACCCGGAGGCGGTCCTGATCGCCAAGGCCAACGCCGGCCTGCCGCGTTTGATCGAGGGCGCGCTGATCTACGACGCCACGCCGGAAGTCATGGCCGAGTTCGCGCTCAAGCTGCGCGCCGACGGCGCGACGATCATCGGGGCCTGCTGCGGCAGCACGCCCGATCACATCCGGGCCATCGCCGCCGCGTTGCGCGGGTAGGCGTGTGTAAGGGCGGTGTCGCGGACGGATGCGGCCAACCAATAACGCTCAATGTTGGCTGATCCGGCAAACCGGATGAGATGGATGCCGTTGTAGGGGCGGTTCGCGAACCGCTCCATAGGCGTCAAGATAAGACACCTGATCCGATCTTGAGATGGCGGCCGTTGGAGCGCCCGCGACTCAAGTCGCGGGCTAGGGGTACCAAGTCCACTGAAAGTGGACTCAAAGAACGCCCAATCCCCAGTCCGCTTCAGCGGACTTCGTGTCCGTAGCCGGGGACTTGAGTCCCCGGCGTGGCCGCCGCGCCACCATTGGCTCGTTCACTTGACGCCTATTGGGCGGTTCGCGAACCGCCCCTACGGCGACGGAGAGATCCCGATGCCGTAGCCAGATACCAACGTCTGTTTGTTTTTTGGGGGGAAATCATCCCTGACTGCCCCGCGCACCGATAGAGGGGGGAAACCACATGCGTCAAACCAAGATCGTCGCCACGCTCGGCCCGGCTACCGACCAACCGACCGTGCTCGCCAGCCTCATCCGGGCCGGGATGAACGTGGCCCGCCTGAACTTCTCGCACGGCTCCTACGACGAGCACGCCGGGCGAATCCGGCGCGTGCGCGCCGCCGCCGCCGAATGCGGCCGCCCGGTCGCCATCCTGCAAGACCTGTCCGGGCCGAAGATACGCACCGGCAAACTGGCGGGCGGACAGCCCGTCGCCCTCAAGGCCGGACAGGATTTCACCATCACGGTCGAGGAAAGCATCCTGGGCACGTCCGAGCGGGTCAGCACGACCTATCAGGGCCTGGTGCAGGACGTCAGCCCCGGCGACACGATCCTGCTCTCCGACGGGCTGATCGAGCTGGAAGTGCTGGACAAGACCGCGACCGAGGTGCGCTGCCGGGTGCTCAACGACGCCATGCTGCGCGAAAAGCAGGGCATCAACCTGCCCGGCGTGGCGATCAGCGCCCCGACCCTGTCCGAGAAGGATATCGCCGACCTGCACTTCGGCCTGGAGCAGGGCGTCGACTACGTGGCGATCTCATTCGTGCGCCGCCCGCAGGATGTCGTGCAGGCCAAGGACCTGATCCGTGTCGCGGGGCATGACACGCCCGTGATCGCCAAGATCGAGCGCCCGGAAGCCCTGGCGGTGCTCAACGATATCCTGGACGTGGCCGATGGCGTGATGGTCGCGCGCGGCGACCTGGGGGTCGAGCTGCCGCTGGAGCAGGTGCCGATCATCCAGAAGCATATCATCGACGCGGCCAACTACCGCGCCAAACCGGTCATCACCGCCACCCAGATGCTCGAATCGATGATCCACAACCCCTCGCCCACCCGGGCCGAGGTCAGCGACGTGGCCAACGCCATCCTGGACGGCAGTGACGCCGTGATGCTCAGCGGCGAGACCTCGATCGGCGAGTACCCGGTCGATACGGTGGCGACGATGGCCCGCATCGCCGAGGCGGTCGAGCAGGGCGACGACGGCCGGGTCGGCAAGCTGGCGGATAACTCCGAGTGGCTGCTGCACACCGTCCACACCACCCAGCAGGCGATCGGCACGGCGGTCAGCGCCATTGCCAAGGCCCTGCCGATCAGCGCGATCTGGGTCTTCACCCAATCCGGCAGCACGGCGACCCGGGTCGCCCATTACCGGCCGCCCGTGCCGATCATCGCCCTGACGCCCTACGAGCACATCTGCCGCCGTCTGAGCCTGCTGTGGGGCGTCACCCCGATCCGGTCGGTCTACTTCAATAACGACCAGGAATTCTGGGACCGGATCATCCCGACCGTGATCGAGCAGGGCTACGGCAAGCCGGGCGAGCTGGTGGTCATTACCGGCGGGCACCCCTTCAGCCAGCACGGCGCGACCAACTTCCTCAAGATCATGCAAATCCCGGAGGGGTAGGGAAAGACAATTTTGAATTCTGAGTGTTGAATGTTGAATTGAAAGGCAGGGGTGAGGCGGTTGAGGACGGGCCGCGCCCCTGTTTTTTCTTGGTGGCATGTCGTCCGGCTCAACAGGCCGGAAGGAGCGCGCATGTTGTTCGATCAGGTCCAGGCGGCCAGCCAGCGCCTGAAGGGTCAGGCCCACCGCACGCCGGTGGTGACCTCACGCACGCTGAACGCCCGCGTGGGGGCCGAGGTCTTTCTGAAATGCGAGAACTTGCAGCGCATCGGCGCGTTCAAGTTTCGCGGGGCGTATAACGCGATCGGCCTGCTCTCGGAGGCGGAACGCGCGCGGGGCGTGATCACCTATTCCTCCGGCAACCACGCCCAGGCGGTGGCCCTGGCCTGCCAGTTGCTGGGGGCGAAGGCGGTCGTCGTCATGCCGGATGACGCCCCCGCGATCAAGCGCGCGGCCACGGCAGGCTACGGCGCGCAGATCGTAAGCTACGACCCGGCCGCCCAGGATCGCCGCCAGATCGCCGAGGCCCTGGCGGCCGAGCACGGCTACACCCTGGTGCCGCCCTATGACCACCTGGCCATCGTCGCCGGGCAGGGCACCGCCGCCCTGGAACTGTGCGAGGACGTGGGGCCGCTGGACGCCCTGCTGGTGCCGTGCGGCGGCGGCGGGCTGCTGAGCGGCTCGGCCATCGCGGCCAAGGGGCTGTGCCCGGCCTGCCGGGTGATCGGCATCGAGCCAGAACTGGCCGACGACGCCACCCGCTCCTTCCGCACCAAAACCTTGCAGACCGTCCACCACCCGCCCACCATCGCCGACGGGACGCGCACGCCCAGCCTGGGGACGGTCACCTTCCCCCTGGTGCTGGACTACGTCGACGACATGCGGACGGTCAGCGAAGCCGCGATCATCGAGGCCGTGCGCTTCCTGTTTGAGCGGACGAAGCTGGTCGTGGAGCCGTCCGGCGCGCTGGGCGTGGCCGCGCTGCTCAGCGGCGCGGTGGCTGCCTCCGGCCGGATTGGGGTGATCCTGAGCGGCGGCAACATCGACGCGGCGACGATGGCGCTGATCCTCACCCAGCCGGGCGGCTGAAGTCCGGCGGCCTCTCGCGCGGCACAACCGGACCGGGCGGGCCGCGGTTGGGCCGGTAAAGCCTGCCGCGCGTTTGGTGATTTTGAAGGCCATTTGCCACCCTTCGAGGAGGAAAACAATGCCCGTGGAAACGACTGCGATTACGACCCCTTTCATGCTCAACGTCATGGTGAGCTGTTACCTGGTGCGGGCCGGGGACGGCTTCATCCTGATCGACACGGGACGCGCCGCCCAGCGCAACCGGATCGATCAGGCGCTGGAGCGCGCGGGCTGCCAACCCGGCCGCCTCAAGCTGATCGCGCTCACCCACGGCGATTTCGATCACAGCGGGAATGCCGCCTACCTGCGCGAGAAATACGGCGCGCCGATCGCCATGCACCCCGACGACGCGGGGATCGTCGAGCGCGGCGACATGACCTG
>JARKOQ010000166.1 GCA_029976005.1 Aggregatilineales bacterium | reverse complement strand
AATATGCTTGATAACATTCAGCCCGTGGGCGATGAACAGATAGGTCAGCCCCAGCTCCTGCTGCAGCTCGACCAGCAGATTCAGAATCTGCGACTGGATCGACACGTCCAGCGCCGACACCGGCTCGTCGCACACCACCAGCTTGGGCTCCACCGCCAGGGCGCGGGCGATGCCGACCCGCTGCCGCTGGCCCCCCGAAAACTCGTGGGGATAGCGGCGGGCATGCTGGGGCCCCAGTCCCACCACCCGCAGCAGCTTGTCGACCCGTTTGGCCCGCTCGGCGCCGCTGGCAATGTTGTGCAGCATCAGCGGCTCGGCGATGATGTCGCCCACCGGCATGCGGGGGTTGAGCGAAGCGTACGGGTCCTGGAAAACGATCTGGGCGTGGCGGCGGAACTGTCTGAGCTCCTGCTTGCCGAAGCCCGTCACGTCGCGGCCCTCGAACAGCACCTGGCCGGCGGTCGGCTCGATCAGCCTGAGCGCCGCCAGGCCGGTCGTCGACTTGCCGCAGCCCGACTCGCCCACCAGCCCCAGCGTCTCGCCCCGCCGGACGTCGAACGACACCCCGTCCACCGCCCGCACGTAGCCGACCGGCTGGCCGAACAGCCCGCCCCGGATGGGGAAATATTTGCGCAGGTCGCGCACCGACAGCAGCAACTCCTGCTCGCTCATCGCGCCATCCCTCCCAGCGGGAAATGGCAGGCCACCAGGCGGCCGTCGCCCAGCGCCCGCAACGGCGGGTACTCCGCCCCGCACTGCGGCCGGGCGTGCTCGCAGCGCCCCGCGAACGTGCAGCCGGCCGGCAACTGGGCCAGGTCGGGCACCACGCCCTCAATGACGTGCAGGCGCTGCTTGCGTTTGCCCTCCAGGCTGGGGATGGAATCCATCAGCCCCCGCGTATACGGGTGGCAGGGCGCCGCGAACACGTCCTCCACCGACCCCTCCTCCACGATCCGGCCGGCGTACATCACCGCCATCCGCTGGGCCATCTCGGCCACCACCCCCAGGTCGTGGGTGATCAGGATGAGCGCCGTGTTCAGCTCGTGCACCAGCTTGCGGATCAGGTCGAGGATCTGGGCCTGGATGGTCACGTCCAGCGCCGTCGTCGGCTCGTCGGCCAGCAGCAGCTTGGGGTTGCAGGCCAAAGCCATGGCGATCATCACCCGCTGGCGCATCCCGCCGCTCATCTGGTGCGGGAACTCGCCGGCCCGCTGGGCGGCCGACGGGATGCCCACCAGCCCCAGCATCTCCACCGCCCGCGCCCAGGCTTCCTTCTTCTTTACCTTGCCGTGGGCCATCACGGCCTCGCTGATCTGGTCGCCGACCGTGTACGCCGGGTTGAGCGACGTCATCGGCTCCTGGAAAATCATCGAAATATCCTTGCCGCGGACATCGCGCACCTCGGCCGGCGACAGCGCCAGCAGATCGCGGCCGCGGAACTCGATCCGGCCGCGGATGCGGGCCGGCGGCTCGGGCACCAGGCGGAGGATGGACAGCGCGGTCACGCTCTTGCCGCAGCCCGACTCGCCCACCAGCGCCAGCGTCTCGCCCGGCTTCACCGCCAGGCTGACCCCGTCGACCGCCTTCACCACCCGTTTGCCGATATGGAAATGCGTTTCGAGATTATCGATCGTCAGTAAAGCTTGTTCGGCCATCGTCATCCGCCTCCTACTTCAGCCGCGGGTCGAGCACGTCCCGCAGCCCGTCGCCCAGCAGATTGAAAGCCATAACCGTCAGCGTGATCGCCAGCCCCGGGAAGGTGACGATATGCGGCGCGTTGAAAATCGTCTGCCGGCCCGAGCCCAGCATCGTGCCCCACTCCGCCGTCGGCGGCTCGACCCCCAGGCCGAGGAACCCGAGGGCGGCCGCCTCGAGGATGGCCACCGACACGCCGATGGTCGCCCGGACGATAATCGGCGCCAGCACGTTCGGCAGGATATGGACGAAAATCAGCCGGCCGTCGCCGTTGCCGATCGAGCGCGCCGCCATCACGTACACATTCTCCTTCACCGACAGCACGCAGCCGCGCACGATGCGGGCGTAGTGGGGGACGGTCACGATGCCGATGGCAATGACCGCCTTGTCCAGGCCCCGGCCCAGCACCGTCATGAAAGCGATCGCCAGCAGGATGCTCGGAAAAGACAGCATGATATCCATAACGCTCATGATAGCCGTCTCGATCTTGCCGCCGTAAAACCCGGCCACCGCCCCGAGGACCACGCCGACCGCCAGGGCCAGCGCCACCGCCTCCACGCCCACCAGCAGCGACAGGCGCGCCCCGTACAGCAGCCTTGAGAGGATATCCCGCCCCAGCTCGTCCGTGCCGAGCAGATGGGCGGCGCTCGGCGGCTTGAGGGCGCTCGGCAGGTCGCTGCTGTTCGGGTCGTACGGCGCCAGCGCCGGCGCGAACACCGCGCACAGCACCAGCACGGTCAGCAGCCCCAGGCCGATCATCGCCGAGCTTGAGGCGGCGAAGCGGCTCAAAAATTCGCGTACCATAATTCCGCCTCCCGCCTAAGAATGTTGAATCCGCGGGTCGAGATACCCGTAGATAATATCGACGATAAGATTCACCAGCACGAACACCGTGCCGATCAGCAGCACCGCCCCCTGCACGCGGGGGTAGTCCGACACCAGGATGCCCTCCACCACGTACGAGCCGATGCCCGGCCAGGAGAACACCGTCTCGGTCAGCACCGCGCCGCCCAGCAGCGCGCCCATCTGCAGGCCGATGACCGTCACGATCGGGATGAGGGCGTTGCGGAGGGCGTGCTTCACGATAACCGCGCCTTCCCGCAGCCCCTTGGCGCGGGCCGTGCGGATATAATCCTGGCGGATGGTCTCCAGCATGGTCGCCCGCGTCATGCGGGCGATGATCGCCGTCGAGTACGAGCCGAGGGCCAGGGCCGGCATGATCAGGTGCCGGAAAGCGTCGCGGAACGACTCCATGTTGCCGGTCAGCAGCGCGTCCACCAGGTACAGGCCGGTGATATCGTCAGGCACCATGCCGATCGAAATCCGCCCCGACGCCGGCAGCCAGCCAAGCGTTACCGAAAAGAGGATGATCATCATCAGGCCCAGCCAGAAGATCGGCATGCTCACCCCCAGCAGGGCTACCGTCATCGCCCCGTAATCGTACACCGAGTTCTGGCGCACGGCCGACACCACCCCCAGCACCAGGCCGAGCACCGTCGCGATGCAGACCGCCGACACCGCCAGCTCCACCGTCGCCGGGAAGCGCTTCACCAGCTCGGTCGAGATCGACGTCTTGGTGATAACCGACTTGCCCAGGTCGCCCCGGACGGTATTCTTCATATAATCGTAAAACTGCACGTAAATGGGCTTGTTCAGCCCCAGCTCCTCGCGGAGCGCCTCGATCCGGTCGGTGGTTGCGTGCTCGCCGAGGATGATGGTCGCCGGGTCGGTCGTGAACGAATGCATGACCACGAACGTCGCCAGCGACACCCCGAACAGCACCGGCACCAGCAGCAGCAACCGCCGCAAGATATACTTCCCCATAGTCGGCTCCTTCCGATAAATTTCGCCCAATCATAATTAGCCACCGGGCCGCCGATTCCCTCCCGATAAATAATCGTCCAAAACATTTTCCGGCGCGGGCAGGGATTTCCCCCCGGTCTGGTTAATAGTACCTTATTACCGCAACGGGAGGAATTGACTCATGGCGAAAAAAACCTGGGCCTTACTGCTGATCGTGGCCTTCCTGAGCACCGTCGCGCTTGGCGGCTGCGGCGGCACCAAAAAAGAGGACGCCGCGAAAAGCACCCTGGTCTTCGCGCAGGGCTCCGAGCCGCGAGCCCTCGACCCGGCCTACACCGACGACAGCGAATCCTCGAAAATCACCTTCCAGATGTACGAAGGCCTCGTCCGCTACAAACCCGGCAGAACCGAAGTCGAGCCCGCCCTGGCGACCGAGTGGAGCGTCAGCGCCGACGGCAAGGAATGGACCTTCAAACTGCGCAAAGGCGTAAAATTCCATGACGGCACCCCCTTCAACGCCGAAGCCGTCAAATTCAGCGTCGACCGCCAGCTCGAGCCCAACCGCAAGAACGACATGCCCTACGCCAAATTCGTCTACGAAGGCGTAAAAGCCGTCCAGGTCGTCGACGAATACACCGTCAAATTCATCCTCGACAAACCCATGGCCGCCTTCCTCGCCAACCAGGCCATGTCCCACGCCGCCTTCATCGTCAGCCCGGCGGCCGTCAAGAAGAACAACGGCATCCTCAACCAGGACCCGGTCGGCACCGGCCCCTACAAATTCGTCAAGTGGGAGAAGGGCCAGTTCGTGGAACTCGTAGCCTTTGACGACTACTGGGGCGACAAAGCCAAAGTCAAGAAAGCCGTCTACAAATTCACCAAGGAAAACTCCGTCCGCGCCTCCGACCTC